>MERG01000167.1 GCA_001771985.1 Betaproteobacteria bacterium RIFCSPLOWO2_12_FULL_62_13 | reverse complement strand
CCTGACGCGTGATCCGTTGCGCTTTGGCATGCTCTTTCCGCTGAGTGCGCTCTTCTGGTGGTTCTTCGAGTACCTAAACCGCTTCGTTGGCAACTGGCACTACGTGGGCATCGAAGACTTCGGCGCGCTTGAGTACACGTTTTTCGCGACGCTCGCCTTCTCAACCGTGCTGCCGGCTATGGTGAGCACGGCGGAATGGCTGGGCACGTTCGGGCGGCTCGACACGGCATTTGCGTCGTGGTTTCCGGCGGGCTTGCCACGCCCGAAGCTCGCCGCTGCTTTCGTGCTCGTTATCACCACCCTTTCGCTTGCGGCGCTCGCTGTCTTTCGTGATTATCTCTTCCCCCTTCTTTGGATCTCGCCGCTGCTCGTGATCGTCAGCATCCAGGGGCTAAGCGGGCGGACGACGGTGCTGGCGCCGCTCGCGCGCGGTGACTGGCGCGGCGTTGTGAGCTATTCGGTAGCCGCGCTTCTGTGCGGATTCTTCTGGGAGATGTGGAACTACGGCAGTCTTTCGCACTGGGAGTACACGGTGGCGTACGTGGATCGCTTCCGGATCTTCGAGATGCCGTTGTTGGGTTACGCGGGTTATTTGCCTTTCGGCGTCGAGTGCGCTGCAATCGCAGCGCTCGTTCTCGATCGAGAGTGAGAACTCAAAGCAAGCTATTTAGCCGCCGATGAACGCCGATGGACGCAGATAAAATCAAAAGCGGGAACGCAAAGGTCGCAAAGGGTCCGCGAAGGACACAAAGGAAACGAAAGCAAACCATGCTTTTGGTTCTGGATTGTTTTGCCTTTCCTTGGCGTTCTTGGCGTCCCCCGGATCAAGTCCGGGGCATGCTTGGCGGTGAAAGATTCTTGGCTTTATGATCTGCGTTTATCGGCGGCGTGTGCTTTTTTCACGATCAAGGGATGGAATCGCGCAGCGTTTTCAGCCGCCGATACCACTCCACCAGCTCACCGAGCGACACCGCGGCGTTCGCCGGGCTCGGGCTCGGTGTGACGAACACGCGTGATTCACCGATCGGCGCTTGCTGAAGCCCGAGTTCGAACTCCGCACGCACGCCCTCGCCGTAGCGCAGGTAGCGGCGATAGGTCTCTTTGCCGTGAAACCAGGCAATCCTCGGCGCGTAGCGCTCGAGCTTCTCTTTCAGCACCGGCGCGCCGGCGCGGAAATCCTCGGGCTTCAAGTCCGCGAGCCCGGGCGTCGCGTGCTTCACGAGATCGGTGAAGCCGATGGCGTAACGCTCGAAAAGCCGCTCGACCGCCTCGCGCCCCGGCTCCAGCGCTTCATCCGCCAGCCCGGACGAGTTCAGCGCACTCCAGAAGCGGTTGCGCGGGTTCGCGAAATAAAATCCCTTGCGGGCCGACATTACCGACGGATTGAGTCCGATTGAGACGATGGCAAGGCCCAGTCGCAGGTGATCGGGTAACGTCTGTAGGGCAGGCGCAGGCAAGGGCGCGTGCTCAGCAGGTAAGATGCAGCGCGCCGACGACGCGGGCGGCCTCGCGCTGCAAGCGGTTGAGTTCCGCAACCGCGTCGCCGGTAATGCAGACTTTCACTGCGATTCCACGGGCACGCAGCGCGTTGAGCGTTTCCTCCGGCACCCGCATGTTGCCGTAGCAGCCGCTGCCCACGACAAGATGCTGCGGCGGATCCGCCAGCACCTCCGCAAGGTCTTCCATGCACAGGCTGTGGCCTTCACGCCGCCGCCAGCGGTCGCGCACGCGCTGGGGAAACACGAGTACATCGGACGTGTAGTCCACGCCGTCGATGCGGATCCGGCCGAACGAGTAAGCGTCAACAGTCATGTTTTTCTATCGGCGTTCATCGGCGTTTATCTGTGGTTTCATCATGCCGTTCCAGTGCCCAGGCAACATGCTCGCGCACCAGCGCCGACGGATGATCGCTGCGTGCGCACAGCGCGGCGACCACTTCCGGTGATGTCGGCGCATTGCCGAGGCCGACCGCGAGATTGCGCAGCCACCGTTCGTAGCCGATGCGGTGGATGGCGCTGCCCAGCAGGCGTGCATGAAATTCCTCCTCGCTCCACGCGAAGAGTTCGATCAGGGTCGCGTCGTCGAGCCCGTGGCGCACCGCGAAATCCAGTTCCGCGCTCGGCTGAGCGAATTTGTTCCACGGGCAAACGAGCTGGCAATCGTCGCAGCCGTAGACGCGGTTGCCGATCAGCGGCCGCAGCTCGACCGGGATGCTGCCCAGGTGTTCGATCGTGAGATAGGAAATGCAGCGCCGCGCGTCGAGCTGGTAAGGCGCGATGATCGCCTGCGTCGGGCATACGTCTATGCATTTCCGGCAGGTGCCGCAGTGATCGCCGGGTGCCCGGTCCACGGGCAGCGGCAGGTTGGTATAGATTTCCCCGAGGAAGAAAAACGATCCCGCCTCGCGCGTGAGCAGCAGCGTATGCTTGCCACGCCAGCCCAGCCCCGCCTTTCGCGCGAGTTCGACTTCCATCACCGGTGCGCTGTCCGTGAACGCCCGATAACGGAAGTCCCCGATAGCGGCTGTGACGCGGTCGGCAAGCTGCTGCAGCCGGCGCCGAAGCACCTTATGATAGTCGCGCCCCACTGCGTAGCGCGAGATGAACGCTCTTGCCCCATCATTTATGACCACCCAGCTTTCTCGCGCTCGTGGCTGGTAGTTCATGCGCGCCACGATCACGCGCAGCGTTCCGGGCACAAGCTCGGCGGGGCGGCTCCGTTTGGCGCCGTGTTTTGCCATATAATCCATGTCGCCGTGAAAGCCCTTGCCGAGCCAGTCGATGAGCCGCGCCTCGGCTGCGGAAAGGTCGCGGTCCGCAATCCCCACTTTCTGAAAGCCGAGTTCCGCTCCCCACCTTTTGATATCGCGCGCAAGCACGGCGAAATCAATTGCCGCTGAATGGCGGACGGTACTTTCTTGCATACCGCAGATCATAAACCAGCCGGCGTAAGCCGCTATCTCGCAAACGAAGCCGAGACGCTCGCGCTTGGCGCCGAACTCGCGCCGGGACTCAAGCCGGGCATGGTGATCTACCTCTCGGGCAACCTGGGCACCGGCAAAACTACGCTCGCACGGGGGGTCCTGCGAGGGCTGGGTTATACCGGGAAAGTGAAAAGCCCGACCTTCACCCTGGTTGAACTTTACAAACTTTCTAGGTTATACTTGTATCACTTTGATTTTTATAGAGTCGAAGATTCGAGGGAATTAGGGGACGCTGGCTTCCGCGAATACTTCAGTCCCGAGTCGGTGTGTCTCGTGGAATGGCCCGAGAACGCCGCGACGGGATTACCGCCTGCTGATGTCAAGGTTTTGCTGCGGGTGGCTGGAGCAGGGAGGCGCGTCGAGATTTCCGCCGAAACGGAAGCAGGCAGGAATTGCGTAGACCGTCTCAATCATTGACGTCGGACTATCCGCCGCGAGCGGCGGCTATGCCGTCGCGCCTTTCTTTCTCCGTCATTCTTTTTACCCTCCTCTGCCTCGCAGCGCTTTCTGCAGCACAGCCCCGCATGGGCTTCGCTCAAAGCGGCGCGCAGATCACTGCGGCCCGCGTGTGGCCGGCGCGCGACTACACGCGCGTCACGCTTGAGTCCCGCGTGCCAATCCAACACAAGATGTTCAGTCTGAAAGACCCGGAGCGCCTGGTGCTCGACCTCGAAGGCATCGACATCACGGCCGCGCTCACCGGGCTCGCAGACAAGATCGCTCCCGACGATCCCCACGTGAAAGCCGTGCGCGTCGGGCGCTTCAAGCCGGGGACTGTACGCCTCGTGCTCGACCTCAAGGCTGAAGTGAAACCGGAGGCTTTCACGCTCGCCCCAATCGGCGATTACGGGCACCGGCTGGTGCTCGATTTGTATCCCCTAGTGCCGCCCGATCCGCTGCTCGCCTTCCTTGAACAAATCGAGTCGCAGCGGGCGGCCGCAGCCGCGTCGCCGCCCGCTGAAGGCACGGCTCCAGAAGTGGCCCAAACGCAACAGCCTGCTGCCGCACCCGACAAGGAGCCCGCCCGCGCCGAATCCCGAAAAGGGCGGCCGGCTCCAAGCCGGTTCATTATCGTCGCCGTCGATGCCGGGCACGGCGGCGAGGATCCGGGGGCCGTTGGCCGCGGGGGCACCTACGAGAAGCGCATAACGCTCGCCATTGCACGCAAGCTCAAGGCGCGTATCGACCAGGAAGCCAATATGCGTGCGGTGCTGATCCGCGACGGCGACTACTACATGCCGCTGCACATGCGGGTGCAGAAGGCACGCCGCGTGCACGCGGACCTTTTCGTGTCGATCCACGCCGATGCCTTTATCAGGCCGCACGCGCGCGGCTCGTCCGTTTTTGCGCTTTCCGAGCGCGGCGCCACGTCCGCGGCGGCAAGCTGGCTTGCCAAGCGCGAAAACGATGCCGATCTGATCGGCGGCGTCAATCTCGACGTGCAGGACCCTTACCTCAAGCAGACGCTGCTCGATCTCTCGCAGACCGCAACCATCAACGACAGCCTGAAGGTCGCCAAGTCGGTGCTCGTCGAACTCGGCGGAATCAACACCTTGCACAAACCGCACGTCGAGCAGGCGGGTTTCGCCGTGCTCAAGGCGCCCGATATTCCCTCGATCCTGGTCGAGACCGCGTTCATCAGCAATCCGCAGGAGGAAAGAAAGTTGAAGGACAATGCTTACCAGGACAAGATGGCGGAAGCCATATTCGCCGGGATCAAGCGCTACTTCGCCAAGAACCCGCCGCTCGCGCGCGAGCGGCTGGCGCAAAACCCCTGACAACAAGGTTGGGGCCTGGCAGGAACTCACGCGCAACGTGTATGAGGATTTCAAGCGCGCCTTCGGCGAAGAACCGGAACGATCACCGCGATCGGCATCATGACCGACACCGACAATACCGGCAAGAACGTGCACGCCTATTACGGAGATATCGTGTTCCGGCGCACCGCCCCGCCGCGCGTCACCTTCGCTTCGGATTAGTCGAGCGCCTTCACGATTTCCTCCATCACCTTCTTCGCGTCGCCGAACACCATCATCGTCTTGTCCATGTAGAACAGTGGATTGTCGAGGCCGGCATAGCCTGCCGCCATGGAGCGCTTGTTGACGAGCACGGTGCGCGCCCTCGCGACCTCAAGGATCGGCATGCCGTAGATCGCGCTGCCTTTCTCGTGCGCAAGCGGATTGACCACGTCGTTTGCGCCCAGCACCAGCGCCACGTCAGTGGTGCCGAATTCGCTGTTGATGTCGTCCATCTCGAACACCTGGTCGTAGGGCACCTCGGCTTCGGCGAGCAGCACGTTCATGTGGCCGGGCATGCGACCGGCCACCGGGTGAATCGCGTAGCGCACGTTGACGCCCTTGTGGATCAGCTTCTCGGCCATCTCCTTGACTGCGTGCTGCGCGCGCGCCACTGCCAACCCGTAGCCCGGGACGATGATCACGTTTTCGGCGTTCGACATGAGGAACGCGGCATCGTCCGCTGAACCCGATCGCACCGTCTTCTGCGCCGCCCCAGCGGCCGCCGCGCCTTCCGCAGCTCCAAAACCGCCCAGTATCACCGAAATGAACGAACGGTTCATCGCGCGGCACATGATGTAGGACAGAATCGCGCCTGAAGAGCCTACCAGCGAGCCCGCGATGATCAGCATCGAGTTGTTGAGAGAGAAACCGATGCCCGCCGCCGCCCAGCCCGAATAGCTGTTCAGCATCGAGATCACCACCGGCATGTCGGCGCCGCCGATGGGGATAATGATAAGCAGGCCGAGCACGAATGCGATTGCGGTCATCACCCAGAACGGCGTCCAGCCCTTGTCCGGCGCCAGGAAGAACGCGACACCGAAGCCGATCATCACGATCGCCAGCACGAGATTGAGCAGGTGTTGCCCCTTGAACACCACCGGCGCGCTCGAGAACAGGCGGAAGTACTTGCCGAGCCCGGCGAGTTTGCCGAAGGCAATCACGCTCCCGGTGAAGGTGATGGCGCCGACAAACGTGCCGATGAAAAGCTCCAGGCGGTTGCCCGTCGGCATCGGATCCGGCACGCCGAAGGCGCCGGGGTTGTTCACCGCCGCCACTGCAATCAGCACCGCCGCCATCCCGACCAGCGAGTGCATGGCCGCGACCAGCTCCGGCATCTGCGTCATCTGCACGCGCCGCGCGACGAAAGTGCCGATCGTGCCGCCGATCACCATCGCGAGAAAGATGAACTCGATCCTGCCGCTCAAAATGATGAAGATCGTCGTCAGCACGGCGAGCGCCATGCCGATCATGCCGAGCAGATTGCCGCGCCGAGCGGACTCGGGTGAGGACAGCCCCTTGAGCGCGAGGATGAAAAACACCGACGCTACGAGGTAGGCGAGCGCGATCTGGTTGGCAGTCATGAGATCCCTTTTGGGGAGTGATGAGTGATGAGTGATGAGTGACGAGTGAAACCCCGCCTCACGCCTGACGCCTCACGCTGCACGCTTTCCTCCTTTGGGCTCTTTCTTCTTGAACATCTCCAGCATGCGCTGAGTCACGAGGAACCCCCCCGCGACGTTCACCGACGCGAGCGCCACTGCGATCACGCCCATGGTCGAACCGAGGTCCAGCGCGCTCGCTCCCGCCGCCAGAATCGCGCCGACGATAATCACGCTGGAGATCGCGTTGGTGAGACTCATCAGCGGCGTGTGCAGCGCCGGTGTCACATTCCAGATCACGTGGTAACCGACGAATACTGCGAGCACGAATACGATCAGGTTGACGACTGTTGGATCTACGGTTCCGGTCATTGTGTCTCCTTCGGAGAGTAAGCGCGTGAAATCGTGAGTCGGGAGGTCGAACAAACCAGCGCCGCTCTCCCGCTCTCCCGCCCTGACGATCTCCCGTTCACTTGCGCAGCACTTCGCCGCCCATGCACATCAATGTACCGGCGATGATTTCGTCGTCGCGGTCGATCTTGAACTGGCCGGTCTTGCCGTCCAGCATCAGGTTGAGGAAATTGAGCAGGTTGCGCGCGTAGAGCGCGCTCGCGTCAGCCGCCACCAGTGACGGCAGGTTGGCGATACCGATGATGTGGACGTCATGCTTGACGACAATCTTGTCGAGCTCGGAAAGCGGGCAGTTGCCGCCCTGCTCGACCGCCATGTCCACGATCACCGAACCGGGCCGCATGGTCTTGACCATTTCCTCCGTCACCAGCACCGGCGCGGGGCGACCTGGAATGAGGGCCGTCGTAATCACGATGTCCGCCTGCTTGATGCGTTCCGCGACGAGCGCCGCCTGGCGTTTGCGGTAATCCTCGCCCATCTCGCGCGCATAGCCGCCCTGTCCCTTCGCGAGTTCCTTCTCCTCTTCGGTGAGCGGAACTTCGATGAACTTGGCGCCCAGCGACTCGACTTGCTCCTTGGTTTCGGGCCGCACGTCGGTAGCTTCGACGACCGCACCCAGACGTTTCGCAGTCGCGATCGCCTGCAGACCCGCCACGCCGACACCCATCACCACGGCGCGCGCCGCCTTCACGGTGCCGGCGGCGGTCATCAGCATCGGTGTCAGGCGCTGATAGGTATTGGCCGCCATCATCACCGCCTTGTAGCCGCCGATGTTCGCCTGTGAGGACAGCACGTCCATGCTCTGGGCGCGCGAGATGCGTGGCAGGGCTTCCATCGCGAACGCCGTCACGCCCTGCTTCGCCAGCGCCTCGATGCCTTCCTTCTGGTAGGGGTTGAGCAGACCGATCAAGACTTGCCCCGAGCGCATCCGCGCCAGTTCCTGCGCGTCGGGCCCACGCACCTTGAGTACGATGTCGGCCTGCTGATAGACATCGCTCGCCGATGCGACGATGGTCGCGCCGGCCGCGACGAAATGCTCGTCGGGAATGCTCGCGCCCACGCCGGCCCCAGCCTGAATGATGACGGCATGATGTCCGCCGGCCGTCAGTTTCTTGACGGTCTCGGGCGTTGCAGCGATCCGCGTTTCGTTGGGGCGCGTTTCCGCCGGAATGCCAAGCTTCATTGCACTATTCTCCCTGGCAACTGCGGCGAGACTTCAAGCCCACCGCGGCACAATTGGCGGCAATTATAAGGGAAAACAAATTCGTCTCTTTTTGACATGCATCAATAAAATGCCCCGAACTGCCCGCGACCGCGGTCGCATGGTGCAGCTAAAAGCCACACGCCCGGCACCATCGCGATCCCCAACATGCCGAGGCCGACGAAGCCGATCGTCGCGCCTGCGCCATCGCCGCAGCAATGTTGTTTTCTTCAGAGCCGCCAGAAAAATGCAAATGGAAAGGATCAACGCATTCGATTAAAAACATTAACAAACTTGTAAATCTTCCTAAGTTCGCCGCACACAAGCCGATACGCTCCCGCACGCCCATTCATGCCTGGGGCCGGACACGGGACTAGGGACTAGGGATTAGGGGCCAGGGGTTAGAGGTTTGTCGATTCAAATCGGAGTCCCGGGCAAAGAGCCCCGGTCCCAGCGTTCTTTGCTTCCCGTCGCTCCTCTCGCCTCACGCCTCTCTCTCCTCTCGCCTCACTCCTCACGCCTCACGCCTTTCCTTATAATGGCGCATGCCTGAAATCCGGATCCTGCCCGAGCTTCTTATCAATCAGATCGCCGCTGGCGAAGTCGTCGACCGCCCCGCGGCGGCGCTGAAGGAACTGCTCGAAAACAGCGTCGATGCCGGAGCGCGGGAGATCTCGGTCCAACTCGTGGGCGGCGGCGTCAAGCTGATCAAGGTGGTGGACGACGGGAGTGGCATCGCCCGCGATGAACTGCCCCTCGCCCTCGCCCGTCATGCCACCAGCAAAGTGGCATCGAGCGCCGACCTCGAACGCGTTGCGAGCCTGGGTTTCCGCGGCGAGGCGCTGGCGAGCATCGCCTCCGTCTCCCACCTGACGCTGACAAGCCGCTGCGCCGGTGACAAACACGCGTGGACAATTTCGGCCAGCGGACCGGAACTGTCCGCGACCGCGCCGGCCTCGCTCGCCTCCGGCACCAGCGTCGAGGCACGCGATCTCTACTTCAACACCCCGGCGCGCCGCAAATTTCTCAAATCCGAAGCAACCGAATACGCGCACTGCGAGGAAGCGTTCAAACGCATCGCGCTCTCCCGCAGCAAGATCGGGCTTACCCTGCAGCACAATGGCCGCGTACAGTGGCATTTCAAGGCCCAGCCGCTTGCCGAGCGCATCTCGGCGCTGATCGCAGAAGAGTTCCGCGCGGCCTCCCTCATGCTTGATGAGGCGAGCACGGGACTCAGGCTTCGCGGCTGCATCGGCCTGCCGGCGCATTCGCGCACAGCACGTGATGCGCAGTATTTTTTCGTAAATGGCCGCTTCGTGCGCGACAAGCTGCTCTCCCACGCCGTGCGCCAAGCCTATCAGGACGTGTTGCACCACGAGCGCCATCCCGCGTTCGTGCTGTTTTTTGAAATCGATCCCGCCCAGGTCGACGTCAACGTGCACCCGACCAAGATCGAGGTGCGTTTCCGCGATGCGCGCGGCGTGCATCAGTTCGTGTTCCACGCGCTCAACAAGGCGCTGTCGCGGACCGCAACCGGCGCGACAGCGGCGAGCGAGTCCGGCGGCGCGGTCATGAATGCGGCGGGCGCAGCGCACGCCATTTACGCGCGACAGGGCGGCATGGCGCTGGGCGTGGCGCAGCCGGCCGCATTCTACGAGACGCTGTTCGGCCGGCGTCCCGACCTGCCCCCGCTTGAGGAAACGACAGTCGCCGGGAATACGGCGCCACCGCTCGGATATGCGCTGGCGCAACTCTCCGGCATCTACATTCTCGCCCAAAATGAACAGGGACTGATCATAGTCGACATGCACGCGGCCCACGAGCGCATCATGTATGAAAAGCTCAAAGGCGCGCTCGATGACCATGAAATTCCGATGCAGCCGCTGCTGGTGCCGGTCACGTTCACCACCGAGGCGCTGGACGTGGCGACAGTTGACGAACACCACGACATTCTGAGAAAAATCGGGCTCGATCTCGCGGCGGTGTCGCCGACGACACTGGTCGCGCGCGGCGTACCCGCCGTGCTGCAGGACGCCGACGTCCCGATGCTCGCGCGCGACGTTTTGCGGGAAGTGCGCGAATTCGGTGCAAGCCGTGTGCTCACGGAACGGCGCAACGAACTGCTCGCTACCATGGCCTGCCACGCCGCGGTGCGCGCCAACCGCAAGCTCACCGTTCCGGAAATGAATGCGCTGCTGCGCGAGATGGAGGAAACCGAACGCTCCGGCCAGTGCAACCATGGGCGTCCGACGTGGCATCAGATCTCGATCGCCGAGCTCGACCGGCTTTTCATGCGCGGGCGGTGAAAACCCGTAATGGGTGATGGGTAATGGGTAATGAGTAAACCGAAACTCAAGGTTACCCGGCGGAAACGCCGTATACAGCGCCCTCCCCTCCCC
>MERG01000166.1 GCA_001771985.1 Betaproteobacteria bacterium RIFCSPLOWO2_12_FULL_62_13 | reverse complement strand
TGTAGCCGGTGAGGTGCCCTGCGCAGTGCTTGAGCAGCGCCTCGGCGGTGAGTCCCGCATCCTTCCTTACCACGAAGAGCACGACCGCCTCGCCGCTGCGTTCGTCCGGTACGCCCACCGCGCCGGCGTCCTTCACTCCCGGGTGAAGCATGACGACGTCCTCGATTTCGGTGGGGTAGGCCTTGAAGCCCGACACCACGATCACGTCCTTTCTGCGATCGACGAACTCGACGAAGCCGCGATGGTCCATGCAACCGATGTCGCCGGTTCGCAGCCACCCGTCCGGCGTAAAGACCTGGGCGGTCTCTTCGGGGACGTTCCAGTAGCTGCGCATCACTTGCGGTCCGCGCACGCAGATCTCCCCCAGCGCGCCGAGAGCCACCTCATCGCCATGCTCGTTGAGGATAGCGACATCGGTCGAGGGGACGGGCAAGCCGAGCTTGCCGCTGAACTCCCTGGCGTTGAACGGGTTCGCACATACGATCGGCGAAGCCTCGGTGAGCCCGTAGCCCTCTATGAGCGGCGCCCCCATCGCGCGCTGCCAGCGTTCGGCGACGGCGCGCTGCACCGCCATGCCGCCTGCGACAGCCACTTTCAGGGCGTTGCGGTTTGCGGCGCATACCTCGTTGAAACCCGGGGCGTCGAGCAGCGCGCTGAACAAGGTGTTGACCCCGGTGATGGCGGTGAACCGGGTCTTCTTGAGCTCCGCGACGAAGCCGGGGATGTCGCGCGGATTGGTGATGAGCACATTTTTGCCGCCCAGCTTCACAAACACAAGCAGGTTCGCGGTAAGGGCGAAGATGTGATAGAGCGGCAAGGCGGTGATTACGGTTTCTTCGCCTTCCTTCAGCGCGGTCCCGATCCACGCGGCGGTTTGTTCCACGTTGGCTACCATGTTGCCGTGGGTGAGGATCGCTCCCTTCGCGCGGCCCGTGGTGCCTCCGGTGTACTGGAGGAATGCGATGTCTTCCGGACCCAGGTTGACTTCGTCCAGCGCCTGCTGTGCGCCCCCGGCGAGTGCTTCACGGAACTCGACCGCGTCCGGGATATCCCAGTACGGGACCATCCGCTTCACGTATTTCACGACAAGATTCGCGATCCATCGTTGGATGGGCGGCAACAGGTCTCCGAGCCGTGTCGTGATGATGTGCTGGATTTGGGTCTTCGCGAGCGCTCGCTCAAGCGTGTGAGCGAAATTTTCGAGCACGACGATCGCCTTCGCACCGGAGTCGAAGAGCTGGTACTCGAGCTCACTCGCGGTGTAGAGAGGATTGACATTGACCACCGTCATGCCGGCGCGCAGCGCCCCGAACAGGGCGACGGGGTACTGCAGCAGGTTCGGCAGCATGATCGCGACGCGGTCCGCTTTGCTGAGGCCCAGGTCGTTCTGCAGAAAAGCGCCGAAGTCACGTGAGAGGCGGTCGAGTTCATTGTAGTTGACCTCGGCGCCCATGTTGACGAACGCGGTCTTGTCGTGGAAGCGCCGGCAGCTCCGCGTGAGCAAATCCTCGAGCGAGGAGTAAGCACGTACGTCGACCTCGGGCGGAATGCCCGCCGGGTACGAGTCGAGCCAGATCTTTCTCATGAAGCAAATCGAAAGTTGTCTACCATGATGCTCCATCCCGCATAAACAGTTCCCCCTCAGCCTTGGCCGCCACGCCCACCGCCTACAGTAGACACCGATCAGCGAGCATCCGTCTTGAGCTGCATCAAACCTCGTCAGATCTCGGCCTCTTTGATGCAAATCAAGCCGTCATTTGATATATATCAAGCCCGTCGTCACGCATATTCTTATCATTACATTTGGGGTAGATGCGACTCGACTCGTCTCGGACGAGGAGGCGATCCGCACGCGCCGTCAACCCTTCGAAGGCTTCGGCGAACGCTTCACGTTTCATGGCAAGAAAATGTCAGACGGACGATCAACCAAATTGCCCTTCGAGAATCGAACCCAGGCCGGACAATTGCTGGGCCGGGTACTGCTGCACTACAAGGGGCGTCACGACGTCGTCGTTCTCGCGTTGCCTCGCGGCGGGGTGCCGGTAGCTTTTGAAGTAGTCCGGGCGATTGGCGCATCGCTGGATCTGATGCTGGTGCGGAAACTCGGCACACCGGGCCAGGAGGAGTTGGCAATGGGCGCCATCGCGCCGGGCGGAGTGCAAGTGCTCAACCAGGACATCGTCGAGAGCCTGGGCATTTCCGAGAAGACCATCGAGGCGGTGGCCAACCGGGAGCGCAAGGAACTCGAGCGGCGGCAACGGGCCTACCGTGGTGACCGGCCACCGCCTCAGGTGCAGGGACGTTGCGTCATTCTGGTGGACGACGGTCTGGCGACCGGCGCGACCATGCGAAGCGCGATCAAAGCGATACGCCAGCAGCAACCTGCTCGGATCGTGGTTGCGGTCCCGGTCGCGCCCGGCGATACGATCGAGACGCTGCGCCACGAAGCCGACGAGGTAGTTTGCCTGGCGACGCCTGAGCCATTTCTGGCCATCGGCCGGTTCTACCAGGACTTTCCGCAAACGAGTGACGAAGAGGTCAAGGACCTGCTCGCGCGCGCCTGGGAGAACGCATACGGCTGATCCGCGAAGAATCACTCGCATCCGGCGCGGGCGAATCGGTGCGGCTATTGAACTGAGGATATCCAAATGAAAGTCATTGAAAGGCCTTCACCTGCAGTGTCCTTCGATATTACGGTGAACTTGAGGCATGCTTTGCTTCCGGGCTCGCTGGTTGTTCCCAAACGTGCAACAGGTGTGGTCGTGTTTGCCCACGGCAGCGGCAGCAGCCGGTTCAGCCCACGCAATCGCGCCGTCGCCGGGACCTTGAACGAGGCCGGGCTCGCCACCTTGTTGTTCGACTTGCTCACGGCGGAAGAAAATGAAATTGACCTGCGCACGCGGGAGCTGCGCTTCGATATCGAGCTCCTGACCGAGCGCCTCGTCGGGGCCATCGACTGGCTTGGCTTGCGCCGCGAGGTGGTGCGTCTACCATTTGGACTTTTCGGCGCGAGCACAGGGGCGGCCGCGGCGCTGCGAGCGGCCGCCGAGCGCCCTCACAGTGTGGCCGCGGTGGTTTCGCGCGGCGGGCGGCCCGATCTCGCGGGGGATGCGCTCCCGCGGGTCGAAGCGCCGACCCTTCTCATCGTGGGCGGCGAGGACGGGCCGGTCATCGCGATGAATCGGGAGGCTGCCGCACGCATGCATTGCGAGCAGCGCCTGGAGATCGTTCCTGGCGCGACTCACTTGTTCGAAGAACCCGGCAAGCTGGAGCGGGTGGCACAGCTCGCGCGGGAGTGGTTCCGTCATCATCTTCACGACCCATGGACGTGAACGGCATCCAACTTTTTGCGCTAGGGGAAAGCCGGGAATTCGGAGCAAGGGTCAGCGCTGCCCTCGGCGTAACCTGAGGCGTTGGCAAACGGCTTCGCCGCAACGGCGGGAGCAACCATGAAGGCGCTTATTCTCACCGAGGGCGCGACGCTGCTCCTGGAAAAAGAGACGCTCACCCACGAGCAGATCCCGGTGCTCCAGGAATTTCCGCTCGCAGCCGCCACGGCGTCCAAGGTCTCGGACTGACGCGTGTTTGTGGCGTGACCCGGCGCGGGTTCGATCCGAGACCATCGAGCATTACATAACCGCATTCCACTGCTCGACCCTGATCCCCGCTCCTCCAGCCCTCATCCCCGACCCCTCTCCCGGGGACGGGAGAGGGGAGTTTCGAGCGAATTCGGATTGTCGTCCGGTTTCGTAATCGTCAATAAGCGCGGCCCATCGGCCATCCGATCGGAACGAGATAGAGCGGCGCCTCATCTTCCGCGAGCCGCAGCACGCGGGTGAGCACCGCGTCGTCGAACGCGCCGACCGGCGGCGCGCGAGCACGATTGCAAGCGGCGGGCCGCCAAGTTCATCCGGCGGCGGAAGCTGGATCGTGGCGGTCATCGGGTAAACCGAAGCACAGCGGAATTTCGTCTGACGGCTATTTCGCGGCCTCTGATTTCGGTGGCACAACGAGCAATTTGTCGACCCGATTTCCGTCCATGTCCACGACCTCCAGTCGCATCCCTTCCCAATCGAGGTGGTCGGCAATGGCGGGGATGCGCCCAAGCTGCATCATGACGAAGCCACCGATGGTGTGGTAGCGCCCCGAGGCTTCGTCGGGAAGCGCGCCTACTGGAAAGATTTCTTTGAACCGGTCAATGGATAACATGCCGTCGATGAGCCACGAGCCGTTCTCGCGCCGCACCGCGGGCAGATCCCCGGGAACTTCCGCCGACGGAATGTCTCCCACGATCGCCTCCATCACGTCGTTGAGCGTCACCAAACCTTCGATACCCCCGTACTCGTCGACGACCAGCGCCATGGGCTTCCCTGTTTTCTTGAACAGTTCAAGCAATCTCATGGGCGAGAGGGAATCGGGAACATAGACCGGAGTCTGCAGCACGGACAGCACATCGAATGGTTGCCCAAGCCCGACCTTTTTGAGCAGGTCTTTAAGCTGCAGGATGCCCAGGATATTATCGAGCCCGCCTTTGCAGACGACGATGCGCGAATAGGGGCTTTCCACGACTTCGCGTCGGATCTCCTCGGCAGAAACCTCCATGTCGAGGGCGTAAATATTCACTCTGGGGGTCATGATGGCCGCGATGCGCTGCGCGTCCATGCGCAGGACATTCGCGACCAGGCTCTGCTCCGCTTTCTCGAATACGCCGGCCTTGGTGCCCTGCTCCATGAGTACCCGGATTTTTTCTTCCGTGACCGGCGGCTCTTTGGCGGGGCGCCCTGCCACCAACCGCAGCAAGATATCGCTCGAGATGCTGAAAAGCTGCACCAGGGGATATAGCGCGCTCGACAACCACCGCATCGGCCGGGCCACGATGCTGGCGATCCGTTCCGGGTTGCGCAATGCCAGGCGCTTTGGTACCAGCTCGCCGACGACCACCGAGAGATACGTGATCGCGACCACCACGATGGTCAGCCCAATCGCCCGGCTGTAGGGGGCAAGGACGGGTATCTCCGCGATGCGAAGTGCCAGCTTCTGTGCGATGGTGGCCTCACCGAACGCACCGTTCAATATGGCAATCGAAGTGATTCCTACTTGAATTGCGGACAAAAATTGCCCAGGCTCATTTGCCAGGGCCAAAGCAGCCAAAGCGCCGGCTTTCCCTTCCTCTGCCCCTGCTGCAATCTCGCTTTGCGCGAAGACACGACGGCCATCTCGGACATGGCGAATCCGCCGTTCAGCACGATCAAGAACAGAATCACCAAGACGTCCATGGATCCAAAACCGGCCGTAAGAAAGACGGCCGCCTTCCTGTGCGAGTCCCAGCAAGTTTCCGGGCGTGGGCGCGATCCCAACGTAACCCGATCGCCCGCCCCGGGGTCGCGCTACGCAATAGATCATCGTATGACGCAATAAGAATGGCAGGGTTGATCCAGGTCAAGACATCAGCCAGGCGAGCCGCCAAGTGCATTTGATCCAGGTCAAGATGCCTGCGCAGCCACGGGATAACATCGGGCCGTGGAGTGTGATTGGCATTGAGAGAGCTTCAAATTGCGGATAAAGGAGAAACCATGGCCGATCACGTGCCCCAAGTTGGCGCCCCGGATCCCGAGCTCAAGACATCGCCGATCTTCGACGAGTACGACGAGATCTCCCTTGACCTCGAACTCGAGGCAGGCATCTGCTACTTCAACAATGTGGCCTACCCGGTTGGCCAGTACTTGCGGAGCGGCAGCGAATTGCTGCATTGCGAGGAACGGGGCGTTTGGGTGCGAAAAGGTGAAATACCTCCAGACTGACCCGGCAGGGCTGGAGCGGGTAGCGGAGCTCGCACGCAAGCGGTTCCTCGTGCATATCCACCGCCCATGAACCCGACCGATATGCAGCTCTTCGCGTTAACCGAAAGCCGGGAATTCGGACAAAGGGTCAGCGCCGCCCTCGGCGTGCCGCTCGGCGAACACGAGGAAAGGCACTTTGAAGATGGCGAACACAAGACCCGCGCGCTCCAGAGCGTGCGGGGCAGAGATGTGTTCGTCATCCAGTCGCTGTATGGCGAACCGGGAAAAAGCGTGAACGACAAGCTGTGCCGGCTGCTGTTTTTCATCGGCGCCTTGAAGGATGCTTCAGCACAGCGGGTGACAGCCATCCTGCCCTACTTATGCTATGCACGTAAGGACCGAAAATCAAAGTCGCGGGACCCGGTGACCACGCGTTACGTCGCCAGGCTGCTGGAAGCGGTCGAGACGGACCGGGTGGTGACTCTGGACGTGCACAACCTGGCGGCATTCGAGAACGCCTTTCGCTGCCGCATTGATCACCTCGAGGCCAGGGGCCTGTTCGTCGAACACTTCGCGCCGGTGATCGGGCATGAAGAGGTTGTCGTGGTCTCGCCGGATGTGGGCGGAGTCAAGCGCGCCGAGCAGTTCCGCCAGGCGCTCTCGCACCGCCTGGGCCACGAGAGCGGCAGCGCCTTCCTTGAAAAATATCGGAGCGCCGGGGTAGTGAGCGGGGAGGCGGTGGTGGGAGATGTCCGCGACAAGGTCGCGATCATAATCGACGACCTGATCAGCACCGGCGGCACCATCCTGCGAGCCGCTAACGCCTGCCGGCAACGTGGTGCAAAATCGGTATATGCAGCCGCGTCCCACGGAATCTTCGTCGGCAACGCCGCTCAGGTTATCGCAGATGCCGGCTTGGAACGCCTGGTGATCGCCGATACGATCCCGCCTTTCCGGCTGGATGCCGGTCTCGTGCAACTGAAGCTGACGGTGCTGGAAACCGCTCCGCTGTTCGCCGAAGCCATCCGGCGCATCCACAGCGGCGGGTCCATCGTCGAACTGCTGGCCTTAAGCCGTGACGAAGAGTAGTGACGAAGAGGAAGTGACGACAAGAGGTGACGACAAAATAAGACGGGAACGATGGCTGATCGACAATGCCGGAACAAATTATAGATCGTCACGAACGACTCAAATCGACCCGATGCGGACACTTTAGCCGTGTGTGAAAAAAAAGACCCCGCCGAAGCGCGGCACTTTTTCGCGTCTTTACTTCGTTGCAATCACCACCTACTTGGTTCGCCGGTAAACCAACTCGGTCGTCGTGCCGGCGGCTGAGACGCGGACGAGCCTCAGTTCGCCCTTGGCCAGGGTGAATGAATCGGGAGCGACAGCTCAAAGGCAGGGGCGGCGGGCATCTTGGGAGTCAAAAGCGAGCGGCAGGTCTTGGCCGGTTAGCGACCGCGAGACGCGGTCGCTGCCCGTGCTCAGGTTTACACCTCTGTTTGCTCCGCCATCTCAAGCGCGTCGTCGACCTCAATACCGAGATAACGCACAGTGCTTTCGAGCTTGGTGTGCCCGAGTAGCAGTTGCGCGGCCCTGAGATTCTTCGTCCGACGATAGATCAGGGACTTCGGCTTGACAGGATAAGCCTGCGCGCATGCAACGGCGGGCAGCAGTGCCATGAACGTTGCCGTGAGCACAGAGCTTAACGAACTAATTAACTGGCGTGTCTTCATGGCAGTGACTCCAGTCGTGCCGCCAGAAAAGATTCCGGCGCTATCTTATGATATTCCTGTCATTTACCG
>MERG01000165.1:6318-11122 GCA_001771985.1 Betaproteobacteria bacterium RIFCSPLOWO2_12_FULL_62_13 | reverse complement strand
GGTACTGGGAGGAGGTGGCCGTCGGCGACGAGCTGCCGCCCATCATCAAGGGGCCCTACTCGGCGACGAACGCCGTCGCGTACGAGATGGCGCGCGGCGGTCTGTATATCAAGGCCCATGGCTTCTGGTACGACTACCTGAAGCGTCACCCGGCGCTCGGCGTGCCGAACGACTTGGGCGTTCCGGAACCGCCGGAGCGCGTGCATTGGGACAGCGCCTATGCGCGCAAGGTGGGCGTTCCTGCCGCCTATGACTATGGCCCGGAACGCATTGCATGGCTGGGCAACCTGCTGACCAACTGGGCGGGGGACGACGGCTTCTTGAAGCGGCTCATGGTTCGCGTCAGCCGCTTCAACCTCGAAGGAGACCTGACCTGGTGCCATGGGCGCGTCACCGGAAAGGAGCAGGCCGACGGTCAGTACCTGGTCCATTGCGAAATCTGGTGCATCGACCAGCGCGGGGAGCGCAACGCAACCGGGGAGGCAACCGTTGCCCTGCCTTCAAAGACCGGTTGGCTCCCGGCCAGCCGGTTCGGCGGCCGGCGCGGGCGCTGACTGAAGCCGCGCCGGATGGCTAAATTGTATCGCCTGTGGGTGGCGAATGATGGTTCCGCCGGTTTCGTCCGTCATCCTTCAGCCTTCATCCTTTCGACTTCGTCCCTTGTCGCATCAGCCCAGCAATTGGGTGTTTCGTAAACGCGTATGCGTTCCAGCCTGAGGTTGTTACCGTATTTGTCCTGATAGGCTTTGTCCAGAACGCGGAACGCCGCCACGGCCAGATGCTCTGCGGTGGGCGGCGCATCGAACAACACTGTCTTGTGGCCGGGGAGCGTCCGGAGAAACTCGACCACGTTCCGGTCTGCCCGCCAGGCGAGAAAGGCATGGTCCCAAGCCTCGACCAGGTGGTCCATGGCGACCGCCTTCACTTCGGAGAAGTCCATGACCATGCCCTGTTGCGCTCGGCCTTCGGCCCTGATGACGTCCCCGGACAACGTGACTTCCAGCGCATAGCGATGGCCATGCAGGTGCCTGCACCGACTGTCGTGGTGGGGGATGCGGTGGCCGGCATCGAATTCCAGCCTGCGGGTAATGCGCATGGGGGGCCGAGTAAACGCACCGAATTATAACAGGGACCGGGGTGGTTCCTGACCTCCCGCCTTCTTACAAAACGACAAGCAACGGTTGCGCACCCGCGTTCGCGTTAGCCCGTTGCGATGGCTTCGCGGTTGCCCGCAGTCGCGGGGACCGTACCCTCCTATTCCCAACCGCTGCCGCGCGATGTCATTTCCTGCGGCTGTTCTTGCCGCGCGCTTCCTTCCTCAGACTGCGATAAAGCCGCGGGTTCGCCTGCTTGAGATAGGACACCACCTCGAAATCCTCACCCTTTGCTTTGGCGAGTTCGATGCCCTCGATATGCACCAGCCGCAACAATTCGCGCACCGGCTTGGGCATGGTGCGCCCGCTCTCGTAGCGCGAGCCGCCGCTCTGGGTGACGCCGATGCGCGACCAGAACTCCTGTTGGTTCATGTGCCGCCTGCGGCGGATTTCGCGGGGATTGGTGATGCGTTCAAACGGCTTCATCTTCTGCTCCCGGTGGCTGAAATGCAATATTCAATTGACATGAGAACTCCTGATAGGTTCACTGCGCGTCGCGTGGGTCCATCACCGGGCCGGCCGTGGGCTCCATGCGGTTCGATTGTTGCACGAGCGCAACGCCAGGTGCGGCGGTCAGACGCTGTGGTCGAGCGCACCTGGAGGCTCGTTTTTGCGAAAAAAAACAATTAAAATAAGCGCCTTTCCTCAAGTCGAGCGTCCCAGGCATGGCTTTGATTGTCCAAAAATACGGCGGTACCTCGGTCGGAAGCCCCGAGCGCATCAAGAACGTCGCCAGGCGGGTTGCTCGCTGGAAGGCACAGGGACACCAACTGGTGGTGGTCGTGTCCGCCATGGCCGGGGAGACCAACCGGCTGATCGCGCTCGCCAGGGAGGTGCAGGCGCACCCCAGCCCGCGCGAGCTCGACGTCATGGTGTCGACCGGCGAGCAGGTCACGATCGCTCTCATGTCGATGGCATTGATGGAGCTTGGTTTCAAGGCGCGCAGTTACACCGGCGGGCAGGTCAAGATCCTGACCGACAGCGCGTTCACCAAGGCCCGCATCATGGGTATCGAGGAACAAAGCATCCGCGCCGACCTGGATGATGATTATGTCGTGGTCGTGGCGGGATTCCAGGGCGTGGACGAGGCGGGCAACATCACCACGCTCGGGCGCGGTGGCTCGGATACAACCGGCGTCGCACTTGCCGCGGCGCTCAAGGCCGGTGAATGCCAGATCTATACCGACGTGGACGGCGTCTATACCACCGATCCGCGCATCGTGCCGGAAGCGCGGCGGTTGAAGACCATCACGTTCGAGGAAATGCTGGAGATGGCGAGCCTGGGCTCGAAGGTGCTGCAGATCAGGTCGGTCGAATTCGCCGGCAAGTACAAAGTGAAGCTGCGCGTGTTGTCGAGCTTCGAGGAAGAGGGCGAGGGCACGCTGATCACATTTGAGGAAGACGAAAATATGGAACGGGCGATTATTTCCGGGATCGCATTCAATCGCGATGAGGCGAAGATCACCATTCTGGGCGTGCCGGATCGGCCCGGCATCGCGTATCAGATCCTGGGCCCGATCGGCGACGCCAGTATCGACGTCGACATGATTGTGCAGAATGTCGGTCACGACGGAATGACCGATTTTTCCTTTACCGTGCACCGCAACGACTATCACAAGGCGCTCGAACTCCTCAGACCGGTGGTCGCCCACATCAAGGCGCGCGATGTTGTAAGTGGCGACAAGATCGCGAAAGTCTCGGTCGTGGGAGTGGGCATGCGGTCACATGCCGGCATTGCGAGTACGATGTTCCGCGCGCTCGCGGAAGAGGGTATCAACATCCAGATGATTTCCACTTCCGAAATCAAAATCTCCGTCGTCATCGACGAGAAGTACACGGAACTCGCCGTGCGCGTGCTGCACAAGGTGTTCGATTTGGATCAGCCGACCCAGTAAAGGCGGCGGATCGCGCGGTTGTGATATCCTAGGAGTTGATCGCGGAGAGATGGCCGAGTGGTCACGGCGCAGCCGTCGTAAATCCTGTGCGCCAGGCGCCTTCGACCACTCCCTGAGGGTGATGAAGAACTTGTTGTCGTAGGATGGGCAAGGCGATTAACGGAGAGATGGCCGAGTGGTCGAAGGCGCTCCCCTGCTAAGGGAGTATAGGCTCAAAAAGCCTGTCGAGGGTTCGAATCCCTCTCTCTCCGCCAGACCCCCGTCCGCGCGCATTCAGCGCTATCCGCAAGATAAGATAAATACATATATAAATCAGCAGAATAAGACATAGTCAGTCTTGTCCAAACGCGCTCACGCGTGTACGGTTCAATCCGGCGTTTCCAGTGGGGCGTGGGGTGGGGCAAATGGGGCAAGATGAGAAACCGAAGGCTAGGCGTGGCGCGGCGAAGTTACTCTCCGCAGTCGCGCCCTCACGATCAACCGAGTATCGCAAGCCGGGGCGCTACGCCGACGGCGATCGGCTTTTCCTGCATGTGCGCGAGATCGGCAAACGCGAATGGCTGTTCCGTTACCTTGCCCCATCGGGACGCAAGCATCTCTGTGGTGGACGAACGGTGTTTACCAACCTGTTCAACCGCGTTCACCAGACTCCGCTCGATTTTCCCGCGGCGCCGAGCCTGTGAGAAAAAAGGAGATTACGAACATGCCACTCGTTCAGATCAAGGGCGTCGGGGGTTACCTCACGCTGGAGCAGAAGCAGGAGATGATCCGCATGGTGACCGACGCGGTGCTGGTCGTCGAGGGTGAAGGCTTGAGACCGGTGACCTGGGTGACCGTCGAGGACGTGCAGCCGGGCGCCTGGGGCGTGGGCGGGCAGCCGGTTACCGATGAAGACCTTCGCGTGCTGGCGCGGCGAAGGGATGCAGCGTAAGCAAAAAGAGCGGCGTCCGCTGAGACGGTACGCCGCTCCGCCGCATCTATGCTTTAGTTGGTTTCCTGCCGGGGGCTTTAGGCGGGATATATCCCGACACGCGGCAGAGCATCCCGTCGATTTCCTTGCCATCCTGGTATCGAATTGACCGGCACACCATTACGTCCCCGCGATCCTTCAGGCGGGTCACGCCAAGCCGTACTTCCGCAAGCGAGATGCCAGTTGCTGCAGCGATCTCCGAATCGAGCCGCTCGCCGCCTTGTTTCAGATATTCGAGGATCGTTTGCATGTCGGATGCTCCTCATCACAGTCAGTCATGTCAGCTCTCTGGAATACAGCGCTCGAGCCGGGGGGAGGGGCAAATGATACAGTAATTCAGCGCGTCTTCCAACCTAAATTCCTTCGCAAACGGGCGTGTTCTTCATCGTGGCTTTGCACGACAGCCCGAGCTACCAGGCCGCGCGAGTACGACACTCGTGCATAACCGGGCAGATTCAGCGCCCTGGTCACCGGAGCTGACAAAGGCATCGGACCAGCGGCACTAGGCCTTGAGCCGGTATCCGGTCTTGAAGATCCACGCCACGATTGCGAGTGAAACCGCAAGGAACACGGCGGTCATGGCGAGGCTCACGCCGACGCTCACGTCGGCGAGCCCGTAGAAGCTCCAGCGGAAACCGCTGACCAGGTAGACCACGGGGTTAAACAGGCTGACCGTCTGCCAGACGGGCGGCAGCATGTCGATCGAGTAGAAGCTGCCGCCGAGGAACGTCAAAGGCGTGATGACGAGAAGCGGAATCAACTGGAGTTTCTCGAAACCGTCGGCC
>MERG01000165.1:0-6291 GCA_001771985.1 Betaproteobacteria bacterium RIFCSPLOWO2_12_FULL_62_13 | reverse complement strand
GGCCCAGATGCCGATGATGAATCCGAAGAGGCTGAACGTCACCGAGGTCAGCACGAGAAACAGGACCATCCACACGGGGTGCTCGATCCGCAGCGGCACGATCAACGCCGCCGTCGCGAGGATGATGAGGCCGAGAATCACCGACTTGGTCGCGGCCGCCCCGACGTAGCTCACCACGATTTCGAGATAGGAGACCGGCGCCGACAGGAGTTCGTAGATGGTTCCGGTGAACTTCGGGAAGTAGATGCCGAAGGAGGCATTGGAGACGCTCTGCGTCAGGAGCGACAGCATGATGAGCCCCGGCACGATGAAAGCGCCGTAGCCGATCCCTTCCACCTCGGAGATGCGCGACCCGATCGCCGCGCCGAAGACGACGAAGTAGAGGGAAGTCGAGATCACCGGGGAGATGATGCTCTGCATCAGCGTGCGCCGCGTGCGCGCCATTTCGAACTTGTAGATCGCGCGGATTGCGTAAATGTTGATGTTCATTTTTTGTCCCGTACCAGCGTGACGAAAATATCCTCGAGCGAGCTTTGCGTCGTCTGCAGATCCTTGAACCGGATGCCGGCCTCGGGCAGCGCCTGGAGCAGCGCCGTGATGCCGGTCCGATCGCCGCGCTCGTCGTAGGTATAGATCAATTCGCCGCCGTTGCCCGCGAGCTCCAGGTTATAGGCGAAGAGCGCGGGCGGGACGCGCCCCAGCGCATGCTCCAGGTGCAGCGTCAACTGCTTCCTGCCGAGCTTGCGTATGAGTTCGGTCTTCTCTTCCACCAGGATGATTTCGCCCTTGTTGATCACGCCGATCCGGTCGGCCATCTCCTCGGCCTCGTCGATGTAATGGGTGGTCAGGATGATGGTCACGCCGCTGTCCTTGAGCGAGCGCACCAGGTCCCACATGTCCCGCCTCAGCTCGACGTCGACGCCGGCGGTCGGCTCGTCGAGAAAGAGAATCCGCGGCTCGTGCGAGAGCGCCTTGGCGATGAGGAGCCGCCGCTTCATGCCGCCCGAGAGCGTCATCACCTTGCTGTCTTTCTTGTTCCACAGCGACAGGTCCCTGAGCACTTTCTCGATGTGCGCGGGATTGGCGGGCTTGCCGAAGAGTCCGCGGCTGAAGGACACGGTGTTCCACACCGATTCGAACGCGTCGGTGGTCAGCTCCTGCGGTACGAGACCGATCGTGGAACGCGCGGCGCGGTAGTCGGAGACGATGTCGTGACCGTCCACAAGAACGGTTCCTTCGCTCGGATTAACGATCCCGCAGATGATGCCGATCAGCGTCGTCTTCCCTGCGCCGTTCGGGCCGAGCAGCGCGAAGATCTCTCCCTGGCGAATGTCCAGATTGATGTTGTTGAGCGCCCGGAAACCGGAGGCGTAGGTTTTTGAGAGGTTCGTGACGGAGATGGTTGGTTGCATGGAAGGCGCCGTTACATGATAGCGTCGGTCTGAGCGCTTGAGAACAAGGGAATGGACCGTCACTTTGTTGGTGGAAGTGCCTCGGCCGCTCACGGCCTTGTTGAGCGCGATGTAGCCGCGGGACAACTCTGCCGCCGCGCTCACCCGGTCGGACTGCGCGGCGTAAAGCGAGCGCTGCGCATCCACCACCTCGATGAACGGCGGTAGTCCCTTGCGGTAGCGCTCCTCGGCGAGTGCCAGCTTGCGTTGCTCGTTGCCGATCAGGTTGTCCAACGACTCGACGTTGCGCTCGCTTTCGGACATGGTTTCGAACTTGTCTGCTTTCATGTATCCAAGGCATATGTATTTCATCGCATCTCCTGATGCGCCGGTAGGCCTGAAGGTTCTTCTTCGGGACTGGCAGTACGAATCCATCGACATATCTCATGGGACTCTCCTTAGGGTAATCCCTTGCTCTGCTTACTGGTCGAACGAAGCTCCGCGATATCGACCCATCGCACGATTTTCCCTGACAGCGCAACGATGTGTTCAGAATGCCGGCCCCAGACGGGCAAGCCCCAACGGCGCGGAGGCACCAAAATCTACGAATGGAGAAAACGCGTCCGTGCAGGATTCCGCGCGGCGCTACGACAAGTCGCGCCGTTTGGCGGGTTGGCCTTCGGGACGGTATGCCTTCCACCACGCCTCGAACTGGTTTTCCGGAAGCGGGCGGCTTATCGCGTACCCCTGTATCACATCGCACTTGAGAAGCCGCAGCATCTTCACCTGCTCCTCCGTCTCGACGCCTTCCGCCACCACCTTGAGTCCCAGGCTGCGTGCCAGGGAAATGATCGTCGTCACGATCGCGAGGCCGTCTGGTGAGGCATCCATACCGGCGACAAAGGCTCGGTCAATCTTCAGGGTATCCACCGGAAGCCTGTGTATAAGGCTAAGCGACGAATGGCCGGTACCGAAGTCGTCAATGGCTACACTGATGCCCATTTGCCTCAGCACCTTAAGTTTTGCGATGTTCGCCTCGATGTCCTGCATGATGAGACTCTCGGTGATCTCGAGTTCGAGTCCTACGGGGCCGTTTCCGTTGCCCTTCAGGATCTTCTTTACAACCGCCGCAAAGTCTTGCTGTGCCAACTGGAGCTGGGAGACGTTCACCGCAATTCTCGGCGGCTGCCCGCATTGCGCTTGCCATCGGCGGTACGTTGACACAGCCTTTTCCATTGCCCGCCGCCCCACGTCGATGATCAGGCCGGTCTCCTCCAATACCGGAATGAACTCGCCCGGCGGCACTATTCCTGCCCCGGGCTTATTCCAGCGCAGCAGTCCTTCGCATCCCGATATTTCCCCTGTCTTAAGGCTGACCTTTGGCTGGTAGTGGAGCGTGAACTCATCCCGCTCCAAGGCCTGACGCAGCGAGGATTGAAGAGACAGGCGCTCCGCAATCTTGGCGTTGAGTTCAGCGGTATAGAACTGATAGTTTTTCCGTCCGAGCTGTTTCGCGCGGGACAATGCCGCCCCGGCATTTCGCAACAATATCTCGGCATCCTTGCCGTCTTGAGGATACAAACTCACGCCCACGCTGCAGGTCAGGCTAAGCTCGCGCTCGCCGACACTCATGGGTTCGGAAATGGATTTGAGAACCCTTTGCAGCGTTTCTACCACCTCCGGAGCTGTGGACACCGCTTCGGCAACTCTGCTCACCACTCGAGATGTTGCCGCCGCGTTACTTTGGCCCGGCAAGACGAGGACAAATTCGTCTCCGCCGAGACGGGCGAGGGTATCACTCTCTCTCACGCACGACCGCATGCGGGCGACACACTTCTTGAGTAATTCGTCCCCCGCCGTATGGCCCAGACTGTTATTGATCAGCTTGAAGTGATCCAGGTTGAGAACGGCAACGGCAACGATGTGGCCATACCGATGGGCCTGCATTACCGCCTGTGCGAGGCGATCATTCAGCAGATTACGATTGGCCGCGCCAGTCAAAGCGTCATAGTAGGCCAGGTAATTCAGTTTTTCTTCCTTGGCCATGAAGTCGAGCGCAAACGAAACATCGCCCGCGAGTTCAGCCAGGAGTTTGATCTCGTCCTCGGTAAAGAAATTGGGCTCTTTGGCGTACAGCGTGAGGGTTCCTGCAACTGACCCTTCCTCAAACAGTGGCAACGCGATATCGGACCGATAACCCCGGCGTAGTGCCTGTCTGCGCTGTTCGCTTCCAACATCGGGCTCAGCAGCCATATCGTTGCACGCCACGGGTTGCTTTTGCCTTATGGCACGCCCCACTACACCGTGACCCAGTGGTACGTCCGCCCGCGCGGTAGTCTTCAATTGCTCATACCCGATGGCATCAATCCCCGCCCAGGCGACAGGCGTAACATCCATCGTTGCCGGATCGAGCTTGCTAACCCATGCTATTCCGAAGCCGCCCTGTTGCGCCGCTATGCGGCACGCTTCCTTGAATAACTCGTTGCGGTCGCGAATACGTACGATCGCCGAGTTGATGCCGCTCAAAACCTGGTGAATGCGGGTCAGCCTCTCGATCCTCTCCTCTTGCTGCTTGCGAAGCGTGATGTCACCATGCGTCCCGGTGCCGCGCAAGGCACGGCCGCTCGCATCGCGCTCGACCACTCGACCCACCGTCCGGATCCAGTGCCACTCGCCGCTCTTCGCCTGCATGCGATATTCCGCATCCAGGACCGGAGCGACGCCCTTCATGTGGGCCGCCAGTGCGGATTTCAGCCGTACCAGATCTTCCGGATGCGTGAGTTTCTCCCACGCCTCTATGCGCAAAGGAACTTCGCCCGGCGCATAGCCTAGTATCGGCCACCAGTGTCGACTCAAGCGCACGTCCCCGCTCACAAAGTCGTAGTCCCAGACTGCGAGGCCGGAAGCCTCTAACGCGAGGCCCAGTCGATACTCACTTTCTTTCAAAGCCTCCTCGACGCGTTTGCGCTCGGTGATGTCGGCAGCCACGCACAGCACCATATTGGAAGTGCCGTTCTCCGAAACAATGGGCCGTTTGACCGTCTGGAGCCAGCGCACCTTGCCGGCAGCATCGGTGATCTTCTCCTCCGGGATGAACGCTTCGTGCAGCATGTCCATCACCTCGAGATCAGCCTTCCGGTACGCCTGGACTTCTTCGGCGTTGGGATTGAAGTCGGCGTCGGTCTTGCCCAACAATCCGTTCACGCTCGTGCGGTAGGCTTCGGCTAGCGCTTGGTTAACCAGAACAAACCGCCCCTCCCGATCCTTGGCGAATATGAAATTGCGGTCGAGATCGATCACCTGCCGCAGGAAAGCTCGCTGCCGGGTAATTTCCTGCTCGGCCTGCTTGCGCTCCGTAATGTCGCGCACGAGAGACAGGACGCAGACCTTCCCGTCCAGACTGAACTTTTGAGAGTGGATTTCCACCGGGATGCGCCGCCCGTCTTTGGCAAGATGCACCTGTTCAAATGTCACCGTTTCACCGGCTAATACACGACGCCCGATGGACTTGACATCTACGCCCGAATCCGGTGCGTCAATGTCTACCGGCGACATCTGGAGCAGTTCCTCGCGGGTGTACCCCAGGCGTTCGCACGCCACGCTGTTGACCTCCAGGAATCGCCCCGGGGGACCGTCTTCGCGAACCTCGTGGACGACTACAGCATCGGCGATCGCCTTGAACAGGGTCCGGTAGTGTTCCTCGCCGTAGCGCAGCGATTGCTCTGCCTGTCCTGGTATCTTGCGCTGGCGGTCCATATAGAGTTACACGGAACGAGATAGCAATGCCGCTACAACGGTCACACAAGCGGCCCCTTGGACACCGCCTGCCAAAGCATCAAGTCTACACTGCACCGATGCCCCACCTGACCGTTGCGGATCTTAGCGCGAACTCCTGAGGGAAATGATACAACAGTCCCGAACCCCGTCGGTAAGGCCAGCCGTTGGGTATGGATGGCCACCTTGTCGGATGGCCGCCCCCGTCCACGGGCTGACATAGCCAAGCCGCCCTTGTCGAACGATGAGATAATGCCGGCATGAATGAATCGCAACCGACTTCCCCGCGTCTTCGCCTGCAGGCGCTTCTGGCGGTCCCGGACAGGCAGCGCACCGATGCCCAGTGGGATGAGATCACGCAGCGCGTGGTGGTGATCGAGTTCGAGAGCGTGGAGCAGGCGATCGCCGTGCACGACAGCCCGGGCTATCAGGCCGCGCTCAGCGCGCTCGGCGATGGGGCGGAGCGGGACCTGCGATCGCTTCATCGTTCATCCTTCCGCCTTGATCGGTGGTAGACCGCCCGCCATGCCGAACATCACCATGCTCGATATCGAGGAGCTTCGGAAGACGAAGCTCAGGCTCTATATCGACAAATGCCTCCAGCACCGCGCCCCCGATCCGGGCTTCCACACGATGATGGGCCACAACATCGATCTTTGCGAGGCGATGTTCGCCGCCTGGGACACGATCTTCAACACGGGCCGCGTCAGCCACAAGCTGAAGGAGATCATCCGGGTACAGCTCTCCCGCATGGCCTCCTGCGTCTATTGAGGAAACGTGCGGTCCGCTTCGGCGAAGCGGCAGGGGCTCACCGAAGGCGACATCGACGAGGGCATCGCGGATTACGCGGCGAGTCCGCGCTTCACCGAGGCCGAGAAGCTCGCGCTGCGCTACAGCGAGCTGATGGCGCTCGACCCGGACAAGATCGGCCCCGAGTTCTACGATGAGCTGCGCCGGCACTATTCCGACGAGGAGATCGTCGAGCTTGGCGCCTTCATCGGTTTCAACATCGGCTATCACACTTTCTTCGGCACGCTGAAGTTCTATCCGATGTTCTCGCCCGACGGCCGCCTCGTCAGCCAGGACGAATCGGCGCGCATCTACGGCGCCGCTCCCGCCTCGCTCG
>MERG01000164.1:11527-11934 GCA_001771985.1 Betaproteobacteria bacterium RIFCSPLOWO2_12_FULL_62_13 | reverse complement strand
TCTGCGCTTCCACAAGTTTGTCAGTGCGCATTCGGACAAGCTGGTCCATTTTTTCACCGACATCGACTATGACCGGCACATGGCCTTCGTTTGTGCCGTGCCGGACGGAAATGGTGAGCTCTTAGTAGGCGAGGCGCGCTACGTGGCCAATCCGGACGGAAAGAGCTGCGACCTGGGGATCATGATCGCGGATGCCTGGCACAAGACCGGCATCGCGGGGCTCCTCATGGAAGCGTTGATCAGCGCGGCGCGCGAGCGCGGGCTGGAACGCATGGAAGGGCTCGTGCTCGCCAGTAACACGACGATGCTCCGGTTCGCGCGCGGATTGGGATTCGAGGTGCGTTCGATGCCTGAAGACGTTACGACGAAGCTAATCGTGAAAAAGCTGTAATCAAACACCGACAGGC
>MERG01000164.1:0-11492 GCA_001771985.1 Betaproteobacteria bacterium RIFCSPLOWO2_12_FULL_62_13 | reverse complement strand
CCATATCGCCTCCGTCGCACACGTGCCTATTATTGAGATGGGTTCTCGAGACGCGCCTTGAGGAAGCCGCGCGCGCTGCGGCGCGTGGCCGTTGCCGAGACGCTCGACCAGCTCTTCCCACATCCCGCTTGTGTTCCGGCGGAAGAAGACGCCGGGGTCCGGATCGGTGACGTACCAGTAACCGGCCTTGATCTCCTTGGCAAGCTCGCCCGGCTGCCAGCCGACGAAGCCGGTGTAGTAGCGTGCATCGTTCGGCGTCTGCTCGATGATGCGGTCGACGCCGTCGGCGTCGCCGACAACGAAAAGATCCCCGAAGAGGCGCAGCGAATTGGCCCCCGGATTCCGACGTATTACGGCGAAGATCGCCCCGACCATCTCGGGGCCGCCGAAATAGACCGGATCGGCGACCTTGGCCGAGGGCGCGTGGCTCGGGAACAGCGTCGCGAGCTTGATCCGGGTAGCGCGGTTCACGATGAAGCCGAGGTGCTTGTTACCCGTCGGCACTGCGACCAGCATCGTTTGGCTATAGAAGCCCCGCACCGCGGGCGAAGCCACCAGCAGCAGCGGAGTGCCGAGATCCTGCGACCGCGCGGCACCGGCGCCGAGCGCGAGCAGGCAGGAGGCGAGGATTGCAAGCGTACGAAGCCTCCGATCCCAGCTTTCCATGACGCGCCCCTCTAGTGAATTGCCCGGGCGAATGTCCGCCCGCGCAGCAGTTCGCGAGCTTCAGGACACTCGTCCATCAGCTCGAGCAGCGCGACCGCAATCCCGCTCAAGAGCTGCCCCGATTGCGCATAGCCCGGCCACGGATAGACGCCAACCTCGGCGAGGACCAGGTCGCGCTCCGGTTGGCCCGCCTCGAGTTCCTTCGAACCGGTCGCCACGTCCCGCACCGAAAACCCGCAAAGTGCGGGGTAGCGGCGAAAAAGCGCGTTGACCGTCGCCTCGAGGTCCGCCTCGAAGCCGGCGGCGCGCGCGCCGTGGATTCGGTCCTGAAGCGTTTTCATGGTTGCCATACTACTCGCGCCGGCCTGGCGCGAGTATCGGACAATACCGCGTGCCGGGGTAGGAGGATGCTTATTTTCGCGGTAGGAAAGACGGAAGGCGCACCGCCCGAGTCCAGCGCCGCGACACCAAGTGGGCCATCGCATATTCTGCGTTCGATCCGCGACGACCCCACGACGAAGCTCAGCGTGAAACAGTCGTGACCCCGCGTCCTCACGCAAGCCGCGGTCGTTGCTCGACCTACTCCGGATGATCGGCTGCCGGCCGCTAGGCGAGATCCCGCGGCGAAGCGGTAACCTGCTGGCCTGCCGATACGACCTGGACTATGGCGGTCGCTTCCTCCACGTACTCGGTGCCGGTCATGACAAATGCCACGACGCCGGGTGACTTCATGATGGGTTTTCCGCGGCGCGCACAGCCGCGCCGCTTCCTGTTCTGATTGTTCCAAAGCTAATGTTTAAACGGATCGCTGCGGCAATCGCCTCGTCGAGCGGCGGCAACGGGTTCTCGCACAGCAGCAGCTTGATCCCTCGGAACGTGCCTCCGCCCTTTTCCTGCAACGATGTCACCCAAACTCCTCTCGCACTTGTTTCTTACTTACTCATGGGCGATCGGCTTGTCGGTAAAAAGATAGTCTTTGATCTCCCTGGACAACGCCGCTTCATGCAGTCCTTCATGCGCCATGACGGTACTCCTGGTTTGCTGCGGGTCCCGATGCGATGCTCACACGCACCGTCGCGGCACGGGTTGATCCAGATCAAATCGCCAACTTCGGTCGTGCGTCAATATTTAAATTGTTGTCGATGCATCGAGCGCGAATGCCTCAAGCGCCATTGTCGCAGCATTCCGGCGACGGACTCGATACGCGACGCAAGAACTTTGTGACAATCAAGAACCACGCACCGAACCCTTTTGACGCCCCTGCTCTGGCGAGCCGCTACGAGGAGTGGTACGCCAGCGAGGGCCGGCGCGCCGACGTCTTGGAGAAGGAACTCCTGGGAAAATTGCTCCACTTGTTTCCAAACGCACGCTCCGTTCTCGAAGTGGGTTGTGGCACAGGCCACTTTACGCGCTGGATGGCGGGAAGAGACCTGGATGCCGTGGGCCTGGACATATCCGAACCCATGTTGAACGAGGCGCATCGTCTCGGCGGACCAAGGTACTTACACGGTGACGCTCAATCGCTGCCCTTTGCGGACCGGTCGCACGATGTGGCGGCTCTGATCACGACGCTGGAATTTCTCCCGGATCCCGCGCGCGCCCTTGCCGAAGCCGTTCGCGTGGCCCGTCAAGGAATCCTCTTGGGGGTATTGAATCGGTGCAGCCTGCCGGCGCTGCGGTACCGCCTTTCCGGAAAAGCCATGTGGCGATCCGCCCGGTTCTTTGGTCCTTGGGAATTGGCCAAGATGGTCCGGGAGGCGGCGGGGCGAAGGACGAGGACGGTATTGTGGCGGACCACCCTGTGGCCAATTCCCGGCATGCGCGACCTGCCCCTGCCCTGGGGTGGCTTCATCGGCATGGCAGTGCAGTTGAACGAGGAGTCGAAAGCATGAACACAATTTCGGTTCAAGTGAGCCTGTACCCGCTTCGACAACCGCACGTGGGACCAACCATTTCCAAGGCGCTCGAGGTTTTTCGCGCCTGCGGGCTCGACGTGAGGCCCGGAACCATGAGCACGGTAATCACGGGCGAAGCCGACGCAGTCTTCGACAGTTTGAAAGCATCGTTTCAATCCGCGGCCGCTCTCGGGGATGTGGTGATGGTGGTGTCAATCTCCAATTGCTGTCCGGCGCCCGCTGCTGATTAGCACAAACTCACTGCTTGCAATTCTGCCGAGCTTGATCTAGCGCAAATTCAAACAGCAGGGATCTGCTAATGTGTTAATGTTGCGCAAAAAATGTGAAGAAATAACCCGATGAAGCGATTCCACTTTATCAGACCCATCCCGTCGCGTCGCAGTACTCTTTTTGAAGGTGTAGCAGTGTTTTTTTCCATTCGGCATGCTTCGTCAACGTTACAGACCAGCCAAACCGACCGCCGCGTTTTTTTGAAGCACAACCGCCGCGCGGTCCCCACGAAGGGAGTTTCCATGAAAAAGCTTCTCGTTGCGTTCATCGTTCTGTTCGCGGCCGCGCACGCACATGCCGCGGAGAAGCCTCTGCTGGACAAGGCCAAGGCCGAAGGCAGGGCTGCGTTCTACGCCAATATTACCGCCGTCGAACCGATCATGAAGGCCTTCGCCGCCGATACCGGGGTGAAGGCGGAGTACACCAGGATTTCGACCACAAAATTCGTGGCCACGGCCGTCACGGAATTCGAAGCCGGCAAGTTCATGGCCGACGTCGTCCAGGGCCCCCTCCCGATCCTGGAGCTGCTCAAAGCGAAGGGTATGTTGGCGCCGTATCAGTCGCCGGCCGCCGCCGGGTATCCGCAGTGGACCAAAAAGGACGGTCACATCCAGCTTTTTGGCATCGAGTACGTGGCTCTGATCTACAACAAGGAGCTCGTGAAAAAAGCGGACGTGCCGAAGCGCTACGAGGATCTCACCCATCCCAAGTGGAGGAACAAGATCGTCATGCCGAATCCGGCCAACCATGCCACGACCATCGGTTGGCTGATCGGGCTCAAAGAGAATGTCTTCAAGTCCGAGGCCGAGTGGATGAAATTCGTGAAGGGGCTGGCCGCCAACCAGCCCATGTTCGTGGCGTCCCTGGGACCCACCCCGGCGCCGATCGAGAGCGGCGAGAAACTGATCGGCATTTCCATGCCCAAATACATCATCACGAAGGCTCCGGCCCCGCTCGAGTGGGCCAGGGTGACGCAGCCCCTGCTCGGCACCCCGCGCGCGATCGCCGTGACCTCCAAGGCCCCGCACCCCAATGCGGCGAGAGTTTTCGTAGACTACTGGCTCTCGAAGAAGGCCATGGGGATGCTGGCCAAGGATGTCGGCGAGTACGTGCTTTCGCCTGGAGTCTTCCCGCCCATCGACGGAATGGACAAGGCCAAAGTCATCGCCATCCGCGAGTTGTCGGACGATGAAACCAGGAAATGGGGCGGCGAGTTCAAGAAAATATTCGACGTGAAATAGCACCGTTCCCAAAGAGATCACCAGCCGCCCGAACCTGGCAGGCCGGGCGGCTTGTCATGCGGGGCTGGCCGCGAGGGAGAGGAGGTTCGTGGCGCAAGACGCCCGTCACCTGCTTGCGCAAGGCTCAATAGAGGCATTCACGGACAAACACCGTGGAAATTCGGATCCAAGGCGTCAGCAAGTACTATTTCTCCGAAGGTAAGACGATCAAGGCGCTGGATGGCGTCGATCTCACCATCCCGGCCAACCGGATATTCACGCTGTTGGGGCCGAGCGGCTGCGGCAAAACCACATTGCTTCGATGCATCGTCGGCCTGGAAGCTCCCGATACGGGGGAAATCAGTATCGGGGACGACGTCGTCTGGTCGAAGGGGAAGAACATCTCCATCGCGCCGGAGAAGCGGGGACTGGGCATGGTGTTTCAGACCTACGCCATCTGGCCGCACATGAACGTCTTCGACAATGTGGCCTACCCGCTCCAGATCCGGAAGCTTCCCAGGCATGTCATCCGCGAGAGGGTGGAAAAGACGCTCCGCTTCGTGCGGTTGGAAGGTTTTGAAAAGCGCCCGGCGACCAAGCTCTCCGGAGGCCAGCAGCAGCGAGTCGCGCTCGCCCGAGCCCTGGTGGCCGAGCCCAAGGTGATTCTCTTCGACGAACCCTTGAGCAACCTGGACGCGAAGCTCCGGGAGGAGACGCGCAAGGAGCTGAAAACCTTTCTGGGGAAGCTCAAGATCACCGCGGTCTACGTGACGCACGACCGCGTCGAAGCGCTCGCCCTTTCGGACACCATCGCGGTCATGCGCGCCGGCGAGATTGTCGAGGTGGGCTCGCCCCAGAAGATCTATTTCGACGCGGACCACGAATTCGTGGCGGATTTTATCGGCCGGGCCAACCTTATCAAGGCGACGGTCCGCACCCAGGAAGCCGAACACACCGTCGTTGATTCCGGGATAGGAACGATCGCTTGCCAGCGTCGCGACTTCCCCATCGGGAGCGAGGTCACGCTGTGCCTGCGGCCGGAGTTCATCCGGCTCGCCAGGGGCGAGGGGGCCGGCGGCAAAAACGTCGTCAACGGCCGCGTCGACTCCCTGGTATTCGTTGGCGAGGCCTACGAAACGGAGATCCGTGCCGGTAACGAACTCCTGCTCGCAAAGTTCGATCCGGACGCGAATCTCAACGAGGGCGATCCGGTGAGCTTCACCCTGGATCCCGCCCACTGCCTGCTCGTCTCCATTTGAAGCCCGGCGGCGATGGATCAGAGCCGATCGAAACTGACCTATTCGTTGGTCATCATCGTCGGGTTCCTGACCGTGTGTCCTGTGGTCATGCTCACCCTGGGGAGCTTTTCCGAGGGGCTGACTGCGTTCGGCAGCTTTACCCTGGACAAGTACATCGACGCCTACACCAATCCTGCCCTGTTCGAGGTCATCGTCAATACGGTCATTTTCGTGCTGGGCTCGTCGACACTGGCCACGGTACTCGCGTTGTTCCTCGCCTATCTCAACACCCGGACCGACATTCCCTTCAAGTTCCTGTTCCGGATCCTCTCGATCATCCCGATGATGATCCCGCACCTGCTTTTTTCGGTGAGCTGGGCGCTGCTGCTCAATCCTTCCAACGGGATGATGAACATCGTGCTCAAGAACGCTTTGTTTCTGGAGAGCGCGCCATTCAACATCTATTCGCTGTGGGGCATGATCCTGGTGGAGGGACTTCTCGATCTGCCCATCGCCTATCTCATCATCGCGCCGGCCATGGCTTCGTTCGATGTGGCCCTGGAAGAATCGTCGCGGGTGTTCGGCGCCGGCACCTGGCGGACGCTCTTCCGGGTGACCTTACCGGTGCTGCGGCCGGCGATCCTCGCAGCTTTCATCCTGGGTGTTGTCCGCAGCCTGGCGTCCTTTGCCGTGCCGTCGGTGATCGGCATGCCGGGCCGGGTCTATGTACTGGCCACGCATTTGTACGAAATGATCGCGCTCGGCTTCGCAACGGACTACGGCAAGGCTGCGGCGGTGGGAATGAGCGTTCTCGCGACCTCCGTGACGCTCATTTTCGTCTACCGCGCGCTTACCGCCGAGAGCGAAAAATACGTGACGATTTCCGGCCGCGGCTACCGCCCGACCATGGTCGAGCTTAAAGGCGCCAGGATTCCACTGTTCATCGTGGTGGCCCTGCTCTCCTTCATCATGATCGTGCTGCCGGTGGCGGTGCTCTTCTACACCTCGCTCGTGCCCTACACCATGGTGCCCAGCGCGCGCGCTTTTTCGCTCATGAGCTGGAAGCACTGGATCGATGTTCTGCACGACCCCCTCTCGCTGCTCTCCCTGAAGAACAGCCTTTTTCTGGGCGTGGTCGGGGCCACTCTGGGCGTGGCGCTCTCCATCTTCGTGGCCTACGTCATCGTCAAGGTAAAAACGCGGGCCTCCGGAGTCCTCGAATCCCTGAGCTACCTGTCGTTTTCCTTCCCCGGCATCGTCATCGGCGTGGGATTCATGTGGTTTTTCGTGCAGACACCGCTCTACGCCACCATCTGGGCGCTGCTCATCGGCTACATCGCCACCTATCTGCCCTACGGCATCCGGCCTCTCGCGAGCGCCTTCATTCAAGTGCACGCGCATCTTGAGGAGTCCTCACTGGTTTGCGGCGCGAGTCCCTTGACGACCATGCGCCGGATCATCGTGCCGCTTCTCATTCCAGGCATTGTCTCGGCGTGGATCCTCATGGCCACCATGTTCGTGCGGGAACTCACGCTGTCCGTGGTGCTCTCCCGGCCCGGGACCGAGGTGCTGGCCGTTCAGATCCTGCGCTTCGCCGACGACGGGCTGTGGGGCAAGCTCTCAGCCCTGGGCATCATCATGATCTTCATCTCGATCACCCTGGTGATCCTCGCCACGCTGATCGGCGCAAAGTTCAGGGCCGTGGAGAGCGGAGAATAGCCATTCCCTTTTCCCCGCCGGTCACGCGGAATCGACAGCCCGAGATGCCGGTTCACCGAGGAAGCCGTCCCGCTTTGAAGACGGCATTGCGACGCTCAGTTTGTCTGTCGATGCCGTTGGCCGCGCGATTCGCGCTCTTACGTGTCAAGATTGATGCAAATCAAGATGTCGTCAGAAAGCAGCGATATACTTCACTATATGAACATACTGAAGAAAGCGGAACTCGATCATCTCGCCCAGATCATGACGGAACGGAAGAGCCGTCTGCTGCAGGAAATCCGGGAGGTGCTCGTGCGCACGGGTGACGAACGCTACGCCCGTCTGGCGGGTGAGGTGGCCGATATGGGGGACGAATCGGTCGCCGATCTGCTCAGCGATGTCAGTCATGCCGAGGTGGCGCGAGACGTGAACGAGGTTCGAGACATCGTCGCGGCAGAGCATCGGATCACGACGGGCCGGTATGGGGTGTGCATCAACTGCGGGGCCTCCATCGGATACGAGCGACTGGCTGCCTATCCCACCGCCAAGCGTTGCTTTGAGTGTCAGCAGAACCACGAGAAAACCCATGCTCCCGCGGCCCGGCCCAGCTTGTAGTCCGGTTCACGAGAGCGCGCGTCGATACCGCCGACATCCGGGAGCAATACCGCGCATCACGACGACAGACATCTTCCTCGCGCGGGCAATAGCGAAAGTGCCGCTCAAGGCATATCGAGGCGAGTTGGAGCCAAATTGACGAGCGAGGAGCGGCCGAGCCGGATCGATGACGGCCGCCGAGGGCGGATGGTCCTACGCCGGCGCGTGTGCAGCGCTGGAAGCCACGCCTTGCCTTCCGGATTGAAGCGCTTGGGTGCGATGGTGGGCAAACTGCCGGCCTCGGCCTCGCGCAACTTGTCCGCGATCGCTTGATTTTCCCGCAAGTCAATGACCGAAGTGTTCACGCGGATGCATCCCGTTGGCGCTCATTTTACGTCGCACACGGCAGCAACCGCCTGCCGCGCCGGAACTATTTCTGCTGGCCGCCGAATTCACGCGCAAGCGTCATGCCGGTTTGATCTACGTCAGTACGGGATTTCCGCACGTGTGCATAATCTTCAGACATTGGTGATCGCACGAACGAGATCCTCCTCACCCCGTTCCCCCTCCTCCTCCAAAACGGGGTGTCTAAGCGCCGGCCGCAATACCACCGGCGCTTTTTTTTAAGGTCATGGTTGTGTAGATGGCGGCGAAGCGCAGAAAGGCCTGCACGTAGCGTGCGATCATCGCGATGGGCAGCAGCCGGTCCTGCTCGTCGCGCACTGGAATGGCATAGCTGCGTCCCTGCAGGCCGGCCCCACGGCCGTACACCGCGCCGTGGTGCCGGAGCGCCTTGAGCGCATCCCCTTCGCGGTGGCGTCCGGCGAGATCGGCGCCGAATACGAATACATCCTTGTAGTGGCCGGGCCTTGCCAGGTCGATCACCTCGCCAGCGAGGCCGCGGGAGTATTTCGCCACGTCATCGACGGACAACACACCCGCGGGCGTCTTGTCGTGGTTTACCACCGCCAACCGGCGGATGTGCTTGCGCTCCATCTGCCCGATCGCGTCGGGGACGTTGTCATCGCTGAAGCAGAAGGCGACATCCCGCGACATCACTTCGCGCACCAGCGTCGCCGCCGGATCGAGGCCCCTCACGCTGCATGCCGGCGATCACGGTGGCACCGATGCCAAGACAAGCTTCGCCGGCACCGACAAAACGGCGTGGCTGCGCGGCCAGTTTCCCAGAAGCTCGGCGACGCGGCCGCGGTGTTGCGCGGCGATGTACAGGCCGCGCGGCCGCTCATAGATGCGGCTCCACTCGATGCAAGCCTCGCCCACCGTCGGCGTGTAGATGATCGGGAGCATTTCCTCGAGGTGGTCGAGCACGACACGGTAGAACACCGTTTCGTTCTCAATCTGCAGCGCGCTGAGATAACGGTACTTCTCCAGCGGGTTCGTTTTTCTGCGGAGGTTCTCGAGCGCCCGATCCGCCTGTTCCTGCAGCGATTCCACACGGGGTGGGAGCAGCCCATCTATACCCAGGCGCGCGCGCTCGTCGTGGCTAAACGCGGTGCCCTTGTTGAGAAGCGGATCGCGCAGGCACTGCAAGCTCCCCGCGGCGCCGGAGCCCGGACGGGTCAAGGTGGAATCCGTAATCGCCTCCCCGAAAGTCGCAGCCATCATCATTCCTCGCTCTTGCATCAGGCTACACCCTTGCGTGAGACCGACTTTGACCGAGATCAAGCCTTCGTGCGCAATTGTCAGGCTGAGGGCACGTGGGGATACGTGATTTGCGCCAAGACTGCAGAACGGGGCTGTGTTTGTCTCGAGCACGCCGCGGCCGGCGATGCGCTTCTGTTACCATAGCGCGTGTTATTGTCGAGGAGCGGTAGCTTGGAGCGGCTCTACAAACGGCTGCGCGCGCTCGCGCCCGAGGTGCTCAGGGGCCTTCTGCGCGGAATCGAGAAGGAAAGCCTGCGTGTCAAGGAGGACGGGATGCTTGCGGACACGGCGCATCCGGCCGGGCTCGGGTCGCCGCTCACCCACCCGCACATCATCACGGATTTCAGTGAATCCCAACTCGAGCTCATCACCGGCGTCCACGCTGGCGTGGACGCATGCCTCGAGGAGCTTACAGAGATACACCAAGTCGTCTACCGCCGCATTGGCGACGAAGCGCTGTGGTGCGCCAGCATGCCTTGCAGACTGCCGGCCGACGATGACATTCCCCTTGGACAGTACGGCAGCTCCAATGTCGGCAGGGCCAAGACTGTGTACCGGCGCGGCTTGTCGTACCGCTACGGCAGGCGCATGCAGACCATTTCCGGCATTCACTACAACTTCTCGCTGCCTGAAGCGGCCTGGCCGATGCTTCAGCAGGCAGATGAGCGCGGCGGCGCGGCGCAGGATTATCAGAACGAAGCATACTTTGCCCTGATTCGCAACTTCCGGCGTCGTTCCTGGCTGCTGCTTTATCTCTTCGGTGCATCGCCGGCGGTCTGCGCGACTTTCGTCGCCGGCCGCGCTCACCGGTTGCAGGAGCTGAGAGCCGGCACGCTGTACCTGCCCGGGAGTACATCCCTGCGCATGGGCCCGTTGGGCTACCAGAGCGACGTGCAAGCCTCGCTCGCCGTGAGCTACAACAGCCTGGAAAGCTACGCACGCTCGCTCAACGGCGCGCTCACTGAACCTTATCCGCCGTACGCGGCGATCGGCGTACGTGACGGCGCGGACTACCGGCAACTCGCTACCAGCCTGCTGCAGATTGAAAACGAGTTTTACGGGACCATCAGGCCCAAGCGACGCATCCTCCCAGGCGAGCGATCCCTGCGTGCATTGGGCGAGCGCGGCGTCGAGTACGTCGAAGTGCGCTGCATGGACCTCGACCCTTTCTGTCCCGTCGGCATCACTGCCGCCACGTTCCGCTTTCTGGACGCGTTCCTGCTGCACTGTGTGCTCAGCGACAGCCCCGCGGACACGCCGGAAGAAATCGCCACCATCTCTCGCAACCAGCACCGCGTCGCCGAAAGGGGCCGGGACCCGAATATCCGCCTCACCCGGCACGGAGAAGAAGTCACCCCGGCCGAATGGGGCGGCGAACTGCTGCGCGAGTGCGAACCCATCGCTGCTGCCCTCGACAAGGCTCACCACAGCACCGCGTACCGGGATGCTTTGTCGGCCGCCGGCGTCGCCCTGAGGGATCCCTCGGCCACGCCTTCCGCCCGCGTCCTTCGCGAAATGGCGCAGACCTACGACAAGTCTTATTATCGTTTCGCCCTCGCCCAGTCGCTGCGGCACCGGACCCACCTGCTGGAGTTGCCCTTGGCCGCCGAAGTCGAGACCCGCTACGCGCGTATGGCCGAGGACTCGCTCGCCGCGCAGCGGCAGATCGAAGCCGGGAACACCTTGCCGTTCGAGACCTACCGCCAACAGTATCTGTCGCAAGATCTGCTGAGCGGCGTCCGCCTCCAGGCAAAGACGTGACGTAGCAGAACGGTGGCGAGCACAGCCGACGCTGTTGGCACCATCACAAGAGCCGCCCGATGCCGTCTCAAGGCGTTACAAGAGAGGCAGTCTTCAATTTTGTGGCCATGGATACGTATTCGCGCACACTGAACGATAGTTTTCATCCAGTCTGTCGGTAAGCAACAGTATCGCCGCGATGCGCCGCACCATTTCGGTGACGTACTGAACTTCCTCGATGGTCATATCCCGTCCGAGAAGGTCGCGCTCGCGATACGACACGCGGACATCGTACAGGCGAATCGAGCAGGACATACCGGGGCGAGCGGCTGGACGCGTATCGCCCATCCGACGCTCTTCGACGGTCCCGTCGAGAAAGGATCGGCTTACGTCATCGTGGATGATTTCATCGGCCAGGGCGGAACGATCGCGAACTTGAAGGGGTATACCGAGTCTCATGGAGGTAAGGTCATCCTCGCCACGAC
>MERG01000163.1 GCA_001771985.1 Betaproteobacteria bacterium RIFCSPLOWO2_12_FULL_62_13 | reverse complement strand
ATTTCAGACAAATGTGGACCTGACCCGATCTACCCAGGCAACCAGCGTATGAAACCGCGGATCAGTCTCATAACCATCGGCGTTGAGGACCTGGAGAGGTCGCTCCGCTTCTATCGGGATGGCCTGGGTCTGAGGACGGAAGGTATTGTCGGCACGCAGTTTGAGCATGGCGCGGTAGCGTTCTTCGATCTGCAGCCAGGTCTGAAGCTCGCAATCTGGCCGCGCAAGAGCATCGCCCACGACTCGGGTCTTCCTCTGGGAAGTCCAAGCCCGACCGAGTTCACGATCGGTCACAACGTGTCCTCGAAGATCGCGGTCGACGCAGTAATGGAACAAGCAAGAAAGGCCGGAGCAACTATCGTAAAGCCGGCCGGCGATACTTTCTGGGGAGGCTACGCGGGATACTTCCAGGACCCGGATCAGCATTTGTGGGAGATCGCTTGGAATCCGCAATGGGTCGTTTCGGAGTGAGGGACAACAACACGCCCCAGTCGACCTTTGCCGCAGCGGCGAAAGTCCAGCCGGGTCAAGAATCGCCGCATCGCGAGGAGGCTCAATGAACGGCAAAGCAATCAGCCGCTATCCGGTGCCGGAACTCCAGGAGTTGCCGGAGGACATCCGAGACCGGATCCTGGCAGTCCAGGAAAAAGCGGGCTTCGTGCCCAACGTGTTTTTCACTCTGGCTCACCGCCCGGACGAGTTTCGCGCTTTTTTTCGCGCTGTCCAATCGCATGGCCAACCTGATCAGCATGCGGCCGAACGATGAGTTCTACCTTATGGGGCGGGTGCCGAAGAGTTGAGGAAATGCCGCGTCAAAGCGAACCGCGGTGCTGTCGCTCCGGCGCTTGGAATGATCCAGTGAGCCGAAAAGCTTCTGGACTCCGGCTCTCGGCTTGAGACCTGCCGGGACAAGTTTCGCCGGCCTGACGCACTGTTTTGCTTCGAACTGCTAGCTCCCCGGTTTGTCGTGCACGTTTTCGAAGAAGAAATCGTTCCAGCTCGATGCCTTGTTCTTGAGCAAGCCGACCTTGCCCATGTAGTCGGCCCACACCATGACCTTGCTCGGCGCCGGTGAGAAGTACAGGGCGTTCTCATCCTGGAGGATCTTGTACACCTGGTCCGCGGTAAGCCTGGTTTTCTCCGCCCTGGTATAGAGCTCGGCCGCCGCGCGCTTGTCGCGGTGGATGAACGCCATCGCCTCCTCGAACGCCGCCGCCACCGCGGCGTAGGTCTTGGGATTGTCGTTCTTCCACTTGCTGGTGTTGTAGGCCACGATCAACGTGTGGCGCCCGCCGGCGACGTCGTAGGAGCTCAGCACCTTGCGCACCCGGGGGTCGGCGAGTTCCTGCTGCAGGAACGGCACGGTCGCCGAGTGCGACTTGACTTCGTGCGCGCCCGACAGCATCGCCGCCATCGCGTCGGGATGCGACATGCCGACCGTCAGATTGTCGAGCCGGTTGCGGTTGTCCCAGCCGAATTCCTTCGCCGCCGCCATCTGCAACGACACGGAATGGTGCGTGCCGCGCGCCGCGGTCATCGCGATGCGGTCGCCTTCGCGGTAGTCGCGAATCGACTTGATGCGGGGATCGCTCGTGGTGATCACCATTGGCGTATCGCAGAACGCCATCATGCCCTTGATGTCGCCGCGGCCTTTGGTCTTGTCCCAGACCGTCATCAGTACCGTGGTGCCGGCCATTGCGATGTCGACGCTGCCGGAGATGAGCGCGTCGTTGACTGCGGCGCCGCTCGCGAGCCGAAACAGCGATACCTTGATGTCGCCAAGCCCCGCCGCGCGCGCGTGCTTCTGGATGAGTTTCTGCTCGACAGCCACGTGCAGCGGCAGATAGGACAACCCGAATTGCTGCACGATGCGCACTTCGCCGGCTTCGGCGTGGGCATAGTTACCGGTGGTAATGATCGAAAGAACCGCGATCAGGAAAGAACCTGTAAGCATGTGTTTCATATTTATCCTCCTCCTGTTCTCTTTCACAGTCGCATGTCCGGATAGCATTCTTCACCCCCACCCTAACCCTAACCCTCCCCCATCGAAGGGGGAGGGAATATTTTATTCTCCCCGATCGAATGGGGAGGGAATATTCTGTTCTCTCTCCTCCAACCGGGAAGAGGGAAAGCAATTTGGACGCAACGCGTCAGTTACATCAACTTCGCGGCGGCGGGACCCCTGACAGGGATCTCCATCAGGTCGTCGCCGAAAATCAGGTTGCCCTTGTAGATTTCCGCCATCTCGCGCAGCACGCGCTCGCGCACACCGGGCTGATCGATCTGCTCGGTGACGTGGGTGAGCACGATCGTCTTCACATTGGCCTCCGCGCCCAGCTTCGCAAGCTCGCGATGCCCCATGCACGACTTCGCGAACTCCTCGTTGAGCTCGGTGCCGGAAATGTAATGGCACATGTGCACCAGCACGTCGCAGTTCCCGGCAAGCCTCGCCATCGATGCGCACGGCCCGCTGTCGCCGGAATACACGAATGAGCCGTGCGGCGCATCGAGGCGGAAGCCATAGGAGATGAGTTGCGGGCCGAAGTGCGACACGCCGGCGGTAGTGACCTGCCAGCCGTTGCCGTGTACCACGTCATTGGGTTTGAGCTCAGTGACTTCCGGAGCGGGTTTCTTGCGCTCGCCTTCGCCGCCGCGCGCCCGGTAGATGGCGATGCTGCACAGGTTCTCGGTGCGCGCGATGAGATCGGGGCCGAATGCGCCGCCGGGATCGATGAGCGCCCTGGTGACTTTGGCGATCGGCGGCGGCCCGTAGACCTTGAGTTCGGGAATCTTGCCTGCCCCCTGGTCCCAGCGCGTGAGCAGCAGCCGCGGGTAATCGCCCATGTGGTCGTAATGCAGGTGGCTGCAGAAGAAGTGCGTGACGTCGGTCGCCCGGATCCCCAGTTCCAGCAGGCGGTGATGCGCGCCGAAGCCGTGGTCGAGCACGATCACGTCGCCGCCGCTTTCGACGACGTAACCCGAGCACATGCGCTTCAATGAAGGAGTGGGCGTGCCGGTGCCGAGGAGACGAATGCGCATCGCGACTTCCTCCAGGTCATTCCGTGCGGACACCCGCATCCTTGATGATTTTTGCGAATTTCGCCGTCTCAGTGCGGATAAAGGCTGCGAACTGCTCGGGCGTCATCGGGCTCGTCTCGGCGCCTTCGCGCGCCATGCGGTCCCTGACGTCCGGGGCGTTGAGCGCCTTAGTGATTCCCGCGTGCAGCTTGGCGACGATGTCTTTCGGCGTAGCCGCGGGCACCAACACCCCGAACCAGGTGGGAACGTCGAAGCCGGGAATGCCCGCTTCGGCCACCGCCGGCACGTCGGGGGCGGCCGGCGAGCGGTTCGCGGTCGATACCGCGAGCGCGCGGAGTTTCCCGGCCCGCACATGCGGCATCGCGGGCGGCATGCCCGAAAAATAGATCACGACGTGGCCGCCGATGAGGTCGATCAGCGCCGGCGCGGCGCCCTTATAAGGAACGTGGTTGATTTCGATCTTCGCGCTGCGCTGCATGAGCTCGAAGGCGAGATGGGCGGGGCTGCCGTTGCCGGCGGAAGCATAGGGGAGCTGCCCCGGCCGCGCGCGGGCGAGCGCGATGAATTCCTTCACGCTTGCTACCGGGAGTGAAGGATGCGCCACCAGGATCATCGGTGTGATCGCACCAAGCGTCACCGGTGCGAGATCTCGCATGGGGTCGTACGCCATCTTCTTCACGATGCCCGGCATAATGACGATTTCGGCGGTATAAGCCATCAGCGCGGTGTACCCATCGGGCGCCGCCCTGGCGGCAGCTTCAGCCCCTATCATCCCGCTCGCGCCAGGACGGTGATCGACGATGATCTGCTGGCCCCAGGCTTCGGTGAGTTTCTGGCCGACGGCGCGGGTGAGGATGTCGGTGGTCCCGCCCGGCGAGTATGGCACGATGATGCGAATCGGCTTGGCGGGATAGGATTGCGCGGAAGCGAGGCCCGCCAGACCTCCGAGCACTAGACACAGACCTACGGTCAAGACGCGCATCTTCTTCTCCTCCGATCATTAAAGGTGGGCGATGCCCACCCTGGCAAGAACATAAGGTTTCCTGTTCTTGAGTATCCTTGCGGCTTTGGCGGCCTTGGCGGTTCCGCCTTATTGATTACCACGCGAGTGCATAGCCCTCGCGCCGCGGATCCGCGCCGGCGTGCCGCATGCCCGTTTCCGGATCGACCTTGACCGCGCACACCGCGGCGTTCGAGGCCGGGTAGAGCGGCCACACATCGACATCATGGCCGAGCTGGCGCATTTCTTCGATCACTTCCCTGGGCATGTTGACTTCAAGATTAAGCCGCCCGGGGTTGTAGCCATGATCGAAGCCCTCGAGAATCTTGAGCGTCTCGAGCAGCACGATGCCCTGGCACCATACGTCGCACGAATGCACTTCGTAGCCGCGGTAGTTGATCTTGATGCTCGACTCGACCGGCACTTCGAAACCGGCGAGATCGGCCTTCGTCACGAATCCCTTGTTCCTGGCGTGATAGGCTGCGACCTCATCGGCGATCGGGCCGCGGTCTTCTTTTCTCAAGTAGATCAACGTCGGCGCGACGCCGGCGAAGCTCACCATGTCGGGCTGCAGTACGGCAAGCGCCATCGCTACCGTCACACCGGCATCGACCGCGTTGCCGCCGCGGTCGAGCACCCGCATTCCGGCGAGTGTCGCCAAATAGTGACCGCTCGCGACCGCCTGATGCAGGCCGACTAACGTCGGCCGCGGGCTCGCCGCCTGCATCGCCATTTTCACTGCGCGTTTTGCGGCCATACCGCCCTCGTTGTTCAGTGTTTACTAGAAACCCACAGCCTGCCCGTCGGTGCGGCGCTCCGACGCCGCGAAATAGCCGTCGTCCATCCTGAATATCAGTTGTGCGCGGCCGAAGTCGGTCGACCAGCGATCGGCCTGCGTCATCTCGTGGCCGCGGCTGCGCAGTTCATTCACCACTTCCGCGGGCGCGCCATATTCGATCCCGACTTTAACGCCGGTGTCGATGCGCCAGCGCGGCGCGTCCGCGGCGGCCTGCGGATTCTGATGGTAATCGACTACCCGCAGCATGACCTGCGTGTGCCCTTGCGCCTGCATCGAGCCGCCCATCACGCCGAAACTCATGAGCGGCTTGCCGTTGCGGGTGACGAAGCCCGGAATAATGGTGTGGAACGGGCGCTTGCGCGGAGCGACAATATTGGCGTGACCGGGCTTGAGGCTGAATCCGTAGCCACGGTTCTGCAAACTGATGCCGGTTCCGGGCACGACGACGCCGGAACCGAACCCCGAATAGTTGGACTGGATGTAGGACACGATCATGCCCGACTCGTCGGCAGCGGTGAGATAAACGGTGCCGCCCTTGCCGGGTCTTCCAAAAGCTGGTGTGACCGCCTTTCGCATGTCGATGAGCTTCGCCCGCTCTTTGAGATAGGTCTTGTCGAGCAACTCGGCCGGTTTCACGTGCATTGTTGCCGGGTCGGACACGTACTCGTAGATATCGGCGAAAGCGATTTTCATCGCTTCGATCTGCAAGTGCAGGCTGTCGGCCGAGTCGACGGGGATTCGGGGGACGTCGAAGTTTTCGAGTATTCCCAGCGCCATCAACGCGGCAATACCCTGGCCGTTGGGCGGAATCTCATGCAGCCGAAACTCGCGGTAGTCGATGCCGATGGGTTCGACCCAGTCGACGCTGTGAGCGGCGAGGTCATCGATCGTCAACGCGGCGCCGCAATGCTTCGAGTGCGCGGCAATCGTTTCCGCGAGATCACCTTGGTAGAACGCCTCGCCTTGGGTTTCGGCGATGCGCCTGAGCGTCTTGGCCTGGGCCGGGAATGAGAATTTTTCTCCGGGCTCGGGCGCCCGTCCGTGCGGCATGAAGGCTTCGGCAAATCCCGGCTGCGACTTCAGTTCGGGAACCTGATTCGCCCACAGCCGCGCAATCGTCGGGGACACCATGAAGCCGTCGTGGGCGTACTTGATCGCCGGCTCGAACAGGTGGGCAAACGGTATCTTGCCGAACTTCTTCGACAGTTCGACCCAGGCCGCAACGCAACCCGGCACGGTGACGGAATCCCAGCCGCGCTGCGGCATTTCCTTCCGCCCCTTGAACCACTCGGGCGTCCATGCCGCCGGGGAACGTCCGGAAGCGTTCAGCCCATGCAGCTTCTTGCCGTCCCACAGGATGCAGAAGGCATCGGCTCCGATACCGTTGCTGGTGGGTTCCAGCACCGTGAGCGAGATCGCGGTGGCCAGCACCGCGTCGACGGCATTGCCGCCCTTCATCAGCATGCGCAAGCCCGCCTGCGCGGCGAGGGGCTGCGACGTGGCTACGACATTGCGCGCGAGGATCGGCATGCGCTGCGAAGGGTAGGGGAACTGCCAGTCGAAGGGTGTCATTCAGAACCCCGTGTGTCCTCAATAGCAAATTGTCAAGAACCGTGAGCCGTGAGATCGGGAGCTCGCGAGATCGCGGAATCACGAGAAGTTTCGCGTCGCTGTTGCACACTCACGCGCTCACGCCCTTACGTTCATCCTGTAACGGCGAACGTAGTGACATCGGATTTCTCCGGGACTGCCTGAAACAGTCGCGGGCACATCTCACGCCTGGGCCGATCCGAACTCTTGCACGTCCAATGATATTGGAGACTTCGGCGCTTGCGTTCCCCGCCGTGAGCGGCATGATACTACATCCGCCTCCGCGGAATGGTTCCGGCGCTCTGTTTTGTGGATCCCCGACTGACCAAGAGGGCGAAATGAGGCTAGAATCTGGTGATCCTCGTTCGCTCATTAATGTTCAACTCACCGCAAGGGACGATTCATGGCTTCCAGCCGCATGACCATCATGGGTACCCGGCACGTGATTTCCGCCGGACATTATCTCGCGGCGCACGCCGGATTTCAGATCCTGGAGGCTGGAGGTAACGCCGTCGACGCCGGCGTCGCGGCGGGGATCGCGATCGGCGTCCTCCAGACCGACAAGGTCAACTTCGGCGGCGTGGCGCCGCAGATCATCTACACCGAGAAGGACAGGAAGGTGCGCTGCATCGACGGCCTCGGTGTCTGGCCGAAAGCCGTCACTCCCGATTACTTCCTGAAAAAGCACGGCGGCAAGATTCCGCCGGGGGTCGAGCGCTGCGTCGTGCCGGCGGCGCCGGATGCGTGGATCACGGCGCTGGAACACTCCGGCACCATGAGCTTCGGTGAAGTCGCTGCTGCTGCGATCCGCTTCGCGCGCGACGGTTTCCCGATGTATCCGTTGATGTCGCAGTTCATCAGGGACAACCGCGCCGCCTACGAGCGCTGGCCGTCGAGCCGCAAGGTGTTTCTGCCGAAAGGCCGGCCGCCGGAAGCGGGCGAAGTCTTCGTTCAGGCCGACCTCGGCCGCACCATGCAGTTCTTGGCCGACGAAGAGAAGAAAGCGGCGCGCAAGAAGGGCCGAAAAGCGGGCCTGAGGGCGGCGCGCGATGCGTTTTACATGGGCGATATCGCGCGCGCCGTCGCGAGATTTATCGAGAAAGAAGGCGGTTTGATGCGCTACGAGGACTTCGCCGGGTTCCGGGTCAAGTTCGAGCCCACGGTGCGCGCACGCTTCGACGGCATCGATTTGCACGCCTGTGGGCCGTGGTCGCAGGGTCCGGTGCTGCCGATGGCGCTCAATATCGTCAAGGGCTACGATCTCAAGGCGATGGGCCACAACACGCCGGAATACATTCACGTTGTCACCGAGGCGCTCAAGCTCGCCTTTGCCGACCGCCACCACCACTTCGGCGATCCGCGCTTTATCAAGGTGCCGATTCGCGGATTGATGTCCGAAAAATACGCGGAACATCGCCGCTCGCTGATCAGCGTGGAAAAAGCATGGCCGGAGATGCCGCCCGCGAGCGATCCGGTCACGCTGGCACAGCTCGCGCATCGCTGTGTGCCGCCGCCGCAGCCGGAAGATGCGCCCGGTCCGGGCGACACCTCATATCTGTGCGTCATCGACCGGCATGGCAACGCATTCTCATGCACGCCGAGCGACGGTTCCGACAAGACGCCCATCATTCCGGGCGTGGGCATTCTGTGTTCGGGGCGGGGCACCCAGTCGTGGTCCGACCCCGACCACCCGTGCTCGGTCGCGCCGGGCAAGCGCCCGCGCTTGACGCCTAATCCCGCGCTGGCGTTCAGGAACGGCCGCGTACATATGCCATTCGGTACACCCGGGGGCGACGTGCAGACGCAGGCCATGCTGCAGGTATTTCTGAACATCAACGCGTTCGGCATGGCGCCGCAGGAC
>MERG01000162.1:593-8455 GCA_001771985.1 Betaproteobacteria bacterium RIFCSPLOWO2_12_FULL_62_13 | reverse complement strand
TGCGCTGCAAATGTTATTCTCAGGCCGCCTCCCGGATTTCATCAAACAACTGGAATGAGCCGCTGAATAGTTACGAACACTCCTTCCCCCTTGACGGGGGAAGGTTGGGATGGGGGTGAAAGTATCAACGACATGCGCGCCAATGAATTCACCCCCACCTCAATCCTCCTCCATGGTAGCACTCCGCTTCTTTTTCTCGCATTCCTGCGATTTCGGAGCCGCGGTCAGGCGTCGATGCAAAGCGCGTCGACCAGCTCTCGCACATCGGGCAGCGTTTCAAGCCGCTGGACCAGCGCGATCACGCGCTCTGTTTTCTTCGCGCCGAGCACGGACGTCGCGATGAGCCGGAACTTGTCCTCAATGTCCCGATCGGTCGGCGTCAGATAGCGGGCGCGCGCGCTGCGGTCGCCTTCCCGAGCGTGGCATGCGCCGTTGCGCATTCGGAACGTGATCCTTGCCATCGGACAATTCGAGGCCGTGGATGTAACTGCCGTGAGCGAGTCCCGCCAGCGCCGCAGTGGTCTTTTGCCCGTGGGGCAGGAGCGTCGCTTCGTGCGCGCCGCCCTGCGCGAGCACGTAGGATCGGATGGCGTCCGCAATGCCCGCGTGATAGCCGGCGACCATGCAGCCCAGCGTGTCGAGGATGCGCTGTTTGCAACATTTCACGACATCCGCGGGCAGGTGTTCGGCGCGCAGACCGGCCGCCGCCAGGCCGAGCACTGCAAGGGGGTTCGGCGCTTCGTCGCGCTTCATCTGATTCTCCCTTTATGCGATGGATAACCGCCGGCGCGAGACACCAGGGGGATGAACTCGTTCGCCTTCGCTTCATTCATCATACACCGGACATCCCTGCACCCTCGCGGCAGGACGATCGGCGCTTTATACTGCGGGACGGCGAGGTCGGCTCGCCGTCATGGCGCGACACCTACGCCCAAGCTTTCTTTCCAGGAGTAGGGAAAACAAGGAGAAGCACATGCAGTGTAAATTCGAATTGCTGTTGAAACCGGCCCCCGTGCCCCTCACCGAAGGCCCGGTGTGGGATGGCGAGCACCTGTATTTCACGCACATCCGCGCGAGCCGCATCCTGCGCTACGACCCCAAGAGCGGCGCGATTACCGAGTGGCGCAGCGGGACCAACCGCACCAATGGGCTCGCCTTCGATGCGCAGGGGCGACTCTTCGGCTGCTGCTCGGGCGGGCGCTCGATCGTGCGTTTCGATCCCGATGGCCGCACCGTCACCCTCGCCGACCGCGTCGAGGGCAAGAAGCTCAACACCCCGAACGATCTCGCAATCGATCGCAAGGGGCGGGTCTGGTTCACCAATCCCTGGAACGAGGGCAACATCGACGCCACCGAGCGCCAGGAACTCGACAATCGATCCGTGCTGCGCGCCGATCCGCAGACAGACGGCAGCTACACGGTGGCGCGTGTCACCTTCGACACGACGCAGCCCAACGGCATCCTGGTATCGCAGGACCAGGACACGCTCTACGTCGCCGAAAGCGGTTTTGAGAAGGGCATTGCGCGCGAGCTTCGCGCCTACCCGATTCGCGGGGACGGCAGCCTCGGCACCTATCGGACGCTCTTCACCTGGGGCGAAGACGCCAGGGGTGTGCATCGCGGCATCGACGGCATGTGCCTCGACGCGGACGGCAACATCGTTGCCACCGCCGGCTGGGAGGTGAGCGGCGCGGGGCCGATGATCTACGTGTTCTCGCCCGCAGGCCGGGTGCTGGAGACGCATCCGGTGCCCGCAAATCGCCCGACCAACTGCTGTTTCGGCGGCCCCGACATGACCACGCTTTTCGTCACCACCACGCAGGGGCATTTCTTCAAGGCGGAAACCGACCGCGTGGGCTGGGCAATGTATCCGTAACCGTCACGCGTCACCTGTTGCCGGTCACTTAGTTCTGAATCCCGGCGTCCTTCACTTTGGCGGTCATCGTGGTCATGCGCACGAGCCGCCGGCTTCGCATGTCGCGCTCAGCTCGTCGGCGCACATACCCAGTTCGCGCGCGATCTGCCCGCTATGCTCGCCCAGCCGGGGCGCGCGCGCATGCACCTTCGGCCGCAGTTTGCTGAATCGCGCGGGAAAGCGCCGCACTTTGCGCGCTTTGCCTTCGCTTGTGACTTCCTGCACCACCTCCAGCGCCTGCGTTTGAGGATGGGTCAGTGTCTGGTCGAGACGGTAGTAGACCGCGGCATTTCCGCGGTGCTTCCTGATCAACGCCACCAGCTCTGCCGCTGGAAACCGGGCGAAGGCTTCCTCGTAGGTCGCGCGCAGTTCATGCACGTGTGCGCCATGCCCGGTCGTACTCCTCCCGGTCTTGTCGCATCGCGGATCATTGATGAGCTTTTCGAGGCCCACCTCCTTCACGAAGTCCGACCATCCGGCACGGCCCGTCGGCCCGACCGAGCCGCCGAACGCCATGAAGACGCGTCCGTCCCGCGCGCCCCAGCCCAGTTCGGGCGGGTGATTGGCACCGCCTACCCGCGGGCCTTTGTATTCGTCCGGGTTCGACTGTGCTGCAAGATGGATGCTCTTCATCGCCAACAAAGAGTTGCACAGCGACAGGTCGACTCGCTGTCCCCTGCCGCTCATCGCGCGCCAATACAGTGCGGCGAGCGCGGCCTGGACCGCAAATGTGGCGGTGCCGACCGAGGCCACGTCTGCGCCCAGCCGCCGCGCGGGCTGCCCGTGGATGCCGAGGTAACGCGTATAGCCCGCCATCGCCTGGGCCGTCAGCTCCGAGCCTTTGCGGCTGCTTATCGGACCTCGCCGTCCCCACGGGCTGATCGAGATCACGATCAACCTCGATTCACCGCGCTCGCTGGCAGCGATCAGATCCTGCAGCCCCAGAGACGAGAGCTGCTCGTCCGAGTGGTCGGTGATCAATACGTCAGCCTGCTCCACGAGCCGCTTCAACACGCCACCCGCAGCTTGAACCGCGCTCCCCAACGCGAACGAGCGCTTGCCGCGATTGAGTTCGACGAATGCCGCGGCATCTTCATCGCCTTCGGGAATCGGAAAAGCCCCACGCATGTAATCGCCGGAAGACGGCTCGACCTTGACCACCTCGGCTCCCAGTTCGCTTAGCCGCAGTGCAGCCAAGGGACCGGCAACGCCTTCCGCGATCTCGACGATCTTCAGTCCTTCAAGCATCGGCGCCCGCTCCCGGCTGCCCTTCCGCCGCTCATCGACAACGGTTTTTGTCCCGCCCACAAGCGCGGCGTTATGCTCGTCCGGCATGGATGCCGAGGTCACAACGCAGGGCGTCTGCGTGAAGTGCCACGGCGGTCCCGCGACGACCACTTCGCCCCATGGGGTGGCAATGGGCGCAATCATTTCGTTCTCGACGATCTGCTGGTGATAGCGAAACGACTCGAAGTGGTGCGCGAGACCCGAGGCCACGCCGTGCCTGCCGAATGCGCGCAGCCACCAGATCGCGGGCCGTTTCGCAATGACAGGCTCGACGGCGCGGTCGAGTCCGGCACGGTTACGCACCCGCAGTTGATTGGTCGCAAACCGCGCGTCGGCAGCCAGGTCCGGCATCTCGAGAGCCTGGCAGAATCCGGTCCATTCCGAGGCCCGGCACACCGAGACGAAGATTTCGTGATCGGCGCTCTGATAGGCGCGGTCGGGCGCAAATGCCGCGGACTCGCTGCCTCGGGGTATCGCGAGCTCGCCTCCGCCGAGCCATTCGGCGACTCGCGTGCACTGCATTTCGAGCGCAGCTTCAAGCATGGATACGCGCACTTCCTGGCCCTGGCCGTCGCGCTCGCGGTCGATCAGCGCAGCGAGGACCGCCTCGACCGCCACGGCGGCGGTCGACAGGTCGATAAAGCCCGTGAATCTGAAGGCGTCGAGCGACTCGCCATGCGCGCCGTTCAACCGCGCGAAGCCCGAGTAGGCCTGCATGATGGGATCCGAGCAACCGGCCTCACGCAAAGGCCCCGTTTCCCCGAAGCCTGAAATCGAACAATAGATGAGCCGCGGATTCACCTCGCGCAACTGCTCGTATCCGAGGCCGAGCCGGTCCATCACGCCCACACGAAAGTTCTGGACCAGAATGTGGGCGCCGCGAGCGAGCGCCAAAGCATGATTGCGTCCTTCCTCCGTCTTCAAGTCGAGGGTCACGTCTTTCTTGTTGACGTTCATCGCCATGTAGTTGGTGCCCATGCCGTTCTGCGTCGGCAGCACCCACCGCGTGCCGTCGCCGGCCGGCGGCTCGACCTTGATCACGTCGGCGCCGAGCATGCCGAGCAAGGCGCCTGTCCAGGGACCTGCGGCCATGATGCTCACGTCCAGCACTGTCAAGCCCGCCAGCGGCCCGCCCTGTTGCTGCACCGGCGAACGATTCGAATCAGTTGAAGTCATCGGTTCGGCGTTCTTTGACGGGTTGAAGGTTGCGCGCAATCACCGCCGGAATATGAGCGACTCACCCAGGAAGCAGCCGTACTGGACAACTTCAGCGTTCTTGACCTGGCGCTCGCCGCATTCGCCGCGCGCCTGCCGCACGGCCTCGATCAAGAGATTCCATCCCGACAAGTGGCCTTCGGAGAGCAGCCCTCCGGACGTGTTGACCGGCAGCTCTCCACCGAGCTCGATGCGGCCGCCTTTCACGAATTCGCGCGCTTCCCCCGGACCGCAAAAGCCGAAGCGCTCCAGCGCAAACAGCACGAGCGGAGAAAACGCGTCGTAGGTGATGAGCGCATCGACATCCTTCTGCGTGACGCCCGCCATGCGATACGAGTACAGGTCCTCCGGGGCCGGCTTGTATGTGTAGACTCTCTGCTGCGCGACGCCGAGACCCGGCAACGCGAGATTGTGGTACTCCGGGCCGGCGTGAACGCCCTGCATGCCGGAGATATAGACCGGCCTCTTTTTGCAATCTCGCGCGCGCTCGGCCGTGGTGATGATGATGCAGGAGCCGCCGTCATTGATCTGGCAACAGTCGAGCAGCCGGAGCGGCTCGACAATCCACGGCGATCGTTGATGGTCTTCGAGGGTGAGCGGGTCGCGGCGCACGGCGATGGGGTTCATGCGCGCGTGCCTGCGAAACGCGACGCAAATCGGCCCGAGGTCTGCGTTGCCGCCGCCATACATATGAAAGTAGCGCTGAGCGGAGATCGCGGCGCCGAATGCCGGGCGCAGCGCGCCGTAAGCCGGGCTCTCGCCGTGCGGCCCCAGGCCCTGGCGCCACATCTCCACGTCCGTCGGCTGGCCGAAGGCTTTGCCGCGTTTGCCGTTGACCACCGCCACCGCCTTCGCCATGCCCATACCTACGGCCATCGCAGCAAGCTGCAGCGTGGGGGAAATGAAGCGGCCGTGGGTCCAGCCCTGGTGCGCGTACCTGACGTTCAACCCCGTCGCTTCGAGAAAGCGGTCATAGTCGGATCCGAAGGACAGCGTGATCAGTCCGTCGATGTCCTCGCGCCTCAGCCCCGAATCGTCGATCGCGAGCTTGAACGCCTCGATGGCGAGCGACAGCGAACTGCGCTCGGGAAATTTGCCGAGTGTAAGGCCGACGCCGGCGACGGCGGTCTTGTCCCGGAACGTGCGTGCAACTTCGGTCAAGTCAATTCCTTCCCGCCGCGGGCGAGCACCAGTCTCACGAAACCGCTTCGCGGATTTCGTTCACCAGCGGCTTCGCGAAGTTTTCCAGCATGTTGTCCGCGCCCTGCATGAGGCAGATCTGCACGCCATGCGCGTGCATCCGCTGCACGCGCTGCGACATCCGGTCGTGCGTCGTGAAGTCATAACCCATGTTGGCGGCGATGGCGATGCCGCGGGCGCGCGCTTTCTCCACGATTGAATCCAGCGCCCGCCACACTTCGGGATGCTCGTACTGGAATGGGTGCCCGAGCGCCTTGCTGAGATCGGTCATCGCGAGCATGACGATGCGTATCCCGTCGATAGCCAGGATTTCGTCGATCTCGCGTATCGCGGTGCCCGCTTCGATGTGGGGGACGAACACCGCCACGTCGGCGTCCTTCTTGTTCATCGCGGCAAAGGTCGCGCTGGAGTTGGGGTATTCACCCGTTCCCGAGCGATGCCAATCCCGGGCGACCTCGAGGCACGCCCTTACCTGATGAGCTGACGCAATCGATGCTCCGACGATCTCGATGCCAAGGCTGAAGGCGCGCGCAACGTCCACTGTGACCTGCAATTGCTCGGTGCCGCCGAGCCAGGGGTTGGCGGGTACGCGCACCCAGGTGGTAAGCCCTGCGGCCTGCGCCGCACGGTGTATATGGTCCAGCTCCCGCCAGTCCATGGCCGAGAACATCATGTCCGGACGAACGAAATCGAAGCCGGCCCGCGCGATCGTCGAGACCCAACCGGGCCCGCCCTTCAACCAGACGCCGAGCGCCATTTCGCCCGATCCCAGCCGCTGGAAAAGTCTGCTCATGTGCTTCCCTCATCAATTATTCGCGGGGCCGTCCGGCAATCAATCCATCTGCAGCTTGAGGCGAGAGGTGACCTTCGCCCATTTCCTGATGTCGTCTCGCATCACCGTGGCGAACTGCTCCGGGGTGTTGCCGATCACTTCGGCGCCTTGCGCCTCGAGTTTTTCCCTGGCATCGCCCGTCTTCAATATCGCGACGATTCCGCGATCGAGCCTCGCCACGATCTCGGAGGGCGTGCGCGCCGGAACAAGCACGCCGTACCAGGCGTCCGAGGGATACTGCTGCGCCACTGCGGCGCCCGTTACCGGCAGCAGCGCCAGAAGCGCCAAGCCTGCGCGTAGCCACAACTTCATTCGTGGATCTCCCGGATTAGAACCTACGCCGCCTGGGGCGCTGCCGCCCGTTCGCCGTCCGTCACGACCTGCATGGCATCCCCGTGCGCGACGAACTCGGTGCCAAATTCGCCGGACCGTTCGCGAACCAGATCGACGACGTCGCGGCCCCTCTCCAGGTCCAGCACGTGCGGATTCAACTCCTGGTCACAGCGAGCGGGCAGGAATTCGACCGCTTGCAATTGCCGGTCACGAATTCGGCAACGAATAATCATCGTTTCGAGTTCATGACCTTTGGCAGGATTGTGCCGCGCGAAGGTGAAATTTCCCAGGGAGTAGAAAATTACGCGTCCGCGATAGACCTCGACGCCTTGCGTGACGTGCGGATGATGCCCGAATACAAGGTCGGCGCCCGCGTCGATCGCGTGATGACCCAGTTCGACCTGGTACTCGGTGAGCTTCTTGTAGCCGCCCGACACGCCCCAATGGAACGTGCAGACGACGATGTCCGCTTGCCTGCGTGCCGCAGCAATGTCCGCGGTCAGTTGCACCTTGTCCGCCGGCACCACCCAGGTATGGATGATGGGGGGCGTGCCCGGCGCCTCGAAGTAACGCGCCGGCGGCTCGTACGATGTGCGAGCGGACATGACGGCGAGTCCGGACGACTCGGGGCGCGCCGCCCAGCCTTCCATGAAGACCGACGTGTACCCGAGCAGCGCCACCCTGCACCCCTCGCGCTCCATGATCGCCGGTGCATGCGCTTCAGCGAAGTTATGTCCCCCGCCCGCGTGCTTCACGCCGAGACGGTCCAGATTGGACAACGTTTCGAGGAGCGCCTCATGACCGTAATCCATCATGTGGTTGTTCGCGACCGTCATCGCATGAAACCCAGCGGTCTCCACGGCCGCGATTTGGCGCGCGTCCGCCTTCCAGGCCACGGCGCCCGCCTTCTCGCGCGCGCTACCGCTGTCGGCAACGGAGCCTTCGAGGTTGCCCAGCGTGAAGTCCGCTCCCCGCAGCAGATCCTTCACGTGTTTGAATACGCCGGGCGGATCGTCCCGGCGAACGAACACGTCGCCGACTATGAGCATGGTCAATTCGCGATGCTTGGTCATCTCTCGC
>MERG01000162.1:0-540 GCA_001771985.1 Betaproteobacteria bacterium RIFCSPLOWO2_12_FULL_62_13 | reverse complement strand
GCGGATACGGCAGATGAGAGTGCGGGACAGAGAAGCCACTAGAACGCGGATCGCCAAAGCCGCCCTCAAGGAATTTACCGACAAGGGATATGACGGCACGACGATTTCCAAGATCGCCAGGCGGGCGCGTGTCAGCAAACAACTCCTCAGCCATCATTTCCCCACGAAGGAACGTTTGTTCCGGGAAGTGCATGATCTCAGATTTCGTGATGCCGATGCAATCGAAGCCCTGCCTTCCAATGCACGGGACCTGATAGCGGAGCGCTTTCGTCTCCGTGCAAAAGACGTGGACTATGTCCGATTCCTCACCTGGGAGGCCGCGAGCGGTCACACCAGCAAAGTGCCCGGCCGGGAAGCACGTCTGCGCAGAATCATCGACAAGGCATCCGCCATAAAAAAATTGCAGTCGCGGGGCGAAATCCCGCGCCATCTTGACCATAGAACGAATGGCCGCGGCGCAGGGCTGGACGCCACAACGTCATGTCGAGCCGAGCGGCCCCGGAGATTGGAACCGGCGAATAGTCTTGCTCAATAGTGCGA
>MERG01000161.1:10803-12905 GCA_001771985.1 Betaproteobacteria bacterium RIFCSPLOWO2_12_FULL_62_13 | reverse complement strand
TCTGAGCCAGGATCAAACTCTTCAGTTTAATCTCTGCAAAGTTACTCTCGCTTGACGTATGAACATCGTGCGAGCACTTCAATCTCGAAGACTCCGCGCCAGCCAAAGCTGCCGCGGCCCTTCAAAACCAAATGCCCACACTTATCGGCTGTAAATTGTTAAAGAGCGTTTCTAAGGCGCTGTTGCAGGACCCTCACAACAGCCTGACTTAGGGGAGCCTGAGGGAGCGCGTCTCCTCATCTCCGTAAATCTGGTAGCGGGGATAGGATTTGAACCTATGACCTTCGGGTTATGAGCCCGACGAGCTGCCAGACTGCTCCACCCCGCGCTAGACTTGGAATTATACCAGGGATTTTTTCCTGCGGTCAAATGAATCTCGCTAAAAAGTGAGATCCCACGGCCGTTTTGACGCGCGTAGAGGCATTGACCAGGAAACCGTTGGAAAATTCCCGTTTTTTCCAGCGTTTCTCCGGCTGGATCACCGTAAATTCCGGGGATGGCTTACGCTCGATTCAGGCTCGACCGAATCTAGCGGCCGATTGCCGGCACCTCTTTGCGGCGATAGCTGCGGAAGAAGCCGATTACCCGATCCATGCTGACGTAGAACGTCGGCGTTACGTAAAGCGTCAGAAGCTGGGAGAACACCAATCCTCCCACCACGGCAATGCCCAGCGGCTGCCGCATTTCGGAACCCGTACCGGTGCCAAAGGCAACCGGCAGGCTCGCGCAGATTGCCGCTATCGTTGTCATCATGATCGGCCGGAAGCGGATGATCGACGCCTCCACAATTGCTTCCGCCGCCGACAATCCTTTTTCGCGTTGTAATTGAAGTGCGAAATCGACCATCATGATGCCGTTTTTCTTGACCAAACCGACCAGCAGAATAATGCCGACGAAGCTGAAGATGTTCAGTTCCATCCGAAACAGCAGCAGCATCAGCAGCGCCCCAAAGCCTGCGAATGGCAGCGCCGTCAGAATGGTGATGGGGTGCCCGTAATGTTCGTACAGGATGGCGAGCACCATGTAGATGACCAGGATCGTGATCAACAGCAGGATAGGCAGTGCGCGGAACGCGTCCTGAAATGCCTTCGCGCTGCCAACCATCCTCGCGGATATACCGGCCGGGAGCGTTTCATCGGCGACCTCCTGAGCGCGTGCAACGGCATCACCAATCGAAACGCCGGGCGCCAGGTTGAAGGACACGATTACGGAAGGCAACTGCCCGTAGTGGCTGACCGACACGGGGCCGACACCCATGTTAACGTCTGCTACCGCGTGAATCGGCACCATCCGCCCCGAACTGGACTGCACGTAAAGCGAGCGCAGGGCATTGATGTCCCGTTGGAAACGAGCATCGAGCTCAAGGAGCACGAAGTATTGATCGGTAGCGCCGTACAGGGTGCTGATCTGGCGTCCGCCGTACGCGTTGTAAAGCGTGGTTTCGATCTGCTGCGGTGATACGCCAAGAGCGGCTGCGCGGTCGCGAAGGATGTTGATCTGTATTTCGGGATTGCGCAGCTCCAGACTGGTACTTATGTCCCGGAGAAAGTCGGACTCGCGCAATCTTGTCTCGAGTTCCTGCGCTTCAGCGTAGAGCACCTTGAGGTCCGTACCCTGGACCACCATCTGGTAGTCGGCGTTTCCGGAGAGGCCCCCGATATTGATCGATGGCGGATTGTTCATGAAAATCCGCAACCCCTGCGCGCCGCCCGCAAATGACCGCCGCAACTCCTGAATCACCTGGTCGGCGCCAAGCTTCCGCTCAATACGCGGCTTCAGGCGGACGATGACACGGCCGACGTTGTCCCCTACGACGCCCCCCGTGCCCTGCCCGGCCGTGGACATCACGGCCTCCACATCGGGGTGCTTCTGGACGATCTGGGAGGCCGCGCGCTGGCGCCGCTCCAGCTCCGCGAATGTGATTCCTTCGGGCGCCCGCGTATTTCCAAAGAAAACGCCGGTGTCCTGCCGTGGGATGAAACCCTGCGGAACCATCTTGTAAAGAACACCGATCAGCACCAGGACCACGGCCGACCCGGCGAGCATCAGACCACGGTGCCGCACGGTCCAGCGCAACGTCGATCCATAGAAGTCCCGCATCG
>MERG01000161.1:0-10796 GCA_001771985.1 Betaproteobacteria bacterium RIFCSPLOWO2_12_FULL_62_13 | reverse complement strand
ACACGGGGCCGTGGATATGGGTTGGTTTGAGCATGAGGCTGCACAACATCGGGGTCATGGAAAGAGCGACGGCACCGGATATCAAGACCGCCACGCCCACCGTAACGGCAAACTCGCGAAACAGCCGGCCGAGCAACCCTTCCATGAAAAGAATCGGAATGAACACCGCGGCGAGCGAGATCGTCATCGACAGCACGGTGAACGCGATCTCTTTCGACCCGTCGAGTGCCGCACGTATGCGGTCCTTGCCCATCTCCATGTGGCGCGTGATGTTCTCGAGCACCACAATCGCGTCGTCGACCACAAAACCCACCGCGAGAATGATTGCCATCAGCGACAGATTGTTGAGGCTGAATCCCAGCAGATACATCGCGCCGAAGGTGCCGATGACCGACGTCGGCAGGATCAGCGCCGTGATGATCGTCGATCTCGCGTTGCGCAGGAACGCGAGAATGGCGAGCACCACCAGCATGACCGAGAGCAGGAGATGGAACTCCACCTCCTTGATCGATGACTGGATGAACTCGGAACGATCGTTGACGACGTTGAACCGAACGCCGGGAGGCGCGTCACGTTCGATTTCCGGGAACAGCGCGCGGATCTTCCGCACCACTTCGACCGTATTGGCGCCCGGCTGGCGGTAGACCGCAAGGATGATCGAGCGGTCATCGTTGAGCCAGCTCTTGACTTTGGCGTTCTCGATGCTGTCCTCCGCGCGACCGATGTCGGACAGCCGGACCGGCATCCCGTCCTGGTAGGCGACAATGAGGTCATTGAAGCTTTGCGCACGCTCGAGTTTGCCGGACGACTTTACGGTGAAGTTGCGCGCAGAGCCCTGCAGTACCCCCGAAGGAAGATTGCTGTTTGCGTTCTGGATCGCCGTAACGACTTTGTCCAGCCCCAACCCCCGCTTCGCCAGCGCCTCGGGATTAAGGAAGATGCGCACGGCGTATTTTTGCGAGCCGAACACCAGGACCTGCGCCACACCATTGATCATGGACAGGCGCTGCGCGATATGGTTGTCGGCAAACTCGTCAACCTGCTGGAGCGGCAGGTGCCTCGAACTGAGCGCCAGCACCATGATTGCGAAGTCCGCCGGATTGACCTTGCGCAACGTCGGTGGATCGATGCCATCCGGAAGCCGGCGCAGGGCTTGGGAAATGGCAGTCTGCACATCCTGCGCTGCTGAGTCGATATCGCGCTCCAGGCTGAATTGCAGGACAATCCGCGTCCGCCCCGTCAAATTGACCGAATTCATGCTGTCGACGCCGGCGATCCGGCTGAACTGGCGTTCCAGCGGAGTGGCCACGGTCGACGCCATCACCTCCGGGTTTGCTCCCCGGAGTTCGGCTGTGACCTGGATGGTCGGGAAGTCGACGTTGGGCAGCTCGTTGACCGGCAAAGTCCGGAACGCGATCAGGCCGAATATGACAACCGCCGCAACCAAGACCGTTGTTGCGACCGGCCTTTCGATGAAAACCTTAGAGAGGTTCATGGCGACTATCCCTCCGATCTACCTTCAGACTTGCTCCCGTCTTTCTTGCCAGCCTTGCCCTTCTTGCCCTTCTCTTTGGCTTTGCCTCCGCCTTTACCGTCTGCGCCGGCAAGCCGCACCGTCGCGCCGGGCTGCAGGGCCTGAGGGATCTCCGTGATTACGTGGTCGCCGGCTTCGATGCCCACACCGATCACCACTTCGTTGCCGATCTGACGCGATACTTTGACCGGCCGCACCTGTACCTTGTTCTCCGGGTCGATCAAGTACACGAAACTTCCGTCCTGGCCGGGTTGCACCGCGGCCTCCGGCACCACCACAGCCTCAGGTTCGATCTTCAGGACGATACGTACGTTCGCGAACTGGCCCGGCCATAACACTTCGTCGCGATTGTCTACGCGCGTCTTCAGCAGCACCGTGCCGGTCTGGGGTGTAATCGTGTTATCTATGAAAACCAATTTTCCTTCTGCCGCCGCCGGTCCGGCACGGTCAGGCAGGATTTCGATTCGCATCTCTTTTTCGTTCTGGTAGCGCCGGATCTCTTCCAGTTGGCGCTCCGGGACGCTGAACGAAACCAGAATAGGATCCGTGCTGTTGATCGTCACCAAGGGGGCCCCGCCGCCGCTAGCGCCGGCTGCGACCAGGTTGCCGGGTTTGACCGCAAGAGCACCGGTGCGACCCGCGATCGGGGCATGAATGCGGGTGTATTCGAGCTGGATGCGCGCCTGTTCCGCCGCAGCCTGATTTGCCTGCATCGTGGCCTCGAGCGACTTGGTCGAAGTCACGGCGACGTCGTATTCCTGACGTGTAATGAATTCGCGCTTGAGGAGCGGCTCCAGCCGTTCCTGCTGGGCACGTGCGTTTTCAAGCTGTGCCTTGTCCCGGGCAAGCGCCGCCAGCGCCTGGTTGTACTGCGCCTGAAATGTGCGCGGATCGATCTGAAACAGCTTTTGACCCGACTTTACCCTGTCGCCTTCCTTGAACAGGACGGATTGCAGAACACCGCTCACCTGCGCCCTGACCTGTACGCTGTGCTCGGACTCCACCGTGCCGACGGCTTCGATCAGTACGGGCATAGGTTTCACCACTGCGCGCGTAGCCTTGACCACGAGCGGCCCACCCCCGCCGCGGCCACCCTTTCCCTCACCCTTGCCTTTGCCCTTGGCATTGCCTTCCGGCGTGGCGCCACTCGCGCCCTGCTGCCAGTACCAGTACCCTCCACCGGCCACGGCGCCGATAACCAGGAACACAAACAGCATCGTCAATCGTTTCATTTCTTATCGCCCGCCGCCGTCAAGATATCGTTCATGCCGACAGAAAAATTGAGTCGAGCCAGCCCGGTGAACCAGTCGAGATACGACTGAATGCGCTGCACCCGCGCATTCGATTCATCCTGCTGTGCGGTAATGAGGTCCAGGATGCTGCCGAAACCCGCCTGGTAGCGGGCCAGCGTCGCCTGCGCGGTCTGTTCCGCCGATTTCACCTGCGCTTCGGTGCTGGCTATGCCGGTCGCCGCTGTGCGCAGATCGTAGTAGGCCCGCCACACATCGAGTTCCGTCTGCCGGTACAGCGAATCACGCGCCGCTTCCGCCTGTTCTGCCTGCGCTTGCGCCTGCCGTATGGAATAAGTATCGCGAAAACCGCTGAACAGCGGGATGCGCAGGTTAAGCGCCAGGCTGTAGCTGGTCGCGCTCGGGCGATCATCTCTGAACTGCGTGTGTCCCGAACTACTTGTGATTTCGATCGACGGTAGCCCGGCCTTCGCTGTGGCGTTCGCGTTGGCGCGGGCGGCACGTGCCTGCGCCTCAGCCGCCATCAGGTCCGGGCGGTTGGCCTTGGCACGTTCCAGCAGCATCGACATGGCATCGGTAATTTCGCGGACCTGGGGCTGCTCGCCCAGTGTCTGCACACGCAGCGATTCGTTGACCGGCAAGCCGAGGGCTGCCGCAAGCTGCCCTTTCGCTTTTTCAAGGTCGCCCTGACTGCGCGTCAGGTTGAGCTGCGCTTGGGCAACCTGTGTCTCGACGCGATAAACGTCGGCGATTGTCGCAAGACCTGACTCACGGCGCCTTTGTACCGCTTCGAGCGCGGTCCGACTGTTCTTCAGCGAGAGCTCGTTGGTCCGCACCAGCGCTTCCAATCCCAAAAGCTCGTAATAGGCCTGTTCCACCAGGAACACCACGTCCTGTAGAACGCGGTTCTGGAGAAGATTGGCTGCCAGCAATCGATACTCGGCCGACTCAATCTGGCTCGCGCGGGCGCCGAAGTCAAACAGCACGTAGCTAAGACTGATCGACGGGCCGAAGCGGGTTTGCCACGGAGAAACAGTGCCGGTGGTCGCCGAAACCGGCTGGGTCCGTGTAATGCCGTAGCCGGCGGTAACCTGGGGCAGCAGGTCGGCCCGCTCGATGCCCACGCCGGCCGCAGCGGCGCGCGCCGCGAGCCACGCCTGACGGGTTTTCGGATTGTTACGCAACGCGAACTCCGTGAGTTCCGGCAGCGTCAGAGGCGCCTTGCTAGGGAGCTGTTCGGCTTGCAGGGGCGGTTTAACCGCAGGCAATGGGTCCGGCGACTCCCAGCGCACGCCCGGCCCCGGAGCCGCCTTGGAATCCAATTTCAATGGATCGTGCCAGAAATATTGCGACCTCGCGCCTGGCGAGCAAACCGCGCAGAGCACTGCCGCGACGAACGTTAAGCGTTTCCTACCGATTCCACGCATTCACAACTGCTTAAGAGGTTGCGATTAGGCCTTGATTCGCAAAATAATTCATTCTAACACCAAAACATCGAAAACCATTGGCCATGAATTCTGCTTCGGCATGGTAGCGGGACCGCGGCTGATCGACCAAACGTCTTTGCCTGACCTCGCCGCACGCTCCCCGCGGCAAGATTTCTTATCAGCCAATAAAATAAATGGATGAGTCGGGGTTCGCATCCGTGTTAACCTTAACGGCGAAAAAAGTCACGATAATGTGTTGTTCCGGAGTGGTTTTGTGCCCGAGCTCGTAAATCCTCACGGCGGCGGAGAACTCAAGCCCTTGTTGCTTGAAGGGCTCGCCCTGATCGACGAAAAAAAACGCGCCTCATCGTTACCCAGAATCACGGTCAGCTCACGGGAGAAGGGCGATTTGATCATGCTGGGCATCGGCGGCTTCACACCGCTCGACGGCTTCATGACGCACGCCGACTGGGAAGGCGTCTGTGATGGCATGAGAATGGCGAACGGCCTGTTCTGGCCGATCCCAATCACGCTCTCCACCGACAGGCAGACGGCGGCATCTTTCCACACGGGCCATGATATTGCACTCGTCGACTCGGAGAACGCTGACCTGCTCGCCGTAATGAAGGTGACCGAGAAATACACCATCAACAAGGCGCATGAGTGCGCAATGGTATTCAAGACCACCGACCCCCAGCACCCGGGCGTGAAAATGGTGATGGAGCAGGGCGAAGTGAACGTCGCCGGGCCGGTGAAGGTACTCTCGCAAGGCGGTTTTCCCGAAAAATACGGCACGCTCTACATGACACCGGCGCAAACCCGCGCGGTATTCGAAGCGAACGGCTGGTCCACTGTTGCGGCGTTCCAGACGCGCAATCCCATGCACCGCTCGCACGAGTACCTCGCGAAGGTCGCCATCGAGACCTGCGACGGCGTGCTGATTCACTCGTTGCTCGGCAACCTCAAGCCCGGCGATATTCCGGCCGAAGTGCGCACCAGGGCGATCGCGGTACTGATCGAGAAATTTTTTGTGAAGAAAACCGTGGCGCAGTCCGGCTACCCGCTCGACATGCGCTACGCCGGCCCGCGCGAAGCATTGCTGCACGCCCTGTTCCGTCAGAACTACGGCTGCTCGCATCAGATCGTCGGTCGAGACCATGCGGGCGTCGGCAGCTATTACGGTCCGTTCGATGCACACCACATTTTCGACGAAATCCCAAAGGACGCGCTCGAGACCCAGCCGCTCAAGATCGACTGGACGTTCTGGTGCTACGCCTGCGGCGGCATGGCTTCGGACCGAACCTGTCCGCACAAGGCGGAAGAGCGCCTGTTGTTGTCCGGGACCAAGCTCCGCAAAATGCTCTCCGAGGGCGCCCCGGTGCCGGCCGAATTCAGCCGCCCTGAAGTACTCGATATCCTGCGCGACTACTACGCGGGACTCGAAGCGCACGAGAAGGTCGAAGTGAAACTCGTCGGCCACTCGGCAAGGTAATTCAGTGTTGAGTGTTTAATGTTTAGTGCTAAGGGCAAAAAAGATTGGGACGTTTCGCTCAACACTGAACACTCAACACTAAACACTTTTTCGACGAAGGAGAAAAGCAATGCCCACTTATGTACGCACCGACAAATGCGACGGCTGCAAGGGCCAGGACAAGACGGCCTGCATGTACATCTGTCCGCATGACCTGATGCTGCTCGACAAGGATGGATCGATGACCGGCCACGCGATGAAAGCATTCAACCAGGAACCCGAGCAATGCTGGGAGTGCTACTCCTGCGTCAAGATCTGCCCGCAGAATGCGATCGAAGTGCGTCATTATGCCGACGTGGTTCCGCTCGGCGCGCAAGTGCAGCCGCTGCGCGGCTCGGACTCGATCATGTGGACCATCAAGTTCCGCAACGGCACCATGAAGCGCTTCAAGTTCCCGATTCGCACGACGGCCGAAGGTTCGGTGAATCCTTATGCCGACAAGCCCGAGGCGAATTTGGCGGAAATCGAGGACCATTCGACGCTCTTCACGAAGGGCACTCACAAGTGTGACATGTCCCAATTCATGAATAAGTAAACGGGGAACAGGAAATAGGAAATGGGAAACAGCACGCGGTTGCCCCGGTCTGCCCTTCACCATTTCCTGTTCACCATTTCCCATTTCCCTCTGAAACGGTAGCGAAAGGACACAGGCAATGGCTGAGCAATTTGAGTTTGGAAATCCCGAGATCATCCAGGAAGAGGTTGATATCCTCATCATCGGCGGCGGCATGGCCGCGTGCGGCTGCGCCTTCGAGATCATGCGTTGGGCCGAGGGAACAGGACTCAAGGTGAAGCTCGTCGACAAAGCGGCGATGGACCGCTCGGGCGCGGTCGCGCAGGGGCTCTCAGCGATCAACACCTACTGCGGGGAGAACGATCCGGCCGATTACGTGCGCTATGCCAGGAACGATCTGATGGGGATCATCCGTGAAGACCTGGTGTACGACGTCGGCCGTCACGTTGACGACTCCGTGCACCAGTTCGAGGAATGGGGCCTGCCCATCTGGAAACAGCCGGGCGATGAGGACAAGAAGCTCGTCGAAGGCGGCAAGCCGGTGCGCTCGGGGCGCTGGCAGATCATGATCAACGGCGAGTCCTACAAGTGGATCGTCGCCGAGGGGGCGAAGAAGTCGCTGGGCATGGAAAACATTCAGGAACGCGTCTTCATCGTGCGCCTCGTGACCGACAAGAACGATCCGACCCGCGTCGCGGGTGCGGCCGGCTTCTCGGTGCGCGATCACAAGCTCTACGTTTACAAGTTCAAGTGCTGCCTGCTGGCCGCGGGCGGCGCGGTGAACGTATTCCGGCCGCGTTCGATCGGCGAAGGCACGGGACGCGCCTGGTACCCGGTGTGGAACGCCGGTTCCACCTACGCGATGGCGGCCGAGTGCGGGGCCGAAATGACGATGATGGAAAACCGCTTCGTCCCGGCCCGATTCAAGGACGGCTACGGCCCGGTGGGCGCGTGGTTCCTGCTTTTCAAGGCGCAAGTCGCCAATGGCCTTGGCGAAGACTACAACGCCATCCACGGCGCCGAGCTCAAAGACACCAAGCGCTTCGGAAAATACGGTCAGGGCGTGCCCGGCACTTGCCTCCGTAACCACATCATGATCCAGGAGATGAAGGAAGGCCGCGGCCCCATCATGATGGATACGCCCGGCGCGATGGCGAAGCTCGCGGAAAAAATGACGCCGAAGGAAGTGAAGCACCTGGAGGCGGAGGCTTGGGAAGACTTTCTCGACATGACCATCGCCCAGTGCGGCATCTGGGCGGGCGAGAACATCGAGCCCGACAAGGAGCCGTCCGAAATCATGCCGACCGAGCCCTACCTGCTCGGCTCGCACGCCGGCTGCGCCGGAATCTGGGTGTCCGGTCCGACCGACATTCCCGGAACGCCGAAAGAATGGTCGTGGGGCTACAATCGTATGAGCACGGTCAAGGGCCTGTTTACCTCCGGCGACGGAGTGGGCGCTTCGGGCCACAAATTTTCGTCGGGCTCGTTTACTGAAGGCCGTATCGCAGCCAAAGCGATGGTCAAGTTCGCGCTCGACAACAAGGGCTGGAAACCGGAGATGGCGCGCACGGTGGACGAACTGGTCGAGGAAATCTATCGCCCGGTGAAGACGTTCCTGGAGCACAAGGACTACACCACGGCGATCGATATCAACCCGCACTACATCACGCCCAAGATGCTGCAGTTCCGCCTGCAGAAGATCATGGACGAGTACTGCGCCGGAGTCTCCACCTGGTACCAGACCAATGCCAGGATGCTGGAAATGTGCGAGCGCAAGCTCGAGATGATCAAGGAAGACTCGTTGAAGATGCGCGCCAAGGACCTGCACGAGCTGCTGCGCGCGTGGGAAAACTACCACCGGATTATCGCCGCCGAGTGCCACATGAAGCACATCCAGTTCCGCGAGGAGACGCGCTATCCGGGCTACTACTACCGGATGGACCACAACTACATCGATGACGACAACTGGAAATGCTTCGTCAACTCGCACTACGACCGCGACACCAGGAAGTGGGCGCTGAAGAAAGTCCCATACGTGCAGCTCATAAAGGACTGAGGCAGGACGCCGAAGCGTCTCGCCTTGGAAAAGGCGGGACTGACCGGGGGCTGGATTTGATTCCGGCCCCTTTTCTTTCCCATGACTCCGCCCACCATTGCGACGCGACCATCGCCGCAACATGATCCGGCGCCGCACGACCCGTCGTAGTCTATACTGTTGGTCCAGGCCCCGTTCACAGCGACACGCCAATGAGCACCGAAACTTCCGGCATTCCGAACTCCCCAATTGTTCCGACCCAGCTCGGCCTGGATGACAGGTTCCAGTTCCGCTGCCACAAGGGCATCGCCTGTTTCAACAAGTGCTGCGGGAACATCGACATCATGCTGACGCCGTACGATATCGTGCGGCTGAAAAACCGCTTCGGCATGACCGCGCGCGAGTTCATCGACGCGTACACGGTCGACTTCGCGATGGACGGCCACGGCACGCCGGGTCTCAAGCTCAGGACCAGGGAGGGCTCGACCGCCTGCATCAACCTCACCCCCGAGGGCTGCGGCGTCTATTCCGACCGGCCGGCCGCATGCCGCTATTACGCGCTTGGGCTGGTGTCGATGCGCCGCAAGGATTCGCCGGTCGAGGAAGACTCGTACTTTGTGGTAAAGGAACACCACTGCCTCGGACATTACGAGCCGCATGTGCAGACCATTCGCGACTACCGCAGGGAGCAGGGCGTCGACGTCTACGACGAAATCAACCACCAGTGGCGCCACATCATCCTCAAGAAACGCTCGAGCGGACCCACCATCGGCAAGCCCTCCCGGCGCAGCCTCGAACTCTTTTTCCTCGCGAGCTATGATATCGACGGCTTCCGCGAATTCGTGGCGAGCCCGGGCTTCGACGAGGTATTCGATCTCGAGCCCGCGTGCAAGCACGAATTGATGCAGGATGAGGTGAAGCTGCTCAAGTTCGGCTTTCGCCTGCTCAAGCAGGTCCTGTTCGGCGAGGTCACGATCCCGCTCAAGCCCGGTGCGCGCGAGAGGCGCATCGAACGCTACAGGCAGCGCAAAGCGCTCTCCTCTCCCGGCAAGGCCGAAGAGCTTGCCAACGCCCAGGACAAACTCTACGAGTCGCTCGGTGAGTGAAGCGACGTTAACCGCACGTAAACGCCGATTAGCGCCGATGCGGCGGGGAATCATGCGATTCAGTGATTGAGTAACTGGGTGATTCGGTAACCGGTTGGGGTCTGTAAGAAATGACTCAATCACTTAATCACCGAATCACTTGTCTCGTCCATGTTCGTTGATGGTCTCAAATTGCTCTTGAGATGAGCTCCAAAATCGCCTCCCTTCACGCCCGGGTGCTCAAACCCGAGTCGCATTTCATTGAAAAAGAGCCCTACTACGAGCCGGTTGGCGACGAGATCGCACTGTTCGAAGCGGCCTGCGCGAGTCAGATTCCCGTCCTCCTGAAAGGTCCAACCGGCTGCGGCAAGACGCGTTTCATGGAATACATGGCGTGGCGGCTCAAGCGCCCCCTGATCACGGTCTCCTGTCACGACGATCTCACCGCCGCCGATCTCGTCGGCCGCTATCTCATCACCAACAACGAAACGGTGTGGGTCGATGGGCCGCTGGCGCGCGCGGTGCGTGTAGGCGCGATCTGCTATCTCGACGAGGTCGTCGAAGCGCGCAAGGACACCACCGTCGTCATCCACCCCCTCGCCGACGACCGCCGCATCCTGCCCATGGAAAAGCGCGGCGAACTCCTGCAGGCGCCGAAGGAGTTCGTGCTTGCGATGTCGTATAACCCCGGTTACCAGAGCGTGCTGAAGGAGCTCAAGCAAAGCACGCGGCAGCGCTTCATCGCCATCGAATTCAGCTTTCCCGACGCCGCGCTCGAGCGCAAGATCATCATGACCGAGACCGGGCTCGCCCCGGAGCACACCGAAAAGCTGATCAGGCTTGCGCAGATGACCCGCAACCTCAAGGGCAACGGTCTCGATGAAGGTGCTTCGACCCGGCTGCTCGTCCACACTGGCAGGCTGATGGCGCGTGGCATTTCGCCCCGCGCCGCCTGCAACGGCGCGATCGCCGAAGCGCTCACCGACGATCCTGAAATGCTGCGGGCCATCAATGAGCTCGCCTCCTCTCTCTTCTGATCCCCGGCTTGCGATAATCGCCGGCGAGCCGCTGGCCAAAGCCGCACTCGAAGACCGGCTCGACGAACTGCTCGACGCGGTGCTCTCCTCGCGCCGCACTGCAAGCAGGGTGGCCGAGGGCGTCGCGCGCCTGCCTCGCGACCAGCAGGATCTTGTGCTGCATTGGGTTGCGGTGATTGCGCGCACCAACGCTGAAATGGCTTACCAGTTCGCCGCCGCCGCACCGCATGCGCTTTCGGCGCTGGATACTGCGGCCGCCGAGGCGTGGATCATTGAGGCGATGGATACCTATGACCGCGAAGGGCTTTACCGCGGCAGCCAGGTATTCAAGAACGCAAGCGAGTTCGCGGCGCGCGCACGCGGCGGCTCCGCTGCTCTCGCCT
>MERG01000160.1 GCA_001771985.1 Betaproteobacteria bacterium RIFCSPLOWO2_12_FULL_62_13 | reverse complement strand
GTGGGCGAACCCCACGCAGGCCACCAGGCGCGACAGCAAAGTCTGGTTCGTGTCGTGGGAGCGAGCTTGCTCGCGAATCGCTGAATTCGCGAGCAAGCTCGCTCCCACCCCGCACAGCACATCGCCCGCGGTATCCTTGCCGTTGATCCGCCGGCATCGCCACCGGCGCCGGATCGCCGCCCGCCGCGCGCGCGGCCATCGCCAGGAGAGCCAATACTGGCACGGTGTTCCGGCCGATTGGCTCGATCACCAACATCGCCGGCGCGACCCCCATTTGCATACTGATTGATCCGATCTACTGCACTGCAGGCTCTGTGAAACGTGCTTTGCGCCGTACTAAGGGTCTGGATACAATACCTGCAGGACGGCGCTGCGTGCCGTAAAGACAAGGAAATGATCGTGAGCCTGAAACCCTCTGCGGTTCTCCACCAAAATCGGGAGATGATCCGTAGCGTGGCGCTGAAGCACCACACGCTAAACCCTCGCGTCTTTGGTTCGGTGCTGAATGGTGAATATGAAGGCAGCAGCGACCTTGATTTGCTGGTTGAACCGTTGCCGGGCACCACGCTGTTCGACCTCGGCGCCATTCAGGTCGAGCTTGAAGAAGCGCTTGGCATAGCAGTGGATGTACTGACGCCAGGTGATTTGCCGGCAAAATTCCGAGACCAAGTGCTCAGGGATGCGGTACCTGTGTGAACGCAGATAAGAAACAGGGCGTTTGCTGATCAAACCCCCGAGCTGCCCTGGAAGCAAATGCGCGGGATGCGCAACCGCATCGCTCACGGTTATTTCGAGATCAATATGGACATTGCTTGGGACCGGCGCTTCGCATCCGAAGGTTCGAGTATCTCTCGCAGCCTGGTGCCGGTAAAATCCGACAAAAGGAGGTGCAATGCCAACAATCAGCATGTTCTACGGCATCTTGGTGGCTATGTTTTTCGAGGACACCGACCGCCACAACCTACCGCACATTCATGTTCGGTACGCAGGAGAGAAAGCGTCCATCGCCATCGAGGATGGGCGCGTGCTTGCAGGTAGCATTCCGCCCAAGCAACTCAAGATGGTGCATGCGTGGATTGAAATCCACAAGGACGAGTTGTTCGCCGACTGGGAATTGGCAGTTGCCGGCGAGCAGCCATTCCGTATTGCACCGCTACAATAAGGAGATCGCCATGCAAGCCCTATTGGACGTGGTGAGGGTGGAAGCCAAACCAGACTACAAGCTGCTCTTGGAGTTCGAGAATGGCGAGATGCGGATATTCGACATGGCCCCGTACATGGACAAGAAACCATTTGCCCAATTGAAGGGGTCTCCTCTTTTTGGAAAGGCTACTGTCGATTACGGCACGGTCGTTTGGCCAGGCAACATCGACATCGCACCTGAAACGCTCTACGACCTGTCTCGGCCGTTGTAACACAGCAATCTCGACCCCCGCGCAGCGTCGCTGCCGAGGGGGGACGTCCAGGGGGAGGACGTGAGTTCCGGTCAATATCCTGACCCTGCCAGGCCTGCCGGTTCACCCCAGCCCGCAGCCATCCTCGAAGCGCACGCTGTCGTCTTCGCCCAGACACGCGCCCGATGGCACCTCGATCATCGCAAGGGGCACCTTGCCCGGGTTCTCCAGGCGATGACGTGATCCGCCGGCATCGCCACCAGCGCCGGATCGCCGCCCGCCGCGCGCGAGGCCATCACCCGGAGAGCCAATACTGGCGCGGTGTTCCGGCCGGTTGCCTCGATCACCAGCATGGCCGGTGCCCAGCGGAATGCTCAAGCGCGGAAGCGCGAGGAGATCATGTTCATCACCAACTGCACGCTTTCTTCGAGCGTCAGCGTCCCGCTATCGACCGCCAGGCTTGGCGCCTCGGGCACCTCGTAGGGCGCGCTGATGCCGGTGAACTCGGCGATCTGCCCCGCGCGCGCCTTGGCGTACACGCCCTTCGGATCGCGGCTTTCGCAGACGCCGAGCGCGGCGCTGAGATAAGTCTCGACGAAGCGCTGCTCGCCGATGATCCGGCGCGCCGCAGCGCGATCCTCGCGATAGGGGGAAATAAACGCCGTGATGACGAACAAGCCGGCGTCGTTCATCAGTTTTGCCGTCTCGGCGATGCGGCGGATGTTTTCCTTGCGATCGGCCGGCGAAAACCCGAGATCGCGGTTCAGCCCGTGGCGCACGTTATCGCCGTCGAGTACGCAGCAAGCGTGCCCCAACTCCATCAGCCGTCTTTCCAGGGCGAAGGCCAGCGAGGACTTGCCCGAGCCGCTCAGCCCGGTGAGCCAGATGGTCGCCGGATCCTGACGGAAAAATACGGCACGCCCCTCGGCGCCAACCATGCCGGCGTGCCAGGTTAGGTCGCGGCTCACGAAGTTGCCCCGGCGCTCCGCGGTTTCAGCGCAACGGTGGCGCGATCGGCAAGCTTCCCGGCGCCCACGGCGATGTTGCCAAGTGAGTCAATTTTTCTAAGGCTATGCAAGGTATCTGCTCCTGAATTGTCCAGCGGCTAAATTATAGACCACGGAAAAAACCAGCGTCCAGCCGACGAACAACCAAAGCTGCCGAGCCCGGAGATCCAATTCCAAAGTCTGATTCTTCCCTTCCATTCATTGTCCTTATCACAGATTCTCCGCCGCCCAGCGCTGCCAGCGCCAGGTGTCGGCGCACATCGCATCGAGGCCATGCCGCGCCTGCCAGCCGAGCAGTTTGCGCGCGAGCGCCGGGTCGGCATAGCACTTGGGCGATGTCGCCCGGCCGGCGCGCGACGACGCGGTACGGCACGGGCTTGCCGCTCGCCGCGGCAAACGCGCGCACCATCTCCAGCACCGAATAGCCGCGCCCGGTGCCGAGATTGACCGTCAGCACCCCGGCGTTTTCGCGCAGCGCGCCGAGCGCCGCGAGGTGGCCGCGGGCAAGATCGACCACGTGAATGTAATCGCGCACGCCGGTGCCGTCCGGCGTCGGATAATCGTTGCCGAATACCGGCAGCTCCTTCAGTTTGCCCACTGCAACCTGTGCAATGTACGGCATCAAATTGTTCGGAACGTCGTTCGGATCTTCCCCGATCATGCCCGAGGCGTGCGCCCCCACCGGATTGAAATAACGCAAGAGCGCGACGCGCCACTTGGAATCGGTCTTCGCCACATCGCGCAGGATCTCCTCGATCATCAGCTTCGTGCGGCCGTAGGGGCTGTTCGCCGATAACGGGAAGTCTTCGCGGATCGGCACCGATGCGGGCTCGCCATACACGGTGGCCGAAGACGAAAACACGATCGTCTTCACTCCGGCTTCCATCATGCACTCGACGAGCGCTACGCTGCCGGAAACATTGTTGTCGTAATACGCGAGCGGCTGCGCTACCGACTCGCCCACTGCCTTCAAGCCCGCGAAGTGAATCACGGCATCGAAGCGATGATCGGAGAAAAGCTTGCGCAGCGCGGCACGATCGCGCATATCGATCCGCGCGAACCCCGGCCGCCGGCCGGCGATGCGCTCGACGCGGTCGAGCACCGAAGCCTTGCTGTTGCAAAGGTTGTCGATGATGAAAACATCGTGGCCCGTCGCCATCAGTTCGACGACCGTGTGAGAGCCGATGTAGCCGGCACCGCCGGTAACCAGAATCATTGAAAGCACTTTCCGAGAATACTACGATAACCGGCACGACACGTTGCCGGAAAACAAATTCCAGCCTGCAATATGTGCAAGAAATGCATCGGGCACCATATCATCGGGATTTACGCAATTAGATCAGGCTACCACCCGGTTCCCCACATTGCCTGAGTGCGAGCGAGCGCATAATTTTCCGTAACGCCCGTTGCGGACCCTTGGCAAGCGCGGATCGGGTCGTCGCACGCGTCCTATCGCTCCGGCTTGAGTCCGGGCAAGGTGCCCGGGGCCGCCTCAGAACTCGCGGCAGCCTCGGCCGAGGAGCGGACTCTGGCAACGGGCGGATTGATTTTTCTATCACTTTCAGTTGATTATAAAATACCCTGTTACTGTAGGTAAGAGAGCAGGCGTGCCACAAGCGCGAATCTTGCGAACGAGCACGGCCGTACTATGAGCCGGAGGGCTGGCGCGTGATGAATGACGTCAGTAATATACGGCTGCGGACTTTCGCGGCCCGGACGCTGGACATCGCCCGGGCAACGTGTGAGCATCGGCCGGGCCGGCGGGCACACTGCCGTGCTGCACCCGCTGGGATTGACGGGTATTTCGCAATGAGGCCACTGCCTGATCCATGAGCACGTTCAGGAATCTCCTGTTGCTGGTGATTTCCACCGGCACCGCTCTATTGCTGGCCGAGGGTGTACTGCGCCTGGCGGAGCCCGCGCCGAAAGGGGCCATCACTCAGACCGTCGAGACGGAGGCCGGTCCCTACACAACGCTGATACCGGATGCCTGGGGCGTACTGGCGGGGCGTCCGGTTTCGGTCAATCATCTGGGATACCGTGGCCACCCCTATCCGCCGGCGAGGGACCCCTCGAAGTTCCGCATTCAGGTATTCGGAGATTCGCATACCTTCGGTGTGGGAGCGCCGGATGACGGATCGTACCCCGCGGCCATGGAAAGCCGGCTAAGCAGAGGACAGAGCCGATACGAGGTTCTGAATTTCGGCGTGGGTGGCTACGACTTTGGCAACATTGAGAAGCACATACGGATCAACGTACCCAAGTACGACCCGGATCTCGTTATCTTGACGTTCCATGCGGGGGACATCATTGAGACGGATATCATCATCGACAGACGTGCGGCCAAAGGACTGGGCTGGGGTCTGCGGATAAGGAACGCTCTTGTATCGAACAGCTACCTGATGAGGCTTGCCGTATTGTATGCAGCACCTGTCCTGCGCACCGTGACGGGTATCACTTGGGGCACGACGGCATCGGAGATTGATGAGGTTAGGAGCAACGGTCCCCGCTGGCAGGTCTTCAAGACCACCGTCCTGCGCATGCAAAACCAACTTTCCCGCCGATGCGCCCGCCTTGCAGTGGTGCTGTTCCCTTCGATGATCGATTTTGAACGGACCCCGGACGCGGAGTTGTACACGCTCGTTGGGTCGTGGCTGCAGGCCAACGGAATTCCAGTGTTCAACGCGTTGCCGGCGTTCCGGGGGAAAAAGGTATCGCAGTTCTGGGCCACCTTGCTCGATCACCACCCCAATGAGAAAGGCTATGCCATCGTGGGCGAGACGGTGGCGGATTTCGTCGAATCCACCGTCCCGGCGGACGGGCAGACTGCCAGCGCCGCCTGCCGGCGCCCCGGGTCTTGACGCCAGACGATGGACGGGCCCCGACCGTCGGCACAGTCCGCAGTTCAAGCTACAGCTCTGCCACGACATTCGATCCGGCGCGCTCGGTCGCAGCGAGGCGCGCCGGAAGTACAGCCCGTCGTCCAACCTAATTCAGCAATGGCTGACATCCGGCAAGAGCGAGCGCCATGGAACAAGTTCTATACCCGCTTTTCGGTAATCACCGCCGGCACGCATAGCTGCATAGTTCTCTTCGAAGGTGACGATGTGCACGCGCTCGCAGTCGATTAGCACACGTATGAATTCGTCAGGATTGCGCTTCTTGAGCTTACGATGGCGCTCGACGAGGGCAGTGAGAGTCCTCTGTATTCGCTTGTAGTGTTCCAGACGAAGGATCAGCGCCTCCGATTCGGCGGCGGCTCTCGATACCCTTCCCGTGAAGCGGCGTAGCCTCCGGTTAACCTTCTCCGACATGATATGGGTGTACCATGCTCGCGCGTTGCCTGCCGAGACGTTCGGGCGCTGGGCGAGCCACATCAGCTCCTCGTAGATAGCTACGAGTTCGGCGCGTAGGTCGGGATTACGAAGTTGGACCAATCGCATCGAAGGGGCCTAACGACGAAGCTCCCCTGCCGGTAAGGAGCGCAGCGGAATAGCGGTCAGGGGCAACGCCTTGTTGGGCTGACCCATATGTCACAATACAAATCTACGGTTTCTCCTGGAACAGTGCCCCAAATGTATAGTCATTGTCTTTCTTCGACTTAAGAATCTCCCATGGCCAAAAGTGACCAGTCCTGACTTCCTTTAGTTTGTATTTCCATGAAGTTCGTGGATGGTAGAACGGGTGGAGCAAATAGCACTGACCAGTATCTAGAAAGACTTGATTCCCTCTAGGCCTTACACCTGATGGCTCAACAAATTGTGCATACACATCAAGTGGTGTGTTTATTCTGGCGAAATGTGAAGGATTCTTATAATCAAAGGTAATACTGAATCTCCCACCAGGAGCAAGCAGATTTGCTATTTTTCTGTTGATGTCTACTCGTTCATACATGGGAATGTGCTCGTAGACGCATATAGAGGTTATGTGATCGAATTGCGAACTAAACGCCATATCACTCATATTCATAACATGATTAGTCAGCGTCCATCCCATTTGTTGGGAAACCCTATTTGCGTTTTCTACCAAATTTTTCTGCAAATCTACTGTAGTGACATCAAGCCCTTTTGACGCCAAATAGTAAGAAAAGAGAGATGAGCTTCCTCCCAAGTCTAGAACTTTCTGCCCCTTACTGAACTCTGCATTCATTATCACCCACACAATTTCCCAATATAGAAACCAAGGGAAATTCCTGTCGTCAACCGCCCCTTCGATCGGTTCATAGTTGTATCCACGGTTTATCACTTCGGATGACGTATTTTCCCCAGTCAAATCGAAACACCCATACCATGAACTTATGCTCAATCCCTTGTCCCTGAGCTCCTGAATCAATTCCCCCAATTCAACGATAATTTCTCTGGATCTGTCAGATTCTAGATCCGACACCTCCATTGTCTTGTTGATGATCTTTTCAGCCATAGTATTCCCCTGCTTTCTCTGCCCAACGTTCCGCATGAGCGGACGGAGCCAGTGTCGCGAAGCGACGCTGGCGACGGTCCGTCTCGATGCGGGGGTTAGGCCGCAGTTTCGAGCAGCGACCCATACTGGCTCTCCCAATTTACAAATAGTGGCTCGCAAGTTGATAGAAGATAGGCGGCAAGTTCACGCGACTCTTTTGGCCCCTGCTTGTTTGCGACTGTGGGAAGTATCTTGGCGTACGCGATAGCTGCGCGGACTATTAGTTGGGCATTTGGAAAGGTAAACATGGCAACCCGCCGCTCGACGTATTGACCGAGGAGCGGGTGGACTGCCGGTGGGCCAAAAGCGGCAGCAGGATGTACCGACTCGTCTCGAAAACGGTACACCTCCGACACTACGCTTAAGAGATTGGCAGCGCCTTTCTTGCGAAGGCCGAATGCGCGCTTAAGTTGTTCGGCAACAAGCGCAGAGCGTTTGCCCTTGCCGCGACCAACTGTCTGCGTTGCATGTAGATGTGGAGGTAGCACTTCGCGGGTGGCCGCGTACAGCGCTTCAAAGAACGTCCCCGCCGCAACCATCGCCTGCATGGCCGCCTTGAACTCGCGATTCAGTAGCTCGTCGCTGTCGGTTCCTGTTGCACGCAGGTTCGCCCACTCGGCGTGAGCTAACCGCGCCCGTTCGAGGTTCTCGAACGCAATCTCAAGCCACTCCGTGGCAAGGTTCAAGCGGAGGTGAAACTGCTTTACCTCAAGCTTGTTGTCCTTGGCGTGAATGACGATGCCACCCGGCGGAAAAGCAAGCGCTACGCCGCGCGTGATGCGCACGCCGCTGACGCCAGAGCTCTCGGGTGCGGGTGGGGTGGTGTTCATCTGCAGCCTAGACAGAATGGCTTTCCGCAAGTGACGGAAGGTCCGTCTCCGCGGTAACGTGGATTACGTGCGCGAGCACGCAGA
>MERG01000159.1:6419-6717 GCA_001771985.1 Betaproteobacteria bacterium RIFCSPLOWO2_12_FULL_62_13 | reverse complement strand
CGCCGTGGTATTTCTCGCTTCGAACGATGCGAGCTACATCACAGGGATCACGCTGGATGTGAATGGCGGACGCTATTTTTGAGTCGGACGAGTGATCATGAACACGTTCGTGACGAGCGATGGCCTTGGCATTGCGTACTACGTAGATGATTACACCGACCCGTGGAGAAAACCGCAGAGCGTTTTTCTACTACATTCCGCGATGAGCAGTGCGCGCCGGATGTATTCGCTGGTGCCGCATCTGGCGCGCCGGTATCGGGTGGTCCGCATGGATCTTCGCGGGCACGGCGCTTCACAG
>MERG01000159.1:0-6401 GCA_001771985.1 Betaproteobacteria bacterium RIFCSPLOWO2_12_FULL_62_13 | reverse complement strand
GGCGGGCGGCTATCTGTGTCAGCAGATGGCGATACACCACTCGGAGCGCGTGCTCAGTATCGTGTTGGTGGCGTCAAAACCAGGACTGAAGCACAGTCAAGCGGCGAGCTGGCTATCGCAAATTCAGCAGAAGGGATTACGGCCCTTTCTTGCCAAGACGATGGAGGATCGCTTTCCGGCAGGCACCGACCACGGGCAAATCGAGTGGTTTCTCGATGAGGTCTGCAAGAACGACCTTCCATACGTAAGTCGTTTCATCGTGCATATGACAGGGCTGTACTGGATGGACGACGTGGTCAAGATTAGATGCCCAACGCTGATCATTGCGCCAGGCGATGAGCCCATCGGCAAAGTGGAAGCCTATGACGAAATGAAGCAAAAGATTGCGGACAGCGAGCTCGTCGTGTACGAGGGCGGCCGGCACAATATTGGTGATTATCTCGGCGACAGGTGCGCGACGGACGCTCTCGCCTTCCTCGCTCGCCGCTTCCCCCCTCGAACCCCGCATACTCAGCGCATGATGCACGGTAGCCGGTCGGGCGCCGGCCCTTCTAACCAAGCGGGAGGCAGAGTCGCGTGAATCGTCTCAAAGCAAGAGTTGCATTCATTACCTGTGCAGGCGCAGACATCGCACGCTCGATGAAGCCCGAGTGTCGTGATGGTCTCCGGTATGTCTTGCGCAGGCTGTGCTGCTGGCTACTGGCGGGGCTGCTTCCCGTAATCGCAGGCGCCGCTGGCTACCCTGAGAAACCCATACGGCTCATTGTTGCCGCCGCCCCGGGAGGCAGCGCGGATGCAATGGCGCGGACGATCCAGCCTTACCTCGCCAACCTCCTCGGGCAATCGATCGTCATCGACAACAGGGCGGGTGCAAGCGGCATCATCGGTATAGATCTTGTCGCCAAGGCCCCACCCGACGGCTATACACTGCTCGTGAACACCTCGACGCATACAACCTTGCCCGGCCTGAAAGCAAAGCTGCCGTTCGATCTCGTCAAGGACTTTACGCCCGTGTCCCTGGTCGTCTCACAAGCGAACCTTCTCGTCGTTCATCCGTCCGTTCCGGCACAATCGGTAAGGGAGCTGGTCGCTTTGGCAAGAGCGAGGTCGAGCTCCATTAATTTCGCCTCGGGCGGCGTCGGAACGTCGCCACACCTTGCCGGTGAGCTCCTCAACCTTGTCGCAGGCGTAAAGATGGCCCATGTTCCGTATAAAGGCGCGGGGCCGGCCCTGGTCGATTTACTGGGGGCTCATGTGCAGATCATGTTTGTCGGGCCGCTTGCAATCGCACAGCACATCAAGGCGGGACGCCTCAGAGTGCTCGCGGTGTCCAACAGCAGGCGATCATCCGTTTTCCCGGAAGTACCCACGATGGCGGAAGCGGGCTTTCGAGGCGTCGAAAGCGGCACCTGGTACGGGATCGCGGCCCCCTCGAAAACCCCCAAGGCAACCGTGGACCGGCTCTATGCTGCGATCAAGCAAGGTGTGAGCACTCCCGAGCTCAGATCACGGTTTGAGTTACAAGGCGTCGAGATCGTTGCGAGCTCGCCTGCCGAATTTGCGCCATACATCCTCGAGCAAATTGCAAAGCTGACGAAGCTCGTGCGCGCGGCGGGCCTGCGTCCTGAATAGATGGCCCGTCTACGGGCGGAGTGAGGAACATGACCAGCGAAGAGTATTGGACTGCCAGCGACGGCACGCGGCTTTGTTATCGTTACGACGACTTCACCGATCCCTGGAAGCAAGCACCGCTGCTGGTGCTCATGCATCCGGGCATGGGAAGCTCGGAGCGGTTGTTCGCCTGGGTGCCGCATTTTGCGAGGCACTATCGCGTCGTCCGCCCCGACCTGCGTGGGCACGGCCGGTCGGCGCCGGGACTCGACAAGCCGCTCACGCACGAGCGCCTGGCGCTGGACCTCATCGAGCTCATGGATCGCCTTGATGCCCCGGCCGCGCATGTCATGGGCGCTGCCGCGGGCGGGATGATCGCGATGCAGGCCGCTCTGCGCTGGCCCGCGCGGTTTCATTCGCTGGCGCTCTACGCGGCGGCGGCCGGCATCCGTCCCGACCGTCCGAAAAAAGGGAACTGGCTCGAGCGTGTGGCCAAGAACGGCGTGCGCCAGTTCTTGACGGAGACGGCGCGCGAGCGCATCGGCGATGTCGCGCCGGGGCACCTCAAGTGGTATCTCGATTCGGCGGAGGGCGTAACGCCGGAGTTTCTGTCGCGCTTCGTCCCGCTCATGGCAAGCGAGTACTATCCGCAGCGGCTCTCTGCGTTCAACTTTCCGGTGCTGATGGTCGTTCCCGATCCCGATCCCATGGTTGAGCGCGCCGAGTATGAACTGATGCGTAAACATCTGCCGAACTGCCGCTTTGTCACGATACCCGGCGCCGCGCACAGCATGATCTCCGAGATCCCAGACCGCTGTGCGGACGAATTGCAGCAATTTCTGAGGGAGATTCCCAATGCATGAATTGCGAGCCACGATGTTGGGCCGAGCCGTCGGCATGCTGGTGATGCTCGTCTGTCCGGCTCTGTCCTTTGCGCAGAGCTACCCGTCCAAACCGATGCGGTTCATCGCGGGTTTTCCCGCCGGCGGTCCCAGCGATATCGTCACCCGCGCCCTTGCGAAGCGGATGGCTGAAATGATGGGACAGCCGGTCGTGGTCGAAAACCGATCGGGCGCGGGCGGCCACATTGCCGCCGAAGCTTTGGTCCGCTCTGCGCCGGACGGATACACAATGTTACTTGCCGGCAGCTTCGTGACGATCGGGCCGAGCCTCAACCCCAAGCTGCCGTATGATCCCGTGAAAGATCTGGCGCCCATCGGTCTCGTCGCGCTGAACCAGTACGTCCTGGTTACCCATCCGGCTGTTCCCGCGAAGAATGTGAAGGAACTGGTGAGGCTCGCGAAGAACCATCCCGGGAAGCTGAACTACGGCTCTTCCGGCGTCGGCGCTCCGCCGCATCTCGCCACCGAATTATTCAAGACCATGGCACAGATCAATGCCGTGCACGTGCCCTACAAGGGGGCGACACCGGCGCTCGCCGATCTTGTCGGGGGCCATCTCGATTTCTACATCGGCGGCATTTCCGGGGTGCTGCCCCAGGTGAAATCCGGCAAGGTACGGGCGTTGGGAGTTACAGGCAACAAGCGTTCGAGCCAGCTTCCGGACGTACCGACAATTGCGCAAGCCGGACTGCCCGGATACGAGGTCGTAACATGGTTTGGCGTTGTCGCGCCGGCCGCTACACCGAAGGATGTCATCGGCAAGCTGAACGGCATCATCACCAAGGTCGTCGAAGAACCGGAAATGAAGAGCTACCTCATCGCCCAGGGCTTGGAGCCTGCCACGAGCACGCCTGAGCGGTTCGGGCAACTCATCCGCAGCGAGATCCCGAAGTTCGCAAAAATCGTCAAAGCCGCCGGAATCAAACCCGAGTGACGAGGAATCTGTCGCGCTTAGAGCCGACAGATTCCTAATCGGCCAGCGCCCGCGTAAGAGACAGGATCGCGCCCTTGGCCGAGGTGTAGATGTGCGCCGGGCTGCTGCCGCGCAACGCAGCCCCCGAAGACATGTTGATCAATGAGCGCAACCTTATCGTCCAGCCTGTTCATATCGCATTTCCTCGCCGCGCCGGCATCTCGCCGCGAGGCGCGATTTGTTGCCTCGCGTCGTCGCCGGGTAGCGTGACACGCATGTAATCGCTCTGGCACGGCTGCCCTGGAGCGATATGAATGATGCCGTTCTGCGGATCGAAAATCTGCGAAGAAATCGTCATGGTTGGCTCCTGGCCTGGATAATCGTGCGGATGACGACAGATCGCACGCGGATAGCCGAAATGGTCCCGCAGCGCCGCTTTGATGTCGTCCACGGTGATCGAGCCGATCTTGGGTTCCAGCAACTGGCGCGCGCGAAAATCGCGGTAGAGGCTGTCGCCGGTGTAATACGTCGCCACGCCCTTCATCTGCGCAACCGGCGACTGGAAGTGGTTGGAATGGGTGAGGAGTCCCCGCTCGGGGTACACCGCGAACGCGTTGCCGGGGCTCACCTCGAAGTCGATGGCGACACCGTCCCGGTGCGCGATGAGATAATTGCCCGATGCGCCGCGCGGAGACTTGACGAGCATGTCAATCGCCTCATAGTAGTGCCGCGACTGGGCGATCCGGCGCCGCAGGATCGGGATCGGCACGCCAATCTGCCCTTTGTCCTCATTCGACACGAGGAGGTTGCCGCAGATAACGATGCCGTCCTCGTTCAAGGCGTCGCGGCCCACCATGCCGCCTCCACGATCAGCGTCAAGGCGGGCTTTCCGCTTTGCCGGATCTTCAGCACGACGATGGAACCGACACAGGCATTTCGCCAGTCCCAGTTCTTGCCCACCAGCATGCCGCCATCCTGAGTGGCTTCGGGAAGCGCGACGATCGTCGTGCACTCAGTCGCGGGCCTGGTCCCGGCGAGGCTGCCGTAGAGAATCTCGGTGCGGCAGTTCACCGCGACAATGTCTTCGACCTTCTGTCGGGAGCCGGCAGCGATACCTTCGAGTTCCTGCATGATCTCCGAGTCCAGGTCTTTGATCGCGGTGGCATACAGCCGCGCCCGCTCGCGAATCTCGGTGAGGGCTAGCTTCACCTGCCGAGTGAAAGCGGGCAGGTAGATCTCGATCGTGCGCGCAACCCGCTCCGCAGCCTGCTCGCCGTGGCTCAAGCCACACTCGTAGGCATTGCCCTCGATGTCATAGACGGGGAAAGACTGGATCATGTTCGGGTCCTGGTCTGGGACCGACCGTCGCCAATTGCCACGCACGACAGCCGGCGAGGCGACAGATCGGCCGCGTTGGTCCAATTATTATACGTGTACCCCAGTCGACTTCGGCATCTCGGGGGAATACGTCTCACGGGTGCTGATATGAATCGGCCGATTCCGGGGGCTGCCCAAGGGGATTCGGAATGATCCGGGACCGGTCAGCGATACAAGCGGTCCCATCATCTCAGATTGCAAGCATGTCGGTAAACTTGTGCACCGCCATATTCATGAGGCGCTCGTGATTCAGGCATGATTCGAGTATGGCATCGCGTTGTTTGGCGGGGTAGCGGCGCGCGAGATTTCGCTTGAACTTTTCGATCAGCATCGGGATACCCTCGTTGCGGCGAAGCGGATGTCCGATCGGATGCTCGACTTCAGTCCGGTCCGTTGCAGTGCCGTCATTGAAATACACCTGTATCGAGTTCGGATTCATACGCTGCCGCGGATCCAGATACGCACGTGTGTAGTCCAGGTTTTCCTCCAAGGTCATTAATTTGCGCAGCCGGTCGATCCGAGGATCGGCTGCTACGTCGTCTTCATAATCCCTCGCCGTCAGCCTGCCGTATAACAGCGCAACAGCCACCGCATACTGGAGACAGTGATCACGATCGGCAGCGTTACGCAGCGGACCGCGCTTGTCTATCGTCCGCAGGGTGCGCTGGTGACTCACCAATTCGATCTTCGCGATGTCCTCAATGCGATCTCTGACGGCGGCATGCAGCCGCAGCGCACACTCTATTGCCGATTGCGCATGTATTACCACAGGACACTGTAGCTTGAATAACACGTTCTCCATCACCAATGTGCCGTACTCGCGCGCTCCGGCAAACGCATTGCCGCCGAGGAAGACCTTGTTGAAACCCCATTTCGGGTGAGTCAGGACTTCGGGATAGCCTGGCTCTCCCTTGACAGCCATGCTCGCAAACCGTATAGCCTGGCTCGCCGCATCGGCTGCCGCCCAGCCTTTGCGGGGCCCCGTGTTGGAACCATATCGATGGAGTGCGAGACTGGGCTCGAAGAATGCCAGCGATACAGCATTGACGATCTCATCGCGGCTGCCGCCCAGCAGCCTTGTCAAAACAGCGGCACAGGCCACTTTGAGCAGCAGCACATGATCTATGCCGTAGCTGCTCAGCGCGTTTTCCATGCCCAGTGCTCCCTGCACCTCGTGCGCCTTGATCATTGACTCCAGCACCGCATCCATCGTCAACGCACGTTCTCCGGATGCAGCGCGCACCCGGCTCAGATGATCGGCTACTGCGAGGATGGCGCCAACGTCGTCCGATGGATGCGTGGTTTGCGCCGCGACCCAGGTGTCGTTGAAATCGAGCCAGCGCACGAGGCAACCCGTGTTGAACGCGGCAGTCGCGGGGTCGAGCTGGAACTGGGTACCAGGCACTCGTGCGCCGTGCGGCACCACGGCGCCGGGCGCCGCAGGACCCAGCAGTTTCGTGCATTCCGGGTGCTCCAGCGCCTCAAACGCGCAGCCAAGGCTATCTATCAGGCAGTAGCGGGCCGTTTCGAAAGCGCGCGCACTTGCAACGGTGTAATACGCGACGTAATCTGCGATTTCCAACAACACCCGGTCCGGC
>MERG01000158.1 GCA_001771985.1 Betaproteobacteria bacterium RIFCSPLOWO2_12_FULL_62_13 | reverse complement strand
CGTTTCACAAAGAAAAGAAACGGGGTCAGAAAACAATGGCACTGCCTTAATAGAACGGAAAGCCGGTTGCTATCACGCGCCGCGGCAAGGTGGTGGCGCGCCTTCAGTCTACTGGACAGATTGCCGGCTTGCTGCGAATGCTTTAATCGAGGGGCCGGAATCCAATTTCAACAGATCACCAATTGGATGCCCGCCTGCGCGGGCATGACACCGTTTTGGCACAATTGGATGCTCGGCTGCGCGGGCATGACACCGCTTTGGCACAATTGGATGCTCGGCTGCGCGGGCATGACACCGCTTTGGCACAATTGGATGCTCGGCTGCGCGGGCACCACGAGCTGCACCTGCTTGCCCGCCCCCCGACTACGGCGTTCGGGGGAAGGCCCTGCGGCCATGAGCAGTTGTTTTGCACTTAAACCTGCTGATGTTTGCTTCGTTCGCATGTCGCAAAAACTTGCTTCGCGCGGAGCGTGCTTCAGGCTCCGATCCGGGGGCGAGGGATTTCAACCATCCCCGATCGGGACATTAACGTGACTGCGTTGGTAGCGTGTGTGAGGCGCTTTGGAATTCTGTGCTATTGTGCCCCAGCGCTACCAAACCATTGCAAGCGTGCTGCCGTATGACCGGCCGTGGAGCCTGCGTGCAGTGCGGGAGAGATTTCTCGGATGAAGGAATACGAAGTCATCGTTTCCGAAGTGGACAACCTGCGCGCACGGAAAAGTTCCATCCACGGCGGCACATCGACTTCAAGTCGCCAGAAGGGTGGCGCCTCGTGACATCGCTCGCGAATTCGCCCTCGCGATGTTGTTACAGGACTTTCGCGAGCGGCGCGGGACGGGCGATCCCGAATCCCTGCACGTAGTCGACGTCGATTTCGCGCAGCTTGTCGAGCGTTTCCTTGGTTTCGACGAACTCGGCGATCGCGCGTAACCCGGCTTTGCGGCACACGGTGATGATGGCGCGCGTTTTGGCGAGCTGCGCCGGATCGGCCAGGATGTTGCGAATGATCGAGCCGTCGATTTTCAGGAAATCGACTGCGAGCCCCTTGAGATAATTAAACGATACCCGGGTGCCGCCGAAGCCGTCGATGCTGAAGCGGCAGCCGGGAGGCCTCAGCGCGGCCATGCGTCGCCGCACGCTGTCGGTGTGCGCGATCGCGTCCGCCTCGCCGATCTCAAAGCACAAGGCGCGGGCCGGGAAATCCGCGCGTTCGATCTCGTGCCGCACGAACCCCGCGAAACCGGAGCTGATCACGGAAGCTTCGGACAGGTTGATGCAAAAGAGGGGCATGCGCCAATCGGGAGCGCCGCGGCGCCTGTCAAGGCACCACGCGATGAGGCTTTGCACCACCCAGCGGTCGATTTCCTCCAGCATGCCGTAGCGCTCGGCAACCGGTATGAAGCCGCCCGGGGGCAGCATGTTGTCTTCTTCTTCCTTCAGCCGCACCAGGATCTCGTAGCACTCCGGTTCGCCGGCGCCGCGTTTGAGCGAAAGGATTTTTTGCGCGAACAACAGGAACTCGTTCTGCTGGAGGGCCCGCACGAGTCGCGCGCGCGGGTCTGCGCCGGCCATCAATTCAGCCGTCATCGAGCGCAGGTAAAGCGTTTGGTCGTTTTCATCCGGCGCGACCGGCCCATTGCCGCTTGATTTGGCGCGGTCCGCACCGGCGGACGGATGTGCGGCCGACGGCATCGCAATCAGATAGAAGCCGATGATCCCGGCGTCGTCGGGCGTGTAGGGTATCTGGCGTATGTTGAACGCGGCCGGTTCACCGGTCGCGCCCGGCCACGCAAGTTCGTAGTCCACGGCCTCTCCGCAGAGGGTGCGCGCTACCTGCGGGGCGATCACCGAATCGCGCTCGCCGCCGAAAATGTCGCGCATCAGCCGGTCGGCAATGCCGTCCGCGGGCGGCCCCAGCCATTCCGCGCACGCCCCGTTGTGATAGCGGCAGCGCCCGTCCCGGTCAATATAGAGAAGGGGAATCGGCAGTCGATCGGTCAGCAGTTGCATGCGCTTTTCGGCGGCCTGCAGGCCTTGGGCCGCATTGCGGCTGCGCGCGATCTCCTGGCTGAGCTGCTCGCGCACGCGTTCGAGCTGCTTCGAGCGCCGCATGAGCAGCCATTCCGCTTTCGAGGCCTGGCTCACCAGTGCGAGCACCGCCGCGAACAGCACGCCGCCCAGAAACGCGAGCCATTGCAGATCGAAACGCGTGAAATGGATGGTCGCGACCAGCATCGCGCCCAGCGTCAGCGAGAGCGCGACGGACAGGAACGTCCTGACCGAGGACCGGCGCAGCAAGTTCATGTGGCGTTGAAAGCCCGGTTGAAATGACGATGAAAGAACCGCCGGGAATAGTTCCCTGTCGCGAGTATGACGCCTAGATTTGCGACGCAAGCCCGTAGACGCGATCGATGAACGCTTCGACGTCGATGGCTGCGAAATCGTCCGGGAGTCCCGGGCTGAGTTCGTGCGCGTGCGCGCAGCAAAACGCTATTGCCCGCGCAACCACTGGCCCCCCGCCGGCGCACGCCAACCGCGCGTCGCGGTCTGCCATGGCAACGCGCGCCGCCCTGGATTGCCGAATTTCGTCCATGTAGATGATCACCGTAGCCTCCGCAGGTTTCCTTCCGGTGATCCTTCCCGCACCTTTCATGCCAGCGCCTTTTTCCGGTTTGGCACTATTTCACGGTCCGCGCGTAACACACTGATTCGAGGAACAGGGCCGGTGCGGGGGCGCGTCGCCTTTCGTGCCGCGAGTCCACATGATCGTTGGCCGACGGTTCACGATCGTAGTCCACTTCGACGGTCGATTATCGATTTTTCGACAGCGAGGCTCGGCATGTGTGATTTTTTTCACACATTTCCGGTTCGGCCCCGCGCCGGCGCCGGGTTTATAACGTCTTCCTCACGCGCCCGACGTGCGCGCCCGGCGAGGATTGAAACATCGTTTGATTGGTGCGCGATGCACACCCTGCCGATATGTAGCGTGACGGCGTTGGTAGCGTGTGTGACGCGCCTTCGAATTCTGTGCCATCTTGATCCAGAATCCGGAAAAGCGCTCTGTCGCCTGCTGGCGACACGTCTTTTTGCTCTGCCGAGTTTCGTTCGCACCGGAACCTGTCGTTTACCGGCGACATACGCTCATTCTGATATACCCAGCCACGGGCACGGACCCGTTGCCTGGTCACGATCCTGAAAGCCGTTGATTTTGCACCAAGGCGGGTGCTCCGCACGCACGCGGGAATGGACCAACGTGCGCCTCTGGCACGATTTTGGCTCACTTTCCGCATTCGCGTGGGGATGAAGCGAGAAAAACACCACGTGAGACTTGGAAAAAAAAGAAAGATCATTCGTCACATTTCAAGGAGACAAGAGCATGAAAATCTCGAAACATTTCCTGATCGCCTTATTTTGTGCTCTGTCGCAGAACGTTTATGCCCAAAGTGCAGATACGGTGGAACTCACTGACGATCCCGGCAACTGGTTCAGGAGCCAAACCAGCGGCACCCCTGTGTCCGTGATCAATGCCGGGGAGAGGGTGGACTTCAAGATCAACGACCGCAGCACCAACACCCGGCATACGGTCAGCCTCCTGCTCAAACCCGAGAACTCGAAGCTCGTGCTGGATCAGAAAGAGTCGAAGAACGGGACGATCTCCGCCACCTTCGATGTGCCGGGCGTATATGTGACTGTGTGCAAGGTCCATCCCTACATGACCGGTGTCGTAGCAGTGAAAGATGCTGCCGGGAACATCCCCGACGTTACAGCCGGTTCTTTACCTTTCATCGGTCATCTCGGCGCTGCCGCGCTGCCGGCCGGCACTGTCTTGTCTGTGCTCAACACCGTCGCACCGGCGGACGCGGACAAAACAGTCAAGTGGGATATTCGCAGCGCGGCCGATCAGGTGATCCCGGCGGTTCCGGGGGTTGGTGAGGTATGGGTCAACAGCCAGTTTGAGCGCGTGCCGGGACAGACCGACAGCGGAGGGGTGCCAAAGCCGGGAACAATCACGGTGGTTGATGCAGAAACCTTTACCGTAAAGAAAGAGATCAACGGCCTGACAGCCGGCGGCATGTGGAACAATCCCCATAATATGTGGGCCAATTTCCGCCTGGACACGGTCTATAACACGAACTGGTTCGGAAAGTGGATTAACAAGATTGACCGGCAAGGCGGCGGCATTCTTGACAGTATTACCGTGGGAGAGGCGCCCACTCATATTGTCACCATCCCCACTCCCGGTTCACCTCAGTTCGGTTTTTTGACCGTCCCTCTGAGCGCGGGAAATGACATCGTAAAAGTGGAAGATCGTACTGGCGGATTGCAGATTATTGACAAGAAACCGACCGGCGCAGGGAACAACCATCCCCACGGGCACTGGCTCACCTGCGGCCGCGGAGATCGGACCGTTGTGCCCAACGTGTTCAAGGGCTTGGGTTTCGCCGGGTCCGTCAGCATCCTCGATACCGCAAGCGGAAATATCCTGAAGGAGTTCTTGCACGACCCGAACGACGCTCTTCGGAGTGCGCTCCAGATGCCGTTAGCGGTCGGCGAATGCCATGTCGACGGCGTGCATAAGGCTTATGTGGCCAACGCCGTATCGGGCTTCGTGAGCGTCATCAATGTGGACACGATGACGATCATCAAGAATATCCCGGTGACATTGACTCCTGACGGGCAACTGGGACAGAACATCCTGCACACGCTCCAGGTTCCGATACAGACACCCGTCAGCCCGGATGAAAGGTTCATCGCGACGGCCGTGCTGTCGCTCACGTCCGTCCCCAGGTCATCTACCGGCTCTCCCGATCACATCGCGATTATTGATACCGCGCTGGATGAAGTGGTGGCGTTTGTGCCGAGTCCTCTGGGTACTCACGGCGCCAACTGGGGCGCCAAAAGAGGCGGCGGCTACTATGTTCATGTGACAAGCCAGTTCGCCAATGTCCTGGCGGTCGTCGATCCGGACCCCAACGGGGACAGGAATTCCTCCGACGCCGCAACCGTCGGGATAATCCTGCTTGCAAATGGCAGCGCCGGTGCGGGAGTAACCGATGGCACCGGGGGGCAGGGCGTCAAACCGCTGCCCATGACGCATGATGGTTGGATCCAACCTACTGTCGCACTCGCCGGCACAGGGGCGCTCTCTGGCGAAGTGGAAGGATGGATTAATCTGCTCACGCCGCAGCAGAAAAATCCGATTGACGGCGGTCACTGATGTCCTGAGTCTTTAATTCGTTCCACAATTAGACGTAGGTCGGGGTACGCGCAGCGTTCCCCGACATCCGCTTGGTGTCAGGCAGCCGTCCATGGGCAGCCTGACCTACACCGTCGCTGCATGAACGGTCGCAAGGATTCTGCATCGAAATAGGGGGCCCCCGGCACTAGCAGCCGAGCTGATCGGCGCGATCGATGAAGTCGCCGGCGTTGGTGGTGAACGCCGGGTCGTCCCCGATGTCCGGGTTCTTGTTGCGGCCGTATTCATGCGGACGCCGCACGAAGGCGGTCTTGACACGCCAGGGTTGCTGTTTCGACCACAGGCGGGGTTGTGCAGGAACCTGGCGGACGGGCAACGCGCCGCGGATGACATTGCCAGCGGCGTTCACTTGGCGCAGACCACCATGATTTCGACGCGGGTGTCAGGCGTGCCGAGCCGCGCCTCGACGCAGGCGCGTGCCGGTTTGTTGTCGGGGTCGACCCACGCTTTCCAGGCTGCATCCATCTGCTCCTTTTCCTTGATATCGGCAACCCACACGTTGGCCGACAGGATTCTCGACTTGCTGGTGCCGGCCGCTGCGAGATATGAGTCAATCTTCCTGAGAATCTCCTCGGTCTGCTCTTTGCATGAGGCTTTCTTGTTGCCGGCGGTGGTGCCGGCGACGAACACTAGATTGCCGAACTCGACGATGCGAGACAAGACGGGGCCGGGGTTATGCCGCTTGATGCCGTTGCTCATGATGCAGTCTCCCTCTGGAAATGGCGTGACGAAATGCGCCGTTGAATCCAGGCCAAAGCCTACCTCGCGCCGTTGCGGCACGCAACCGGCCAGCCGGTGTCGCCCATGCCCGACCGCATCCGCGCCTGGGCGCTCTACGACAACTTCAGGACAAGCGACGGCGAACTGGTGTTCGCAGGCGTCGTCACCGACACGCAGTGGAAAGTGTTCGGCGAAGCGCTCGGGCTCAGCGACCTGCTTGTTGATCCTTCACTCAAGACCAATCCGCAACGCGTCGAAGCGCGCCCGCGCATCATCCCGATCGTGACCGAAATCTTCGCAAGGATAAACAAGCAGGAACTG
>MERG01000157.1 GCA_001771985.1 Betaproteobacteria bacterium RIFCSPLOWO2_12_FULL_62_13 | reverse complement strand
GCAGGGTGATACCGGCCGAGATCGTGATGAAGCCGGTTGATCTCGCGAAGCGGGGCGCTGCGGTCGTCAATTCCCCGGACGCGCGGGTCATCATGGAGCAGATGTTCTATGTGAGCGGCGAGATTCCGCGGGTCACACCCTACGAGCGCGGTCTTCCGCCGCACGTGAGGCTGGCGCAGGATGGTGTCAACTGGGAGCCCGACCCGCTGATCCTGGATGAGCGCTATGTCGCGGCGCACGTTAAAGGCAAAGGCGCTGTCGTTTTCACGGCATGCTCGCACGCGGGCGTGATCAACGTGCTCAAGGACGCGCGCAACGTCTTTGGAGACGTGCCGCTCTATGCGGTGATGGGCGGCTTCCATCTCTCGGGGGCTGAAGTCGAGGTGATCATTCCCGACACTATTCGAGACTTCGGTGAATTCGCGTTGAAGCGGATTGTCCCCTGCCACTGCACCGGCTGGCGCGCGGTGCACGCACTGGCGCAGGTCTACAACGAGGACGTACTAGTGCCGGCAGCAGTTGGAAGACAGTTTGTCTTTTAGGCGAAAGCGAGATCCAGTATCGCCTTGAGCGTCCACAATGGGTCGGTTTGCGACCAGGCAGTAACCGGCCATGAGCCGATATTCGCAGTCGATCAAAGAATAGCTTAGGGTGGACTTCACGAAATTGGCAGCCGACTGCGAGCGAAGGGTACAGCGATATGGACAAGATCCGCATTCAGTTCACTTTGTTTTCCGCGTTCTACTCGCCGCTCATTTCGACGATGTCGGGTGGCTTCCTCAAAGCGGAAGGTCTGGATCCGGAGTGGTCGATTTCGCCGCCGGGCGTCTCGGCCCTTGATGCCTTGAAAGATGGCTCCGCTCACGTCGTTCAATCGGCCCTGAGCCAGGGGTTCACGTCACTCAATAAGGGGGAGATGCCGGCCGCAGTCCATTTCGCTCAGATCAATGAGATGGACGGGTTCTTCCTCACCGGACGCGAGGCGGATCCCGCTTTCACGTGGGACAAGCTGGACGGCGCCGAAGTCGTCATGTTCAAGGGCGGCCAGCCACTCGCCATGTTCAAATACGCTTGCTACAAGGCAGGCGTCGATTTCAACAAAATAAAACCCATCTGCCCCGGTGGCGCCGCCGAAATCGACCAGGCCTTCCGTCGCGGCCAGGGGCAGTATGTCCACCAGCAGGGTCCGTTCCCGCAGCAACTGCAGGCCGACGGCATCGGACATATCGTGACGCAAGTCGGCAAACAGATCGGACCCTGCGGTTTTTCCAGCCTTGCGGCGACCCATGACTGGCTTGAAACAGATATGGCGAAGGCGTTGACACGTGCCTACAAAAAGACCCGGACCTACATAAACGTAGCGCCGGCCACCGAGATTGCCAAGGCGGAGAAACCGTACTTTCCCGATATCGATGAAAACGTTCTCGCCGACTGCATCGCAACGTATCAGCAGCTCGGCTGCTGGACGCCGCATGTGGAAATTACGCATGCGGCCTATGAAAAAACACTGGATATCTTCGAATACAACGGCCCGTTGAAGCAGCGCTATCGCTACGAGCAAGTCTGTGCCGCACCACCGGCAACCGATTGAAAATAGCGCATTGAGCCCGAAGCAACGAAGCCTTGAGCATCGGCGAAAAAAGGCAGATGCTAGGCGACATGGGCGCATTACTCAGAAATGACGGCTTTGGCGGCGCACGATCGATCTTTCCGTCCAAGCTGGAATTTACGTTCTACGAGATTGCGCTTGCTGCGGCGCAGTACCGGGATTCCCACATCCAGAGTCTCGGCGGTGGCTGGTACTGCTACTCAGAGCTACCGTGGTTGTTCACCTATCGCACAGTCGAGTGGACCGAGCAGGAAATCAAGGTGCACATGGCGCGGATTCATAAGTTGCTCTGGTGATATCGTTCCACGGCGTGCACGGCTGAAATGCCGTTGATCCGAGCGATCGGTTTGGATCGGGTTGTGCCCCATGACCGATGGTCGATTTCCGGCCAAGAGCGGTCATCGGCATTGACTCTCGCAACATGGGCGGTTCTCTTCTTCATCATCGTCTCCTCCCACGTTTTACAGTACTGCTAGCAGCCTGTCGGACTTAGCATGCGACAGGCTGCTAACAGCAAAACCGCCAGCCGATTTTGAATGTAACCCCGATCAACAACCGCTCTTGCCCTCCCAAAAGCATGCGAGCAGACCAGAAATGAGGTTTTCATTGGCATTTTTCTCCCATATTCGTGCGGGCGGTTTTGCATTAGGAGTTTGTCCGACCCACGTCCGACAAACTCCTAGTGCTGCCCACTATAGCACGCGGTATCACCTGGGTGCCGAACCCGACGGGGGCTAGAACGTTTCGCGAGCATGATAACGGTGCCGTTCGGCGACGAGAAAGAAGCCGCCTGATACCCCCTTCGCGATCCGGCGCACAAACCCCGCTTCGGCGCGATTCATTTTTCTAGGAGACCGGCGGGTTGGGGTCGCTTTGCGACCCTTGGCTGATGGTCGCTGACCGGCCAGGATCGGCACGCGCGAAGGTGGGGAATCGGCCAAAAACTACCGCGTCGCGATTTGCTCATTGGCCGGCTTATTCGGTTAACTTGCCCTTACCCCTCCGGGCGGGAAGCCGTCGTTTCAGCGCAACAATGCAAGTTGACCGAAACTTGACCCAAATCAAACTGGTGCCGAAGCGCAGGCGTAAATTGAATGTGTTTGCTGCTCCGGTTCGGAGAGCGCGAGGCGGCGCCCGCTGGCGCCGCATTTCCATGGACTCTGTCTTGGAGAAAAACCGATGAAACCCTGCTTCTCAGTTCTGCTTGCCGGCTTGATCGCAGCGACCTTCGCCACCACCGTTACCGCAATGCCCACCGGGGCGGCCCCGGAGAAAGGTCCGGGCGCTTATCCCATGAACTGCGCAGAATGGAAAGACAAGGCGCGTTGTGCAGCCCTCAACCAGAAAATCCAAGCGTGCAAGGCAAAGACCGACGACGAGTGGCGCGAGTGCATGTATGGGTCAGTCCCAACCGCGAAGTTCACTCCGCCCACGCCGCGCGACTGCAGCAAGGCGAGTAACAAGGAAGCCTGCGAGGCACACGCCAGCGCGCTGGAAGCGTGCAAGGAAAAGCGCACGCGTGCCGAGCACCGCAAGTGCGTCGCTGGGCAATTGCGGGCAGCATCACTCAGGAAGAACTAGGCGGCACAGCCGATCAGTCTGCGTTCCGGCCATCCAGTGGCACGGGGTGAGCCAGCAAATCTTTGCATAGCGACCCTTCGCCGCTGGTTGCTTACCGGCCGCCCGCGATCTGGTAGCACTGGAGACACCGCCCAGCCAGACCGGCGCCTAGGTGGGTTGCCCTTTCTCCGCCGGCGCCTGCAGCCGCTGCGAACCGCTGCCCCGTCCCCGGCGGATTGCCGGCGGCGCCGCGACCGGCGCGCCGCGCACAACAATTGACGAACACAAGGAGCGCCCATAATATCGTCGCGGCTACCCAGACTTTCATGCAACGCGCACTGCATGACAGCGGTGGCGGCCACCTGGAGACACCACCGAGCGAGGCAGCGATGATCCGCAAACTCAGAACGCAGCGTGACGACCAACAATGGATGCTCGACCTTGCGCTCAACATGCGCGGTCGGGTGCAGAACTTCGAGCGCGACAGCACGGATTTGCCGCGGGGCAAGCGCGCGCGCAATTACCGCATGATCACCAAGGTGTGGCGCCAGGATGCCGAGCACCACGAGGCGCTTGCGAAGCGCGCGCACGCCCGCGGCGCGCATGCCACCGCGGCCGTGCACTACGATCACGCCGTCGACGCCTATCGCGCCGCGCAGCACCAGATTTACTACGACGACAACCCCGTCAAGAAATACCTGTGCCGCAAGCTCGACGAAATGGTCGACCGCCGTTCCGAGGTTGCGCACTATCCGATCGAGCGCGTCGAAGTGCCGTTTGACGACGGCAAGACCATTTCCTGCCTGCTGCACCTGCTGCCGGACCGGCGCCGCGCGCCCGTCGTGATCTACGTTCCCGGCATGGACCAGACCAAGGAGGCGTTTCCGCTCGTGACGCACAACGTCGGGCTTCTGCGCGGCTTTCACGTGCTCGCGATGGACGGGCCGGGACAGGGCAGTTCGAACCTGAAGAAGATCCGCGCGGTCGGCGACAACTACGAGCGCGCGGGCGCGGCGGTCATCAGCTATCTTCGCGGGCGCAAGGAAATCGATCGGCGCCGCATCGCCGTCTACGGCAGCAGCATGGGCAGCTTCTGGTCGCTGCGGCTCGCGAGCTACGACCACCGTATCGCGGCCCTCGTCAGCGCCGTGGCGTGCTTCAACCCCAATAACACGATCTTCACGCAGTGCTCGCCGCGCTTCAAGCAGATGTTCATGTACATGGCCGGTTACGAAGACGAGGAGAAGTTCGATCGCGAGGTTGCGCAGCACATGACCGTGCGCGGCTACCTGGGCAGGATCAAATGCCCGACGCTGCTCTCGACCGGTGAATTCGATCCACTGTGCCCGCTCGAGGACGCGATCGAGGCGTTCGGCGAACTGAATTCGCCCAAGGAAATATGGGTATTCGAAAACCAGTACCACCAGCAGCGCAGCTTGTCCAACCTCGGCGGCCTCGACAACTACGAATACGTATTCGACTGGCTGCGCATGGCGATGACCGGCAAGGGCCTGTCCAGGCGGCACCGCCGCATCGCCTACATCAAGGAGAACGGCGACGGGCCGTGGGGCAAGTGCGAGTGGGTGCCGGCGGTCAAGCCCGGCCAGGCGTATTTTTGACGGCGGCACCTGCCGCGGGCCGCAGCGCGCAGCCGCGCCGCGTCCGTTGCGGGACCGGGGTCGCCGGCAGCAACCAGGAGACAGCTACCACGTTAACGAGGAGAGATCTTTATGCACAAACTATTCGCATGTTTGGCGATCTTGTTTTCGGCAAGCGCGGTGTTTTCGGCGCAGGACTACCCGTCGCGGCCCGTGCGCGTGGTCGTGGGATTTACGCCCGGCGGCGGAACCGACTTCGCCGCACGGATGGTAGCGCGGATCCTGAACGAGGCGTGGGGACAATCGGCGATCGTCGACAACCGCCCGGGCGCGAGCGGCAACATCGGGACCGACATCGTCGCCAAGGCAACCCCCGACGGCTACACGATGATCGTCTCGAGCCCCGGCCCGGTCGTCACGAACCAGTTTCTCTTCGCGAAGCTCCCGTTCGACCCGCAGAAGGATCTCGCGCCGGTCACGCTGCTTGACACCAGCGACAACGTCATCGTCGTCAATCCATCCGCCCCGGTTGCCAACATGCGCGATTTCATCGCATGGACGCGCACGAAGCCCGGCGGGGTGAATTACGCCTCGTCGGGCATCGGCGCGACCCCGCATCTCGCGGGCGAACTGCTGAATCTGGCAGCCGGCATCAAGATGGTCCACGTCGCTTACAAGAGCGCGGGCCCGGCGGTGATCGACATCATCGGCGGCCGCATGGACATGCTGGTCGCGTCGCTGCCGACGTCATTGGGCCACATCAAAGCGGGGAGACTCAAGGCGATCGCGGTGGCCAACCTGAAGAGAAGGTCGCGGGCGCTGCCGGATGTGCCGACCGTCGACGAGTCCGGCGTGCCGGGCTACGAGGTCGTCACCTGGTGGGGCCTGTTCGTGCCCGCGGGCGTGCCCGGCAACATCGTGTCGAAACTCAACCAGGCCCTCGTGCAAGGCCTGAAGACACCCGAGATCGCGCAAAGCTTTGCGCGCAGCGGCGCCGACCCCGTCGGCAGTTCGCCGGCCGAACTCGACGCATTCGTGCGGAAAGAGCTGGCGAAATGGTCGCGCGTCTTCAAGGCGACCGGCATCAAGGCGAACTGAGCCGCAGCGCACGCCGTCGAGCGTCGTCCGCACCGCGCGCGGCCGTCGCGGCGCTGGCCAGCGCGGTGTGCAATACAGCGAGATGCTCCCAGGTGATGCTGGCAAACTCATCCGATGGCGCGCCTGAGTAGTTGACTGCGGCTCCAGGGCCATAAGATACTCAGGGAAGTGCAGTTCGATTTCCTGTCCCTGGAGGAGCTTATGCGGATCTTGATTACGCATGTTGTCGGGATCGTATTGGCAATATCATTGGGCGATGTGGCCGCGCAACGAGTATCTGCAGAGCAGTATCCGGCGAAGCCCATCCGTCTCATAGTGCCGCTGGCGCCGGGCGGCGGCACGGATATCATTGCACGGGCGATCTCGCAGGGACTCGGCCAGGCATGGAACCATCCGGTAGTCACCGACAACCGTCCCGGAGCAGCGGGCAACATTGCTGCGAACATCGTTGCCAAAGCGGATCCCGACGGCTATACGCTGCTTCTCATATACTTTGGACATGCGATCAGCGCGGCCTACCCAAATCGGAAGCTGTCTTATGACCTCATGAAGGATCTCACGCCTG
>MERG01000156.1:7583-11373 GCA_001771985.1 Betaproteobacteria bacterium RIFCSPLOWO2_12_FULL_62_13 | reverse complement strand
ATCAAGTGGCCGAACAGTGCGCGGGTTGCGTTCTGGGTCGCACCGAACGTCGAGCACTATGAGTATCTGCCTCCGCTCGATGGCGTGCGCGATCCGTGGCCTCGCACTCCGCTGCCCGACGTGCAGCAGTATTCGGCGCACGAGTATGGCAACCGCGTGGGTTTCTGGCGCTTGCTCGAGATCCTGGACCACTACGGGATTCGGTGCTCGACGACGCTCAACGTGGGCGTGCTGGAACATTTTCCGGACGTCGCGGAGGCAATGCTCAAGCGCGCCTGGGCCTTCGTCAACCACGGCTTCTACAACACGCGCTACATCACCACCTTCTCGGAGGAGCAGGAACGGGAGTTTTTCCAGCGCTGCCGGGAAACGTTCAAGCGCGTGACGGGTCGGGAGCTGAAAGGCCAGTCAGGGCCGGCGGCCTCCAATACCGAACGCACGCCCGACCTCGTCGCCGAGGCGGGTTTCCTCTACCAGACCGACTGGAAGATCGACGACCAGCCGGTGCCGGTCAAGGTGCGGTCGGGCCGGCTCATCTGCATACCCTACACCTCGGAGCTGAACGACGCGCCCCTGATCCGGCATCACTACGAAGCCGACTACTACGCAAGGATCTGCAAAGCCCAGTTCGACCAGTTGTATCGCGAGGGGGAAGAGAACGGCAGACTGATGTGCATCGCCTTCCACCCGTATGCGATGGGGCGCCCGCACCGGGCCAAGTACCTGGCCGTAGTACTCGACTACGTGATGTCCCACGATCGAGTGTGGCAGGCCACCACCGACGAGATCGCCGAATATTACCTCGCCCATTACTATGACCAGGCGGTGGCGCATGCGGCGCGCATCAACGCATAATAGGAAGTCCCATGCCCGCAGACCGAATCTATGCATTTCCCGAGCCGCGCCGTGGGATGGACCACGACCACTATGACTGGTGCCCGCTGAATGCCACCCGCGCCACACTCGAATGGCCGGGGAAAGCCCGCGTGGCGCTGTGCGTCATCGTCAGCCTCGAGCACATGGAATGGAGCCGCCCCGCCGGGAGCTACCAGGTGCCCAACCTCGCCGGCGGCTATGGGCAGGGTCCTTTCCCGGACGTCACAGCATGGTCACATCGCGAGTATGGCCACCGGGTCGGCATCTTTCGCGTCCTGGATGTGCTGGAGAAACACGGGATCAAGCCCACCATCGCCATGGATGCGCTCACTGCCGATCACTATCCCTTCCTGGTGCGCCATTGCCTCAAGCGTAACTGCGAGATCATCGGGCACGGCGTGTCCGTCAATCGAATGATCACCAGCCGGATGTCGGAGGACGAGGAGCGGGAATATATCCGGACATCGATGGATGCCGTGACCCGTGCCACGGGCAAGGCGCCCATCGGGTGGCTGGGGCCGGAGTATGGAGAGTCGACGCGGACGCCGCAGTTGCTCGCGCAGGCGGGCCTGCGCTACGTGTGCGACTGGGTGAACGACGAACAGCCCTATGCCTTCAAGGTCCCACAGGGGGAGTTGTACGCCCTGCCCATTACGTTACCGCTGGACGACATCAACGCGCTCTGGGACCGGCGCATCGACATAGACCGATATGGGGAGATGATTCAGGAGACCTTCGAGACGCTGTATCGCGAGGGAGCGGACAACGGGCGGCTGCTGGTGCTGAACGTGCACCCATTTCTTATTGGACAGCCGTTCCGCATCGGCCGCCTGGACGCTGCGCTGGACCGTATCGTCGAGCGCCAGAGCGTGTGGGCTGCGACCGGCTCGGAGATCATCGACAGTTACGCTCGCAGCAGGAGCGTGTCGAACTTAACTCCGACAAGCTGCTAGCTCTTCAACACCACCAACGCATCCACCGCCTTCACGCCACGCCCCACCGGCAACACCATCAGCGGGTTGATGTCCAGCTCCGCCAGATGTCCTTCAAGGTGCATGGCAAGGTGTGAAACGCGCACAAGGGCATCGGCCAGCGCATCGACGTCTGCCGGTGGCTTGCCACGGAAGCCCCGCAGGAGTTTCGCGCCTTTGACCTCCGCCACCATGTTCAGCGCTTCGGTGCGGCTGACGGGGCAGCGCAGCAGCGCCACGTCGTTATACACCTCGACCATGACGCCGCCGCTTCCGAAGAGCAGCATCGGGCCGAGCTGGATATCGTATTTGATGCCGACGATGACTTCCACGCCATCGCCAACCATCTCCTGCACCGTGACGCCATTGATAGTGGCATTCGGCGCATAGGCGGCGGCACTGGCCATGACTTGGTCGTAAGCGCTGCGCACCTCGCCAGCATCACGCAGACCCAGACGCACGACGCCGGCCTCGGTCTTGTGCACTATATCCGGCGAGTCGACCTTCAGCGCGACCGGATAGCGTAGACGCTGCGCTGCCTCGACAGCGCTGCCGGCGGACCGGGCTGATACCTCGCGCGTCACCGGTATGCCCCACGCGGCAATCACCTGCCTGCTCTCGCTCTCAGAGAGAGTCGAGCGGCCGAGAGCGCGCAGTTTTTCCAGAGTCTGTTGTTGCTCGGCAGTGAGCGGGGGAGTCGCAGCAGAGCCACCGGCCATCCGCTGATCGCGCCAGGCGTGATAGTCGATCAGGCCTTTCAGGCCGCGCGCCAGTTTCTCCGGCGAGTAGAAAAGCGGAATATTGGCGCTCTTCAGCTTGGCGAGCCCGCCCTCATCTCTACGGCTCGCCGTCCAGAAATAAGCGACGTTTTTGTCGCTGCGGTCGCGCAGACTGATCACGTGGTCCGGCTGATTGCCCGCCCCGGCGCTGGCGATGATGAGCGTGCCGACCTCCGGTTCGTTGATCATATAGTCCATGATCCGCGGGAACTCGTCGCGGCGGGCGAAGCCGGTGACATCGGCTGGATTGGCCGCCCAGCCGAAATCCTTGAGAATGGCATTGATGCCGTCGCGCGCGTGATCGGTAAGCGGCGGCAGATTGAGTCCGGCTAGGCCCAGCATATCGGCGGTGAGCGAACTGATGCCGCCGGAGTGCGACACCACGGCAATGCCCGGCTTCTTCGGTTTTCGTGAATTGGCGAGCAGTTGCGAAGTCTCCAGCAGCTCGTCGTAGTCCTGCACCCGGATGATCCCGTATTGCCTGAACACGGCGTCGTACAGCGCATCAGCGCCGGTGAGCGCCGCGGTATGGGAACGCGCCGCCTGGGCCCCGGACTTCGAGCGCCCGATCTTGATCAGCACGATCGGTTTGCCGCGCTCGGCCGCCAGTTCGGCGACAGCGACGAGTTTTCTTGCGTCCTTGAATCCTTCGACAAAACCCGCAATGACGCGTGTGGCGGGATCGTCGATGAGGTAGCGCGCAAAATCGGCGAAGTCCAGATCGATTTCATTGCCGGTGGAGATGATGTGGCTCAATCCGATGCCGCTGTCCACGGCACGCAGAAGGAACGGGCCGAACGCGGTCGCGCCGCTCTGACACACGAGTCCGATGGTGCCGGTCAAACCGCCGAGCGTGCGCGAAGACGCGGTGGCCCAGATATCGTCCCTGACATTGGCGATGCCCAGACAGTTGGGTCCCGTGAAGCGGAAGCCCGATTCCCTGGCGAAGGCGCCCAGTCGCTGCTGCAGGTCGAGTCCCGAGTCCGTTCCGCGCTCGGCAAACCCGGCGGAAATCACAACCGCCGAACCGGCCTTTTTCTCGTGGCATTCCTTCAGCACATCGAGCACCTTGTGGTACGGAACGACCACGCCCACCAGATCCGGAGCTTCGGGAAGATCGGCGACGCTCGCGTAGGACGTGACGCCCATGATCTCGCCGTATTT
>MERG01000156.1:1173-7566 GCA_001771985.1 Betaproteobacteria bacterium RIFCSPLOWO2_12_FULL_62_13 | reverse complement strand
CGCCGTATTTCGGATTGACTGGGTAGACCCGTACGCGGTCCTTCGCTTTCAGTACCGCGGTCAGAAGGCGCCCGCCGTAACCGCCCTTCGGCGTTGCGCCCACCACGGCGATCGAGCGCGGGTTGAGCATCTTGTAGATCGACCGCATCTGCTCTTGGGTCCAGAAGTCCACGTCGAAACCTTTCTAACGAATGTGCGGGAAGCGCAGGTGTTTTGTGCCGATTATAAGACCCACTGAGCATTGCAGCAGAAAAGGGGTCAGGTCTTGCCTTTTGCCTGGCGGTAGCCTGGTCGTACTGTGTCATTCTTGTTTGCGCAGGCAGCAGGGGCAGCGAGGCAAAAGGCGCGCGAGTTCATGGGCAATTCGATATCGCAGCGTCGGAATCGAGTCGGGCACGTGGCGCTGTGCTCTGCCGGCTACTGCGAGGTTGGTGATCTTTGGATAGGGAAGACGCCTTTGGTCGACCGGAGCAGTTTTTTTTACAGCCCTCTTTGAGCCGCTGCGCCATGAGAAAGCCGTAGGCGGCGATACACAACGTTGCATGGTGGTGGAAGCCGCGCCAGCCGCGGCCCTCGTAATGAGACAAGCCGAATTCCTGTTTGAGCTCGTGATAGTCGTGCTCGATACGCCAACGCATCTTGGCGGCGTCGACCAGGCGCTCGAGCGCGGTGTCAGCGGGCAGGCTCAAGAGCCAGTATTTGGTGGGCTCGGGTTCGGCGCGCGGCCATTCGATGAGCAGCCATTCTTCGGCGCGCAGGCTCGTTCGCTTCTGATCGTCATGCGCCGCGCGCACCCGCACACACGCAAAGCGCGAGCGGAGCGTCTTGTTCGTGCCCTCGCGCCAGCTGATGGTGCGCCAATGCGAGCTTTTGAGCTGCAACGCGAGTTCCTTCACGCTCACTTGTTCATGACCCGGCCCGCGACGCAACTTGGTCGCACGCGACCGCGCCCGCTATAGCGCGCGGGCGGCAGCGGTGTCACCCCCGGTGGCCACACCGTGAGGCTCGACCACACGCCGACTGCATAGTGCAAGCCGAGCTCGCTCAGCGCCTCCCGCCATGCGGTGTCGCTGCCATAGGCCGCATCAGCGATCACAATGCCGGGGCACAGGCCGCGCTCCCTGGCAGCTCGAATCTGCGCCAAGACGATCTCGGGTTTGGTCTGGAAAGCCACCGCCTCGGCAACGCCCGCCGCGCCTCGGCGCTGGCGGTCGAAAGCCCACGATTTAGGCAGATACAGCCGATAATCCACCGGGACGCTCCCGCGCGCGCTCGCCAGCGACAAACTCACCGCCAACTGGCAATTGTCGTCTTTGCCCAGTTGGCCGCAGTATTGATGCGCCACGCCCACCGAGTGACTCCCATACTTGCGATGGCCGGTATCGTCGATAATCCAGAACGCGCCCTGTTCAACATCGAGGTGCGGCTCAACGTACCCGTGCACCCGATCCAGCACCGCGCGGTCCGACCACGGTGCGTTCGCCACGAAATGATGCAGCAGCGCCTGGTGCTTGGCGGGCACGTTGCGCGGATCGGCCTCCGCCGCCAGTGGCTCCACGCTCTTACGCTTGAGGGGCAGCATCAGACCGCCGCAATAATCGACCAGGCACTGGTCCCGAGTTGCGTAACCCAGTGCTTCGCCCAAATGTGCCATGTACCGATCGAATTCCGCAAGAGCACGCTTCGCCATGAATTTGCACCCCCAGCAGTGAGAATACCGTTATCATGGCACTAACTTTGACACAGTACAACTAGTGCGGCGCGCAGGCAAAGAATATGCCGGGCGAAGCGGGGCAACTCTTGGCGTCGCGAAAGGGGCGACGCGTCCTGACATCAGACGCGTAGTGATCGAGTATCTGGGGCAAGACATGCCCTACACGGTTAATTTTGATTATCAGACTGCGGACGAAGGGCTACGGACCCTCGTCCTTGAAATCGAGCAATTCTTTGACCCTTCTCAGCGACAGTTTGAATTCTACAGTGCATTGCGCCCACCGTTTTTTTCTGATCCTAGTGCCGTTCTCTATTGGAGCTTCCTAATCAATCCGGAGTCGTGTGCGAAGATCGGCCCGGATGCCATCAAGATTACGCTTTACGTCGACGGCCGAATCCGTGTTGAAGGCGCGAGTCCGCTGCGACCTCCCCCAAGGACGCCCGCGGATATTCCTGTTGTGTGGCTGAAGCGGCAACCAGCGTACGTGCAGGACATCGTTTCCGGAGTGCTCGCAGAGATGTCACGCTTCGCAGCCATGTCGCGAATCTCGTTTGCGGAGGAGGCGAGGCATCACGGGGCGTTTCGGACAAGGTCGTGGTCGCAACGCCAGAGCAAGTGGCTCTCCGTGAAGTCGGCGGGCAACGTGGCCCTTGACCTAACGGCGGGATTCGATGCGTTAATGGGGGCTCGTCCCACGGTCTCGCAAGAATTGCGTCGCAAGATGTTTAATCTGGTGCGATACGGGCAACGGAATCTTCCACCGCCACACGAGGAAATGATCCAGAATTGCCTGAAGTCGCCAGGGCTGAAGTGACTTTACTTATCACGACATTTACGATCGAGGTCGCCATGGTTATTAAAGGGGACGGGGCCAGTTCTTGACCTTGCACTTACACCTTAGTGCGAAGTAAAGAACTGATCCCAAGCTTTCTCAAGTCTTGCTGTTGACCCCAAGTTTTGCTGACCCCAAGTTTTCCTATTCCTAAGGCTCCGACTCGATGTTCGGCTTGATGAAGGCAGCTCTATTCAAGAAATAATCTAAGCAACGACGCCGAAACGCTCATTGTAGGCGTTGCAGATGCGCTGGATCATTGTGTCGTAATGCATCGGATCGCCAACTGGCAGACTCGGCGGAATCGGCGCCACGCGTGTCGGTTTATGAAGCGTCTTGTATTTTTCGGGCGTTGGATGTAACGCCAGGTTGTCATGCTCCACGACGATGACACCAAACGCTTCCAAACCGGGCGGGTCTACCAACGAATTTCGTAGATTGATTGCTCTAAAGATATTGGTTGCTTCTTGCGCAACCTGAGCAGCGGAGCGCTGTTTGCTGCCGTGTTTCGTAATATCGTCCGGCCGTCGCAACGGCGAATAGAAATTTTCGCTACTGTTGACTACAAGAAAAGCGGCCGCAATGGTTTTCGGATTGTATTGATGAGCGTAGCCATGGAAAGCGTTGAAGTCCCGCAGACGGTTTCGCCGCGCCTTTCCGTGCTCGGTAATAATTGACTTCAGCTCTACTGCGATCTGTATTATCGCGGGCTGAGTTAAGCGAATGTGCTCGCCTTCTACTGGGGGACTCGGCCTTCCCGCACAAGATCCTAGCGCAATATCGATGACCCAGTCGTCGTGTCCGACCTGCTGATGATGGCAAAGTTTTGCAACCAACTCACCCGTTTCAGCCCTCTGCCGAATACGGGGGCATCCATCGAGCAAATCACGAATGATGACGTGCGATAAGAAGTCGCTATGTTTTGCCGAACGCGGGTGATAGCCTTCCTTGCTTAAGTGCTCAGCGAACGCTTCAGCGATTGACATTGGAGAAAGCCTGCCGCAGCTCGAACTCCGCGGGAGCTTGCGTTCGGAAGACTTCAATTATACCGCCGAGTTTTGCCGTCTTGAGGCGCGCCTCTATCAGGTCGATATATGCCGGCTCGATATCCGCGCTGATACTATTCCGTCCGGTCTCCATCGCAGCTAACGCCGTTGTCCCCGTTCCGGCGAAGGGGTCTATAACGGTGTCGCCGGCAAAGCTGAACATTCGTATCAATCGCCGCGGAATCTCAACCGGATATGGCGCCGGATGATCGCGCCGGAGCTGACCGGTTACGTCGCTCCAGACCGGTGAAAACCACTTGGCATATTCGTCCGATGGAATATAGGATCGCGCCTCCATCTCCGGCGTCGGTTTGCGATATCCGCCGGGTTTTCTGAAAAACAGGATGTTCTCTATGTCGTTTTTTACGATTCCATTTGGCAGGTTTGGCTTCCCGAGGTAGCGAGACGAACTCGACGCTTCCAACCTTATGTTTGCGACCTTCAACCATCGTATCGGCGTCAGGCAGTCAAATCCAACCTTTCTGGCGCGGACCTGCAAATCAGCAGAGAGTGGAAGCACATGGTGACGCCCGCCTGCTTTTCGCGAAATGCATACATCTCCCACAACATATGCAACACGCCCCCCCGGAACCAGCATCCGCATGCTCTCCGCAAGTACCGCTTCCATCTGCTCCAGGAATTTGTCGTATGACGCTACATTGCCAAGCTGGCCGGGATGGTCTGGATACTTGATCAGCGCACCATAAGGCGGGCTCGAACACACGAGATGAACGGATTCGGTAGGGATAAACCAAAGAAATCGCGCATCGGCCTCGTACACTTCATGGCGCGTAATGCCGGTGACGGGTTTCGGTTGGGCGACAGGGGTTCTTGTGGTCATTTGTATATCCCTTACCGACTACTCAACGTGAAACAATGTCTCGGGATGACGGCTCAAGGTCAGGGAACAGCTTTGCCTGAGCGCGCTGCTGGTCATCTTCCACAAACCGATGCATAAATTCGCGAATGACTTCGGCCGCCGGCCGATCCGCAGCACGGCACGCACGCACGAATGCGACCCTCAGGTCTTTTTCAACTCGGATTCGAAGTCCTGCATCCTTGGCCACGGATCGAGTGTAGCACTTGGATACACATTTGTGTATCCAAAGGCGCGTTTTTCATGAATATCATTGACTAACAATGACTTATTTTAATGCCACCAACGAACGTGTGCCCCCCGGCGCAAGGAGCCCATACCAGGGTCGTATTGTTGAACGAGAAGTAAACTAAGAGGGCATCCGGTCGTATCTCGTGCTTCAGGAGACAGCCATGATCGGTATGGTTGCGCAAGTGCTACTAATTCACTCAGATTGGCATAGAACTCTTCAGGGAGGATAGCGATGAAGATCAAGCGTATCGAGCACGTCGGCGTGGTGGTGCGGGACCTCGAAGCGAGCCGGCGGCTGTGGGAAGACTGCTTCGGTATCCGTCTCGGCGGTGTTGAGGAATCTGCCGCACGCCCGCAGCGGCTCGCCCTCTATCCCGTCGGCGAATCCATGATCGAGCTGATCGCGGGCACCACGCCTGAGAGCAAGCACGCGCGCATGGTCGCCGAAGGCAAGGGCGGGCTCAATCACATCTGCTTCGAGGTCGAGGATATCGACGAAGCGCTGGCCGAGCTGAAGGAAAAAGGCGTGCCGTTGCTCGATGAGGTGCCGCGCATCGGCCATGCCGGCTGCCGCATCGCATTCATTGACCCGGCCGCCACCGAGAACTGCCTCATCGAGTTGGCGGAGCTGCCCGCCGAACCCGTGCATCACCTGTAGCGAAGACCGAGTTCGAAGACTGGATCCTATCTCGATAATAGGCACGTCTGCGATGGATGGCGTCTGCCCTGCCTGGATCCCGGATCAAGTCCGGGATGACGATTATTAATGTCCGGGATGACGATCCAATAGCCGCCCGCCGTCGTCCAATCCAACACACGCGTCGGTGATATCTTGCGGGCGACCTTCGATACGCTGTGCTAAAGGACGACGGGGGAAGGAGGAAGGAGGATCCCGAGGGATGAGGGATGAGGGCGGAAGGATGAAGGAAATGCCGGGAGAGCGGGAGGACGGGAGGGCGGGAGAGAGAAGGATCAACGCGAGATGAATGATCCCTGACCGTTCGTTTTCCTCTGCGTCCTTCGTTTTTCCTTCGCATCCTTCGCGTTGATGCTTTGTTTTTTCCGTTGAGTTGTCACGCGGCCGCGAGACGCCAGAGCGACGTCAGTTCCGCGGCGCGCGCAGCGTGGAGGGGATCGGCGGCGTCGCTGGCCCGGGGATGATTCGGCCGGGCATCCATCCGGCCCACGACCTTCAACCCCGCCTCGTCAATGGCAACCAGCAGTTCGGCGCGCGAGCGCAGGCCCAGATGCTCGGCGATATCCGAAAGAATCAGCCAGCCCTCGCCCCCCGGCTCCAGGTGCGCGGCGAGCCCGCGGAGGAACCCGCGCAGCATACGGCCCTCGAGGTCGTACACCGTGTGCTCGATGGGAGTGCTTGGCCGGGCCGGGATCCACGGCGGGTTGCAGACGACAAGCGGAGCCCGTCCTTCGCAGAAGAGATCCGCCTCCACGACTTCCACCCGCCCGCTCAGCCCGAGCCGCGCGACGTTGTCGCGGGCGCACACCAGCGCGCGAGGATCCTGATCCGTGGCGACGATGCGCGCGACACCCCGGCGGGCCAGCAGCGCGGCCAGCACGCCGGTCCCGGTGCCGACGTCGAAGGCCAGCGCCGGTGCGGGTGAGGGCAGCGGGGTTTCGGCCACCAGCCCCACGTACTCGCTGCGTATGGGCGCGAACACGCCGTAGTGCGGGT
>MERG01000156.1:0-1150 GCA_001771985.1 Betaproteobacteria bacterium RIFCSPLOWO2_12_FULL_62_13 | reverse complement strand
GCCGTAGTGCGGGTGGATGCGGCCGCCGAGCGCCGGAATCTCGATGCCCTTCTTGCGCCACTCGTGCGCGCCGATCAGACCCAGCAGCTCTCGCAGGGAGGCGACGGAACGTCCTTCTCCCTCTCCCGGGCCGTAGGCTTCCAAGCACGCTTCTCGCACGTCGGGTGCGCGTCGCAGCGGGACAGTGTAATCGTGCGCGAACGGCAGCAGCAGCATCCCCAGCGTGCGTGCGCGCTGGGACTGCGCCTGGCGATACAGATGGAAGGTCTCGGTTGGCGACGCGGCCGGCTTGAGGGGCTTGCCATCGGCGCGCCGCGCCAGCGCCTGCAGCAGTTGTCGCGCGTTCTGGAAATCGCCCCGCCACAGCAGCGCGGTGCCCTCGCAGGCTAGACGATATGCGGCGTCGGCCGTCGTCCGGTCGCCGGCGATGACCACGCGCCTGGGCGGCGGCGCCCCGCTCTGCGAGCGCCAACGGGCGGAGCGGATGTTACCCGCCTCGGTCCAGGTTACGACCGGCCCACTCACGGCGTATTACGATTTGGGGGTCGCGGGTGGAACCTCTTCCCCGAATTCCTGCCGCGTGGCCCGCCGCTGGGTTTGGGATGACCGCCGGGTGCAGAGCTGTTCCACCGAATGCCCTGCTGCGGAGCACCCTCCCGATTTCCGGCAGCCAGCATGATCTCGAGCTCATTGAGCTCATCCCACTCGGCGTCAGTGCGCTGTCTGTCCGGAATCGCCAGCAGCGCTTGCAGGCGAAGACGCGGGGAGATCGGTTGTGATTCATCCATGGCTGCATTATCTCATTGTTCGATGAGGGCGCGCCGCCGCCAAGGCAGCGGCCCGATCAGGTATCCTTCACTCCGGGCACGGCGTTAAAGCGAACGATATTGAGGATCACCCGACGAATGCGTCGTGCCTGGCCGTTCGTGGTTCGACAAGCTCACCACGAACGGTAGCCGCTTTCGCCGAGGAGACGGCGGTGACTGGACCCCGGCTTTCGCCGGGGAGACGATGCTATTTTCCTGGGTTCCGGCATTCACCGGGAGACGATTCCAGGGAAACGAGGGGAGAGAGACCGATGCCACTGCCGATTGAGGACTACGCGCTGATTGGCGACACGCACACGGCTGCGCTGGTGGGCCGTGACGGC
>MERG01000155.1:5312-6262 GCA_001771985.1 Betaproteobacteria bacterium RIFCSPLOWO2_12_FULL_62_13 | reverse complement strand
GGCGGCACTACAGCAACCGCACGGAGGAAACCTACCTGCACTGGATGAAGCGGTTCAGGTATTGCCGGGAGAGCATCAGGACGTGAGAGGGAGAGCGCGGGAAAGCGGGAGAGGAGGACAGCAGGAGGACGGTGAGAGATTTCAGACTTCCGCGAGCAGCTCTTCGATCATGCGCTCGGCCTGCGCGAGATAGCCGCCGCCGAAGAGGTTGAGATGGTTGAGCACGTGGTAGAGGTTGTAGAGGTGTTTGCGCACCGCGTAGCCTGCGTAGAGCGGCAAAGCCTCGCGGTATGCGGCGTAGAAATCGCCGGAGAAGCCGCCGAATAATTCGGTCATGGCGAGATCGGCCTCGCGGTCGCCGTAATAGACCGCGGGATCGAAAATGAGGGGCCGGCCCGCTTCGTCGAACCCGATGTTGCCCGACCAGAGATCCCCGTGCAGCAGACTGGGTTGCGGCCGATATCGGGTGAAGAACGCCGGGATTTTTTCGAGTAATTGTTCTCCGCTTTTTTGCAGGCGGCTGCCGAAACCATTCTGCGCAGCGAGCCGCAACTGGAAACCGAGCCGGTGCTCGCGCCAGAACGTCGGCCAGTCATTCCTTTGAGTGTTGATCTGCGGGGTAGCGCCGATGGTGTTGTCGCGGTGCCAGCCGAAGGTCTCACTGGACACGCGATGCATGGCTGCCAGATCTCGCCCGAGGGCGCGCGCGTCGCCCCGGCTTCCGAACGCAATGTATTCGAGCACCAACCAGCTCCCCGCGCTGTTTCCGCCGTGGCAGATCGGGCGCGGCACGCGGACGGTGTTTGATCGGGCGATTTCCGCAAGCCCCGCCGCTTCCGCGGCAAACATGTTGGCCTTGTCGGCGCTGTTGATCTTGACGAAATAGGTCGCGCCACCGCCCCCGATACGGAAAGCCGAATTGATGCAGCCGCCGCCGACGCTGGCGCGGC
>MERG01000155.1:1973-5119 GCA_001771985.1 Betaproteobacteria bacterium RIFCSPLOWO2_12_FULL_62_13 | reverse complement strand
CGCGCCTTGGCGATCGCCGCCTTGACCCGCGCCGGCGCTGTGCCGCCGATGTGGCTGCGGCTCGTCAACGACCCCTCGAGCTTCAACGCTTCGAAGACGTCCTTGGCGATCAAAGGGGAAAACTGCTGCAACTCGGCGAGCTTGAGCTCGGGAAGATCGCAACCACGGGTCTCGGCAAACCGCACCGCCTGCGCGACCGCCTCGTGGGCCTCGCGGAACGGCAGGCCTTTTCTCACCAGATAGTCGGCGAGGTCGGTTGCCGTGACGTAGCCCTGGCGCGCGGCTTCGCGCATCGCTTCCTTGTTGACTTTCACCCCGGCCAGCATGTCGGCGAACACCCCGAGGCTCATCGTCAGCGTATCCACCGTATCGAACAGCGGCTCCTTGTCTTCCTGGTTGTCCTTGTTGTAGGCAAGCGGCTGCGACTTCATTAGCGTCAACAGTGCCACCAGATGGCCGTTCACCCGCCCCGTCTTTCCCCGGATCAGTTCCGCCACGTCCGGGTTCTTCTTCTGCGGCATGAGCGAGGAGCCGGTGCAAAAACGATACGCGATGTCGATGAAACCGAAACGCGGGTTCATCCACAGCACGAGCTCCTCGCAGAAGCGCGACAGGTGCGTCATGACGAGCGCGGCCACGGCGCAGAATTCGATGGCGAAGTCGCGGTCCGACACCGCATCGAGCGAGTTCTCGCACACGCCGTCGAAACCCAGTTCTTTCGCCACCATCAGCCGGTCGATCGGGAACGAAGTGCCGGCGAGCGCCGCCGCGCCCAGCGGCAGTTTGTTGACACGCTTGCGGCAGTCGGCGACCCGCTGCGCGTCGCGCGCGAACATCTCGAAATACGCCATCAGGTGATGTCCGAACGTCACTGGCTGCGCCACCTGCAGGTGAGTGAATCCGGGCATCACGGTGTCGGCATGCTGATCGGCGACATCGAGCACGGTCTTCTGCAGCCCCCTGATCAGGGTCAGGATATGGTCGATCGATGCGCGCAGGTAGAGCCGTACGTCGGTCGCCACCTGGTCGTTGCGGGAGCGCGCGGTGTGGAGCCGCTTGCCCGCTTCGCCCACGAGATCGGTGAGGCGGTGCTCGATATTGAGGTGGACGTCCTCGAACTCGAGCGACCAGGGGAAGGTTCCGCTGCGAATTTCGGTGAGGATCTGAGCCATGCCGTTTTCGATCGCCGAAAGCTCCGCCTTCGACAGAATGCCGATGGCGTGCAGCATGCGGGCGTGGGCGAGCGACCCTTCAACGTCAAACTCGGCCAGCCGCTGGTCGAAGTCGACCGATGCGGTGAAGCGCTTGACGAGATCGGCGACCGGCTCCCTGAACCGGCCCGACCACGGTTTGTTCCTGCCGCCGGACTGGGCTTTATCGTTGGGGGCCATGGCGCCTGCTAGAATAAACGGAACATGGCCGGCAGTATAAATCAAAACGCCTACAGCAGCGCCCTGCCGAACTTCCGCAACCTTGGGATTCTGCTGCGTATCCTGCTCATCGTGAATGCCGCCGCGCTGGCGGCGGCCGCGGTGAAGAGCGCGGGGCTGCGCGACCTCTGGCGCCAGCTTCTGGATATCTCGGTGGTGGTGCAGCCGCTGCTGATGCTGAGTCTGCTCGCGCTGGTCGCCTTCAACGATGTTCTGAAACGACTGCCCTATTATCTCGGCGCGGTGGTGGTGATCGCGATGGAGCTCGCGCTCACCACTCTGCTCTACGTTTTTGGCCGGCCGCTGCTGGCGGTGGAATGGGGTCCGCTCGAGCGCCATTGGCTGCTCGCGATGCTCGTGACGGTCGTGCTGCTGTTCTACTTCGACCTGCGCGGCCGGGCGCTCTCGCCGGCGTTGTCCGAAGCCCGGTTGCAGGCGCTGCAGGCGCGCATCCGGCCGCACTTCCTGTTCAACAGCATCAACGCGGTGCTGAGCCTGATCCGCCAGGACCCCAGGCGTGCCGAAGCGGCGCTCGAAGACATGGCGGATCTCTTCCGCGTGCTTATGGCGGACAACCGGGAGCTCACGCCGCTGGCGCGCGAGGTGGAGCTGTGCCGCGAGTACCTGAGCCTCGAGCAACTGCGGCTGGGCGATCGCCTCAGGGTCGAGTGGCATATCGACAACATGCCGCGCGATGCGCTGATCCCGCCGCTCGTGCTGCAGCCGCTGCTCGAGAACGCCGTCTATCACGGCATCGAGCCGCGCACCGGGCCGGGTGTGATCAGCATCAACGTCTATCTTGCCCGCGAGCAGGTGCACGCGGTGCTGCGCAACCCCTACGAGCGCGACGGCAGCCATCATGCCGGCAACAAGATGGCGCTCGCCAACATCCGCGAGCGGCTGCAACTGCATTTCGACGCCGAGGCAAGCCTGAGCACCAAGGTCGGCGACGACGCCTACCAGGTGCACATCATCATGCCGTACGTGAAAGTCGCGCAGTGACCGCCGCCCGGGAACAGCCGCTGCGCATCGTGATCGTCGACGACGAGGCGCCGGCGCGCAGCCGCATGCGTGATCTGCTCGCCGACTGCGCGTCACAACTGCCGCTCACGGTCGAGGGCGAAGCCGACAGCGGCCGGAAGGCGCTCGCATTGCTCGCCGAGCGCAAGGCCGACGTCGTGCTGCTCGACATCCGCATGCCGGAGATGGACGGCATCGAAGTGGCGCAGCATCTGCAGAAGCTCGACGAGCCGCCGGCGGTGATTTTCACCACCGCCTACGATGCCTACGCGATCCGCGCCTTCGAGGTGCACGCGGTCGACTATCTGCTGAAGCCGATCCGCGCGAGCCGGCTGCGCGAGGCGCTGTCACGCGTGGGTTCGGCGGCGCGACCGAAAACCGAAACGCTGCGCGAACTGCGGCCGGGTCCGCGCGCGTTTCTCTCGGCGCAGGAGCGCGGCCGCGTCCATCTGATCCCAGTCGACGACGTGATCTATCTCAAGGCTGAACTCAAGTATGTGACGGCACGCACCGGCATGCGTGAATATCTGATCGAGGAATCCCTCACCCGCCTGGAGCAGGAGTACGCGCAGCGCTTTGTGCGCGTGCATCGCAACTGCCTGGTGGCAAAGAGCGCGATCCGCGGGTTTGAGCGCGAAGCAGGCGAGAACGGGGAAGGGCACTGGGTAGTCGTGCTCGACGGTTGCGATGAAAAAA
>MERG01000155.1:0-1938 GCA_001771985.1 Betaproteobacteria bacterium RIFCSPLOWO2_12_FULL_62_13 | reverse complement strand
GAGTTCGGACGCTAGTTCGGGCGCGGCGCGCTCGTGGTTTGCGCACCGGCCGCCGCTGCCCCGCATGCTAAAATTGCAGCAGCGAAGGCGTATCCGGCAAATCCCCTGAATGTCATCCTGATGAGCAAGTCCCGGCAGCCGTGCTCTCCAAGCGCATCGTAATTGCGACCCGCGAATCGGCGCTCGCCATGTGGCAGGCACGCCACATCCACTCGCGGCTCGCCGCATTATACCCGCGACTGGAAGTCGCGATCCGTGGCATGACCACCGAGGGCGATCGCAAGCTCGGCACTTCGCTCGCGAAAATCGGCGGCAAAGGCCTGTTCGTCAAGGAACTCGAGGAAGCGCTCGACAGGGGGGACGCCGACATCGCGGTGCATTCGGTAAAGGATGTGCCGATGCATCTGGCGGAGGGTTTCACGCTCGCGGTGATCACCGAGCGCGCCGATCCGCGTGACGCCTTCGTTTCCAACCGATACACGTGTCTCGCCGGACTGCCCGCCGCGGCGCGCGTCGGCACATCCAGCCTGCGCCGCGAAAGCCAGCTCCGCGCGCGTTACCCACAACTGGTTATCGAGCCGCTGCGCGGCAATGTGCCCACGCGGCTCAGGAAAATCGACGAGGGACTGTACGACGCCATCATCCTTGCCGCCGCGGGCCTGAAGCGCCTCGGCCTGGAGGAGCGCATTACGGCGCTGCTCACGCCTGAGGAAAGCCTGCCGGCGGTCGGCCAGGGCGCGCTCGGGATCGAATGCCGCCGCGATCGCGCCGACCTTCTCGAATTGCTCGCGCCGCTCGATCACCGGGCGACGGCACTGTGCGTGACCGCGGAGCGCGCGTTTTCCCAGGCGCTCGCGGGAAGCTGCAACGTGCCGCTCGGCGGCTATGCGGAAACGGGCGGCGAGCGCATGTGTCTGCGCGGCTTCGTCGGGGCGCCCGACGGCTCGCGCCTGGTGAGCGGTGAACTGGAGGGACCGGCGGAGGCGCCGGAGGCGCTGGGACAGGCCCTGGCGCAGCAGCTCAAGGCGCAAGGCGCAGACCAAATCCTCGCGGCGCTGCAGACTTGAAACCGCCGATGGACGCAGATTGACGCCGATAAATGCAAAAGCAATAGACAGGATTAATCCTGAGAAATCCTGTTAATCCTGTCCATTTGGCTTGCTTAACATGAGTTCCAGCAGACTACCGCTTGCGGGACGCGGCATCGTCATCACCCGTCCGGCGCACCAGGCGCAGGGGCTGGCCGAGATGATCCGCGCCGCAGGCGGACACCCGATCCTGTTTCCGGTGCTGGAGATCTTCGACGCCGAAGATCTGAAGCCGCTTGCCGCGTTGATCGAGCGGCTGGAGGACTTCGACCTTGCGATTTTCATCAGTCCCAATGCGGTGAACAAGGCGATGAACCTGATCACGGCGCGGCGCGCGCTGCCGCCGAAGCTCAGAATTGCGGCGATCGGGCGCGGCAGCGTGAAAGCGCTCGGGCATTTCGGCGTGACCGGCGTGATCGCGCCGGAGAGGCGTTTCGAGAGCGAGACGCTGCTCGAATTGCCGGCGCTCACCGACGTCGCCGGGAAGCGAGTGGTGATATTCCGCGGCGAGGGCGGCCGGGAATTGCTCGGGGATACGCTCATCGCGCGCGGCGCACGCATCGAATATGCGGAATGCTACCGGCGCGGCAAGCCCAATCTCGACGCCGCTCCGCTCATGAAAGCCTGGGCGCGCAACGAGCTGCACGCGATCGTCGTGACCAGCAGCGAAGGGCTGCGAAACCTCTTTGACATGGTCGGCAAGCTGGGTCAGACCTGGCTCGGGAAAACGCCGCTCATCGTGCCGCATGCGCGCATCGCGGAAACCGCGCGCGGACTGGGGCTCACGAATATCGTGGTGACCGAGGCGGGAGACGAAGGGATCGTCGCCGGATTGTGCGCGCATTTCGGC
>MERG01000154.1 GCA_001771985.1 Betaproteobacteria bacterium RIFCSPLOWO2_12_FULL_62_13 | reverse complement strand
GGCCCGATCCTCTCTTCTCTACCCACCGCTTGACGCCAATGTCCCAAAGGGCAAGTGCCTGAAGCGCGGAGGTCTTGCCGGAGTTGTTCGGTCCAATAAGCACGACGCGATCCGCAAGCTCGATCTCAACCTCCCCGAATAACTTGAAATTGCGAATTGTCAGCTTTGTCAGCATTTATGGCCTTTCATGCCGGCACCTGTGCGCGGACGAGCAGTTCCGCAAAGTCGTAGTTTACGCTGGTCACACCGAAGTCCGGCTCACGCTTGAATGGATGCCGCACGTAATGCACTCGGTACGAATCGCGATGCAGAAACTCGACAATAGCGAGAATGAAATTATCCGGTTGGTTGAGCGAGTACAGAATCTCGTTCTTGGTGACGGTGATCGTCGCCGCGCTGGACACCCGGCCCTTGACCTCGATGAAGCGCAGACGGCCAGTGCCGGGAATGCGGCTCTCGATGTCATAGCCGAGCTTCTCGATTTCCCGGTCCGTGGGCTCGAAACCAAGGCTGCGCTCGACTTCCATCACGATCTGCCGTGCCTGCGCTGCCGCAGCTTGATTGTCGGGCGATGGCGCGGCGGCAGATGTGAGTCGGCCCGTCATGGCCGATATGAGACCTGCGGGTACTACGAGCAAACCACCGAGAACCACAGGTGGAAGCGGCGAAATCTGCCGCTCGAGCTTGAGTTGGTCCAGTCGCTTTACCAAGCGGGCCTGTAGCGAATCCGCGCGCTTGCGGGCCTCACCCGAATTGAGGCGGGCGTTCGATCTGCCGGCCTGTTCCTGGAGCTTGAGCTGCTCTGCGCGGTGGTCCCAATAGCTGATTTCCTTGGTGAGGCGATCCTTTACCGCCGCCTCGGTTTTATCGATCAGAGCGACTTTACGTTCGCGTACTTCCTTCAGGTGCTCGGGGACCACGTGGCCGACTGCATGACTGAGCGCCTTCTGCTCGACCTCCCGGCCGATCCAGCCGCATTCGGCCCGCGCAAGCAGCGCTTCGACCCCGGGCTCGCTGTCATTAAGGGGACGATAATCGAGATACGGCGCATAGTGCACGTGGCGAGCCGTCCCGCGCGCGTCGATTTCCACATACAGCATTCGCTTCGAGACCAGGCGCCGCTCACCTGATCTGACAACGCCCGCATCCTGAATCGCGTGCCCCAGAAAGAAGAGAACGCGCGGCGCGGTTCCCGGATCGCGCTCGTCGACAAGTACTGTTCCCTGGCGCAGCAGGTCGCGATGACGCTCCAAAGTAAGATCGATAGTGGCATCGAGCAGGGGATGGCCCGGACAAACGAAGGCGGCAAGCGGCTGGCCCTGCGGAGCGACCAACTCTTTCTCGAATGCGATGCGTTCGTAGCGCGGCTGAACCGGTGCGCGAATGCCAATCAACCGATCACGATTGCGGATCGGAGCAGGGACATGGGTTATCTCGTAGCGGCGAGGCTCGCGCTGCTTGGCCGTGCCGCCGAGCCGCCGTAAGGCGTCGAGGAAAAAAGACTCGATGTAGTGAGGTTGGAGCCGGCGCGCCTCGGCGCGCTCCATCTCCTCGCGGATGCGATGAACGCGGCTTGCGTCCATGGCATCGTGCGCCAGCGCGCGTTCTTCCAGCAGATCACGCAGTTGGTCGCGGTCAAAGGCGCGCTCGACAACTTGCGTGAGCTTTGCACGCACTTCAGGCTGCTCGCCGTAACGGATCGCCTCGATCAAGAGTTCTTTGAGCGGCCGTCCGTCGAAAACCAGTTTGCCGAGGACATCAAATACCTGTCCCCCCAAGGCTTGACGCGCCTCTTCGAGCTTTTCCAACAGCCGCCGGTAGACGTCGCCTTCGCGTGTTTCTTCGGCCACCAGATTCCACAAGTGGCAGACCTCGGTCTGGCCGATACGGTGAATGCGGCCGAAGCGCTGCTCCAGACGGTTCGGGTTCCAAGGGAGGTCGTAATTGACCATCAGATGAGCGCGTTGCAGGTTGATCCCCTCACCCGCAGCGTCAGTTGCGAGCAAGACCTGCACTTCGGGATCATGTCTGAACGCTTCCTGCGCCTTCATTCGATCCTCGCGGCCTATGCCGCCGTGAATAATCACGATGGCTTCGTGACGGCCGAGCAACGTCGCGATGCGGTTCTGAAGGTAATTGAGGGTGTCGCGATGCTCCGTGAAGATTACGAGCTTCTGGCGTGGTGAGGGCACAGGTTTCGGAATCGGTCCCGCGCTGTAGGTTGCCGTAGGTTCGGCGGCGCGGTTGGCTATGACAGCATCGGTGAAAATCTCGCCGAGCAAGCTCGCAAGCTCGCGCCATTTCCTGTCCTCGCCGCTGCGGCGAACGCTGAGCGCGAGTCCTTCCAGGCGCCCGAGCGCTTCGATTTCGGCCTTCAGTTCGACGATGGAGCGCGCCGCCGTGGCCTGATCGAGTATTTGCTCCTCTACTGCCTCGACTTCATCGTCAGGCGCCTCCTCCAGGTCTTCGACATCGTCCGCATCGAGAGTGGGTGCCGTTGCGGCGAGCGCCGGCGCAATTTCAGTGGCGCGCTGCATCAATTCGAGTTCGCGCAGACGGCTCTCGAGGCGCTCGCGGCGGCGGCGCAGGGATTGGTAAATTGCTTCCGGTGACGAGGCGAGACGGCGCTGAAGGATCGTCAGCGCAAACCCCACGGTGCCGGCCCGCTTGTCGTTGGCAAGTGCTTCGGCGCGATTGAACTCGTCGCGCACGTAGTCCGTGACTTCCTTATAGAGCCGCGCTTCGGCATCCGAAAGTTTGTATGGAACAGTGTAGGCGATTCGCTCCGGGAACAACGGCGTGCCATCGAACTTGAGCAGGCCTTCCTTGGTCATGCGGCGCATCAGGTCCGAAACATCCACTGTATGCACGCCATCGCGGAAGCGGCCCTCGAAGCGGTCTCCATCGAGCAGCGCCATGAAAAGCTGGAAGTCCTCCTCTTTGCCGTTGTGCGGAGTGGCGGTCAATAGCAGGAAGTGACGGGTGAGCGTGGAAAGAAGCTGGCCGAGACGATAGCGCTTCGTGTATTTGATCTCACCGCCAAAGAATGTGGCGGACATCTTGTGCGCCTCGTCGCAAACTATGAGGTCCCAGCGGCAGTCAGGCGCCTTGAGTTTTCCCTGCACGTCCTCGTTGCGGGAGAGTTTGTCGAGGCGCGCGATGGCGAGATCGGTTTCGAGAAACCAGTTGCCGGTGCGGCCGGCTTCCAGCTTGTCGTTGGTCAGAATTTCGAATGGCAGGTTAAAGCGGTGGGAAAGCTCGTCCTGCCATTGCTCGGCGAGGCTTCCGGGGCAAACGACGAGACACCGTTGAAGGTCGCCGCGGACGATGAGTTCTCTCATTAGCAGTCCGGCCATGATCGTCTTGCCTGCCCCGGGGTCGTCAGCCAGCAGGAATCGAAGCGGCTGGCGCGCGAGCATGGCGTCGTACACCGCGGTGATCTGATGAGGCAGCGGATCGACGACCGACGTGTGCACGGCGAGCACGGGGTCGAAGAGGTGCGCAAGACGTATGCGCTGCGCTTCTGCGACGAGCCGGAACAACCCTCCGTCGCCGTCGAAGCTCCACGGTCGGCCCTGCTCGACTACTTCCAGGCGCGGTTCGTCGTGCCTGTAGAGGAGCTCGTTGGCAACCTGGCCCGTCGGGGTTTTGTACGTGAGTTCGAGCGCTTCCGAACCATGCCACTGCACGCTGACCACAGTGATCAGTGCGCTTGGCAGGATGCCGCGCACCGACGCGCCGGGCTTGAGTTCCTCAAGTTGGATCACGCCCTCCCTTTTTTATGTTTGCTGCAAACCTATTCTATTCCTTCCGAGCGCCGATGGTTACCTATCACCAAGGGTCGCGTAAGTCAGTCCTCCCGGCGCGGCGTTAGGAAATGATTCTACTCGCGATAAGTGGAAAGAGACGAGGGGCTAGACCACCGTGACCCGAAAAATGGGGCCGGGTTCATATTTCCGACAAATGTGGGCCTGACCCGATCTATCCCGAAAACGGGCTATGGATACGCCCGCATCGACGCCTGAACAGTTCGCGGGGCTCCTGCGCGCCGAGTGCCACCGCTACGGCAAACTCACTGCATCGCTCGGACTGGAGGCGAATTGAGCGCGTCGCGCTGAATGCTTTCTGAGCGACGGTGTTTCCTTCGCTCAAGGAGGTGCTGGCTGGAAGCGGCGCGAAGCTGCCGAATATTGAGTATTTCCTAACCGCTTGACTGAACCACCCCGGCGGTGTTGCCGCCACCCCTCCTTTGGTAAGGAGGGGAAAAAAGATTTCCCCCTCGTCTCCGAGGAAGAGTGGCGCCGAAGGCGACGGGGTGGTGAAAGTACGGCACATACTCGCCGTTGCTAGCGTCAAGTGGTTCTGTAAGACTTGAAATAGGAGCGGACCCGCGTTTTTCTCGGACCATGAGTCCCATAACGCACTTTCTGGTTGGCTGGGTGGGCTTGGAACGGTTCCAGGTGAGCCGCCGTGACAAAACTCTGGTAGTCCCTTGCTGGTCTCGCTCCAGACCTCGATGGTCTGGGGATCGTGATCGACTTCGCTACCCGTTCCTTGAGGCTACCGGAGACGGACTCCTACCAAGGCATCCATCGGTTGTACGGCCATGGCCTGCCTGCGGCAGTGATCATTGCGGCTGTGGCCGGCGCATTCGGTGTGCGGCGTTTCCGAGTTGCGGCGTCGGCATTCATCAGCGTTCATTTGCATATCCTTGGTGATCTGCTGGGATCGCGAGGAACGACAGAAGAGGACATATGTGCTAAAGCTTCAGCGCCAAGGACGCTAAACCGCAAAGGAAAAGAAAAGCTTCACCGCCAAGGACGCAAAGGTCGCCAAGAAATAAAGTTCATCAAACCCAAGGTCGCGAAGAACACGCCAGGGGTAGGATAGAGGAAGCCCTTCCGGTCACTTTGCTGCTGGACTCAGAAGCTTTTCCTGAGGATTCGAGTTCCGACGCTGTCCTCCATACCCCGCTTGGCGCTATCTTTGCGTCCTTGAACTGCGGCCCTTCGATCGATTTTCCTTCAGCGCCTTGGCGTCCTCACCGGTACGGCTCTTGTTTTCCTCTGCGTCCCTGGCGGGCTTGGCGGTGAAGCTGGGCTTTTGATTCATGACCTGTGCGCCCCCAGAAGAATACGAAACCGTTTGCGGCCGCGCAGCCGGTACACCGAGAAATCGCGCTGGTCTATTGTGGCAATCGCGGCAACGCCCGTCCGTTCAGCCAGTGCGATGAGCGAGGCATCGGCGTAATCGCACGCGAGGCTCGCATACTGGCCGATGATGCCGGCGAGCGCCGCATAGTCGGCCACAGGCTCCACGCTCAGCAACCCGGCCGCGCGAGCCCGCTCGCACCAGAGCAGCGCAGCGCGTTGATGGGCGGGGCTGGCAGCAAGGACGTACGCGGCCTCGGCGATGACCGCTTCGGTCGTCAACAACTGCCCGCGAAAATGCTTGAACCACTCGACCGCCTCCTCGTGGAAGCGATCGGCCCGGTTTACGAGCGCAACGATCGCGCCGGTGTCAGCGAGAGCGCGGGGCACGGAACGCCTTGCGCGCGAGTTCCCGAACGTTGGCGGACTGGATCTGCTTCGCGCCGCGGCGGGGTATCAGGTCCGCCGCAAGCGAGTATGGGCTCGCGCCACCGGCTTCCCGGTCGAGATAGTAGTCCAGGGCACGCATCACCGCTTCGGTGCGCGTAATGCCGCGCTTGGTGCAGTATTCGGCGAGCTTCTGCTCAACCCGCGGCGGGACGCGTGCATTGATGACATTGGCCATGAGCGTTCTCGGAAATTGTGTTACGATCGCTTGTCATTGTAACACGATCGAAAGACCCTGGTCACTTCTTTTGCAGCGACGGCACAAGCTGCAACATCGAAGACATCTCCTCCATCCGGGCTATGGTGCGTAACACTTGCTCCACTCGATCTCCCGGCAGCAACATCCCTGCTAAGCGCCGGAACTTGGCCTCTATGACTTCTTGGCTGAACGGCAGCGTTTCCGATCCTCTTGCGCCGTCCTGCTCCCCTTCGATGACTCGGCCTCCCTTGAGCCTTATTTCCACCCGCGTCAGATGCGGGTGAGAATCCACCGCCAAGGGGTAAGCCTGGAGCTTATCGGCTACGGAAAGCACCTCGGGGTCCCGCCATAGTTCGGGGTCGATGTACATTTCCAGATCGTTGCTGCCCTTCACGAGCCGCACGCCCAAGCTGAAGCCCAGACTGGCCTGGGCGCTGATGACGTCATGAGGTCGCGTAACTGTTGTAACGTGCATCACGGAGAACTCCGGCATGCCGACTCTGATACGTTCCACATCCCGGTAGTCGAACGAATGCTCCATGAGCAGGTCGTTAACGATATCCAACGTAGCATGGCAGGACCCGACAGTGGGATAGATGCGGAACCAGCAACGCGTGATGCAATAGGGCTGGCCGATGTCGGAGAACAGCAGCTCGGAATTCACCTCTGCCCCGCCGAACGAGGCGAAGATGCCGCGGCGTCCCTCAAAGACGGTAAGCGGTCCGGTGAACCCCTCCTTCGCCAGGAAGGCGGACTGTATGCCGCTACGGAGGGCGATCACTCCATGAATTCGCTTTACCTCACCGCCTGCATGGTCGTATTCCAAAATGGATGAGGCGTGGCTCCCCGGCTTTTCCATGAACAGCGGATTCGGCTTTGCAGGCCCGGCGCACCTTCCGAAACCGATCGTCGAGAGGCTGAACGCGGCGCTGGTCAAAGCCGTGCAGGATCCAGCCAATCGCAAGTTGCTGATCGAGAACGGCGCCGACCCGGTGGGCAGCACCCCTGAGGAACACGATGCCTTCAACAGGTCCCAGGTTGCCCGGTGGCTGAAGGTGGCGAAAGAAGCCGGAATCACGCCGGAATGACGGGAAGCTGTGCAGGATTATCCTTGAAACCGCAGATGAACGCGCGCAGAAAAGGAAGGTGATTTAGTGATTCAGTGACTAAAGTGATTAATTGGTGAGTAGTCCAGGCGCTTTACCCAGTTACTCAATCACTCAATCACTTAATCACTTGAGTCCCATCGCATCGGCGTTCATCGGCGGCGTGTGCTTTTTTTTAGAATTATCGGTACTTAGCCTGCACGGCATCCCAGTGATCTGCCCCGACCACGCGCCACATCTCGGAAATCGAGATGTCGCCGAGGGGAACCGGGTGCGTGCGCGTATCGCGCGCTTCCTTGAGAATCTGCCTGCAGCTTCCGATGATATGCATGAGCAGCAGGCCGGGGAGGATGGCAATTCGATAGCCCATATCCTCGACCTGCCGCAGGTCCGGCACCGGGCTCTTGCCGCCGCGCGTGACGTTGAGCAGGCACGGCCCGCGTACCAGGTGCGGGATCTGTTCGGTCTCCCGCACCGATTGCTGCGCTTCGAAGAAGGCCACGTCAGCTCCGGCGTCGAGCGCCGCGTTCAGGCGGTCGATCGACTCATCGAAGCCGGCAACGCTGCGCGCGTCGGTGCGCGCGACGATCACCGTGTCCGGGTTGCGCCGCGCCGCGACCGCGGCGCTTATCCGCGTCAGAAATTCCTTCAGCGGTAATGCAGTCGTACGCGCCCGGCGCGACGATCATCGGACCGGTCTTGAGATCCTGGCGCAGCTTCGCTGCCATAGTCATATGACAAATCCTCCATTGCGGGGCGTGGGAATCGCCCCCCTTTAAAAGCGTCCATCAGGACGATGCAGCAACGAAAGGTTCCGGGTGTATATAGCCTTCCTTTACCAGCATCGGGATCACGCCTCCTGCCGCCACGATTTCGGCGAGCAGCGGCGCCAGCGGCGCCACCTCGAGCGATTTCTTCCGCGTCACGTTCTCGATCCGGCCGGCCAGAAAATCGACACGCGCGGTATCGCCTTCCTCGAACAGTGCCGCGACACCGGGACAATTGATCGCCGGAATGCTCGAATTGACGCAATTACGCATGGCGAGACCGTTGATCGATTCCGCGATTACCGCGACGATCCCGCATCCGCGCAGCACCTCGCCGATCGGGCGGCTCGAGCCCATGCCGAAGTTTTCACCCGCCACGAGAATATCGCCGGGCCGCACCTCGTTCGCCCAACCCGGCCGTATCGCCTCGAAACATAGCGTGTGCTGCTCGTTCTTCGGCAGCCGGAATGCGGCGCTTGGCATGATCATATCGGTGTTGATCAAGTCGCCGAACTTCCACACTCGGCCGGTATATACAAGATTCGTACTGTCTGACATCGCCGCCATCTCCCGAGGTTCAACCGCGCAACCCGGCAACGGTGCGCGGATCGGTGATCACCCCGGTGAGCGCCGACGCAGCGACGGTCGCGGGGGAACCCAGATAGACGCTCGCCTCAGGGCTGCCCATGCGTCCCTTGAAATTGCGCGGACTCGCCGTAATGCAGACCTCGCCGGGCGCGAGCACCCCCATGTGGTAACCGAAGCAGGCGCCGCAGGTCGAATTCGTGACGACGGCACCCGCTTCAACGAGGATTTCAAACAGTCCTTCGCGCACCGCCTGCAAATACACCGCCTGTGATCCCGGCGTCACAATGAAGCGCACGCCGGGCGCAACCTTCTTCCCGCGGACGATATTTGCGGCGACGCGCAGGTCCTCGATCAGGCCGTTGGCGCACGAGCCGATGAAGGCCTGGTCGATCCGGATCTTCTGATCGAACGAGGATAGCCTCACTCCGTTCCGCGGAACCGAATGCGGGAGGATGACATAGGGCTCGACGCCGGCGAGATCGACAGTGCGCACGTCCAGATAATCCGCGTCCGCGTCGGGGTGCGCCGGCATGGCCGGACGGTCGAGACGTCCCTTCAGGTAGTCCGCAGTCACTTCGTCATAGTCGAAGATCGCGAATTCGGCGCCGATTTCAGCGGACATCGTAGCCATAGTTCGCCGGTCCGACATCGCCAGCGCTCGAATGCCCGGACCGCCGTACTCGACGCTCGCGCCGCCATGCCCGCCGTAGGTGTGCGCAATGTGGAAGAACACGTCTTTGCCGCTCACCATCGGCCCGAGCTCGCCCTTGAATTCGTAGCGTATCGTCGGCGTCACGAGGTACCAGACCATGCCCTTGGTTATTGCCTGCAGCGCGTCCGGAATGCCGACGCCGCGCCCGGCGCAGTTGAGCGCCCCCGAGGCGCAAGTGTGCGAGTCGGCGCAAACGAGCAGTTCTCCGGGACGCGCCAAGCCCTGCTCCGCCGCGACAACGTGCGATATCCCGTGTTGCCCGACATCGAACACATGTTTCAGGCCGAATTCCCGCGCGAAACGGCGGCCTTCCGCCATCGCGGAGGCGTCTTTGATGCTGGGCGACGGAACCGCGTGATCGAAAATCACCGCCACGCGCTCCGGATCGAACACCTTCGCCGGCCTGTACCATGCGCCCTCGATCGCCATCGGCAAATCGATATGAACGACGATATCGGGGCGGCAAACGGCGACTTCACCAAGCCTCACAACGCTTTTCCCGGAAGTTCTCGCCAAGATCTTTTCTATCGTTGTCGCACCCATATACCGTGACTCGTGACTGGTGACTCGTGACTGGTGTCAAACCCGGAGGCGCAGCATAGACCGATTTTAGGAGCCCTTGGTCTCTGGTCGCCGATCACGGGTCATACATTTCCAGGAATAATAGAGGACAATCCCTGCGCCCTCCGGGCCTTGAGGTCCGCCTCGGTCACGGGGCCGCGGAACTCGTAGCCGGCGTCCTCGACACTTTTCGCGCCGACGTAGAAACCGATGACGAGGCCTTCCT
>MERG01000153.1:1122-8909 GCA_001771985.1 Betaproteobacteria bacterium RIFCSPLOWO2_12_FULL_62_13 | reverse complement strand
CGAACCGCCGTGTACGTGATCCGTACGCACGGTGGTGTGGGAGGGAGGGGCCGTGAGGCTTCTTCCTATCCCGATTGAGGCTGTAGAAAAAGTCCCTTCGCGAAATCGACTATGCGTTCCAAAAAGAAGCGGCTTCTCAGGATCGCGCACAATCGACGATCAGGGTCTTAGGAAGGGTCAAGTGACCCCCGAAAACAGCGTGTCTCCACCCCCCAGGGACTTTTTCTACAGCCTCATTAGACGTACTGCTGCCAGTCGGCATGGTTTGCGGGGTCATTGATGACATCAGACCTTGATATCGAGCGACTGAGGCGGGCTCGGCGTGCGATTGCCAAGCTCCGAAGGACCATTGTCCCAGATCTTCGAACGATGCAGGAGTGGGCAAAGGGATTTGACGCTGCGGCAAGAAAGTCTCCAGAACTCGGCGCTCTCAATTTTGCGCTCATGATGGTTGCTCTCGTGGGATGCGAAGCTCTTGGCTTCTGGACGATGGGCGCGTCCGCGCATCGGAAGGCAAGACAACCGCACACGGCCGACGTCGGCTGCTACATCATCGACGTTATAGATCGCTTCTTCCCACCGGCCAGTCGGTTCAGGAAGGTGTCCAAGATCCTCGCCGATTACGTCCGTCATGACCTTGTCCACGGGTTTGGCGTTCGTCGGACGAAGTTGCGGTTCGACGCCGCAATAAAGGTTCGCCCCGACTCGCATCCACCCGTCCGGTTCCAGGGACGCCACCTTCTCGTACTCGACGCTGTCGCCTTCGCAGACGATTTCATCATGGCGCTCGATTCGGTGGCGAGGCGATTGAAAGGCGATATGGAGCTTGCCGCACGATGCTCTGCCGCCGCCGCGTATCGATTCCCGAAGATGGGGAAGTCGATCCGCAATCAGTTCATCGCTGCCCACGACTATTTCGCTCGCCATGCCGAAGATTGATCGCCAGACGCCGAACACGTGCATGCACCTGACAAGGCCGCCACGGAACGTAGAGTTTGGACGTGCGGTTTCGACGCTGCGGCCTTGCAGGCGATGCGCGGAACGTTATGCGGCGGCACCAAGGGAGGACTAAACTCTTTGGATTTGGAACTTAACATCAAGAAGTATCTTGACGGTGATGCTGATTCCGAGGGCCGCAAACCCGACGCCCGCTATGCGTCTTTCGACTACTGTTTCAACTACTTTCAGTCGTTTCGTGAAGCCGGAGAGAGTGCTGCATTAGCAAAGCCGGCCAATATCCAACTGAGCTGTCTTCATCTAGGCTTCTACCTGGCGAGTTGTGCCAGAGGCGATGGGGTCAGGTCTTGCCTTTTGACCCCATGTATGCGAGGTGAAAACGTACGAGGCAAAAAACAAGACCTGACCCCACGGGGACCCCGAAATCGGCACGGAGTCTTCAAGGTCGAATATGACAGCGTCAGCGCCACTCTCAAAGGCCTTAGACATTACACGCTCTTTGCTGCCAGGCGCAAACAGCGCAGTTCGTATGGGTCTCAAGGGATAGCCTCCATCTGCAGTCGCACGCGATAAGAGAAGATGGTCATGGTTTGCCACCTAACTGCCCGTTACATAAACCTGCAACTTCAGCACGCGTCCATCCAAGCCAGTCCCTCAACACATCGTCCTGATGTTCCCCGAGCGTGGGAGGAGGCTGAACGCGGGTCCTCTTGCCATCAATGAGCCAGGGAGGACCGATCACCCGAGTAGGGCCTGACACCTTGTGCTCAACCTCCTGCACCAAATTGCGGTGAACAACCTGCGGATCGTTGAGCGCCTCAACATAATCGTTCACAACCGCGTACGGGATGCGCTCTGCTGCCAAGCGCGCAGTGATCTCGTCTGAGTCAAACTCCGCAAACCTGGCGAACACAAGGCCATTCAGCTCGTCGCGATTCTCGCACCTGAGTCGGTTGCTCGAAAATCTTGGCACTTCGAGCCAATCATGTCGCCCGAGGGCACGACAGAAGGGCGCCCACTGACGATCGCTATGCACGATGACGAAAATCTTCGTGCCATCCCGGCTGTGGTAGACATCACAGGGCGTTCGCATCGGGTTCTGGTTGCCCATTCGTTTCGGCGCGATGCCTGCGTTGAGCGCACCACCCATGCGGGGTCCGAGCATTGCCAGCATCGTTGCCTGCATGCTGATATCGATGTAATGCCCGCGGCCAGTTTCCTTAACTGAATGCAAACTCGCGGCGATCGTGTAGGCGGCAAACAGTCCTGCGACAACGTCCGCGAGCGGCGCCCCCACCGCAACCGGATCCGTTTCGGGATATCCCGTGACGCTCATGATTCCAGAGACTGCTTGGATAATGGGATCCAATGCCGTCCGATCGCGGTACGGTCCATCCTGTCCGAATCCCGATATCGAGCAATAGAGAAGGCGCGAATTGATTCCACGCAAATCATCCCAGCTCATGCCAAGCCGAGCCGCTGTTCCGGGAGCGAAGTTTTCAACGACGATGTCGGCACGTTGCACGAGATCGTGCGCTACCTGTCTCTGCACCTCGTCCTTTAAATTAAGGGTGATGCTCTTCTTGCTGTTGTTATTCGCATTGAAATAGTCCTCGTGTTGTTCCCGCCCTGCGTAGTGGCCAACCGTGCGAAGATCATCGCCGCGTCCTGGGGGTTCGATCTTTACAACTTCGGCGCCCATGTTGGCGAGGAGCGTCGTGCAGAATGGACCAGACACAATCTGCGTCAGGTCAAGCACTCTGATGCCGCTGAGCGGCTTGCAGGATTGGTCGTTCGTCTGGTCGTGCTTCAACTCTTTGCTCTCAGGGCCCATCGCCCCGGATGTTGCGGTGGAACTCGCCATCATTCCTGCTCGATTGCTCCTGCTTTGACGAGCTTCGACAAGCGCTCCACCTCGTCTTTAATGAACGCTTCGAACTTCTCAACGCTGCCACCTTCTATGACCAACCCTAGTCCGTCCAGCCGCTGCTTTATGTCGGGTAATTCGAGCGCCCTATTAACTTCGCGGTTCAGCTTGTCGATTATCGGCCGTGGTGTTTTGGCCGGGGCCGACATGCCGATCCAAAGCTTTGCATCGGCGTTCTTGATTCCCAGCTCTTCAAATGTCGGCACGTTAGGCAACACTGGCTGTCGTTTAGAGTCCGCCACACCAAGCACCTTTACACGGCCGCTCTTAATGTGTGCTGCGCCGGTAGACGAATTGCTGTAGAGCACGTGCACCTGCCCTGTTGCCACTTCGGTCAGTGCTTGGGCGCCGCCCTTATAAGGAATGTGTGTGACATTCACGCCAGTCGAAGCTTGGAATAGCGCCAAGCCGATGTGAGGCGCACTGCCGATGCCGGAGGATGCCCAGTTCACCTTACCGGGATTCGCTTTGGCATAAGCAATTAGCTCCCTGGCATTACTTGCGGGGAAAGCGGGGTGAGCAACGAGCACGAGGGGCGTGTACGCCATCAACACCACCGGCGCAAAGTCGGTGAGCCGGTACGCTGGTTTCTTGCGTATGACAATGTTGTTAATACTGGGACCTGGATTCGCCACAAGCAGCGTATAGCCGTCCGCAGCCGCATCGGCCACAATACTGGCCCCGAGCGAGCCACCGGCACCCGGTCGATTGTCAATGACGAACTGTTGGCCCCACGCTTCGGCGAGCTTTTGTCCAATGAGTCGCGCAACCAGGTCGTTTGATGCTCCAGGTGGGAAAGGCACAATCCAACGCACCGGCTTGTTCGGGTAACCCCCTGCCGGATTCGCGCTGGATGCGCTGGCGGAATTGCCTGTGCCTACCAATATGCAGATGAGCAGACCTACCAAGACTCTGACGATTCTCACGTTAACTCCTTACTCACTTCTTGATAAGTATGCCGCTCTCTTACACAGCTCGCTGTTCCCACAGTAACTATGTCCTTTTCCGGTGTCTCGCACCAAACCTCGACGTGCACGATCTCGCCAGCGTCACTTGCTGTGCTCGCGCCCACACGAGCGCGCGCTTGCACCCACGTTCCTTCAAAAACGGGACGCCGGTGCGTCACACTTAGTTTCCCATGGCTGAACCAGCGTTCGTCGAATAACCGGATAAGCAAGCGAACAATATCTCCCTCACACTGAATGCCAGATGCAATGGGTGCCGGCAGGCCTGCTTCGGCGGCTTTCGCAGCATCCGTGTGCAGGTTCTTGCGTGGCCACTCCGCGCTTCCCAAAGCGCCTCCGGAAAGAGCCAAGATTCGAGCCTTGGACAAGCAGCGCAGGGGACCGCTGAATTCCTGTCCTTCGTTAAGTTGCTCTCTCATATATGCCTCAGCTCCGCTGGCGCCTGTTAAATGTCAGATGCAGCGTGCGGCGAAAAACAAGCGCGCCCTGATCGTTGGTCGTCTCAGCCACCATCACGTGATAGTGCCTGCCGCGTTTCTCATACGTACCGGTCACGCGCCAATTGACAGTTAGCGGCGTGCCGATGGTGACAGGTTGGAGGAATTCTTCGTCTGCCTTGGCAAGAATAGAGCCGGTCCCGGGTGCGAGCTTGTAGCTCGGCGACCTTGTGTCCGCAGCCATCTGAAGAAGGATCGTGGGATGAACCAAGGGCGGTCTGCCATTGATCTCCTCGATGTAACACTTGTCGAAGTCTTCCTGGGCAAAAAGAAACTGTTGATTGAGTTCTGCCGAAACAGAGTAGTTCAGCGGAGCACACTCATCGCCTGGTTCTAACTCGTGAATGAATCTCGACGTGTTTACCATCAGCCGCCTGCCTATCACCAACGCTGATTGTGTGGCTCATCTTTGGAGTAATTCCGGTGTAGAGCTCCCAGTGCGGGGGGTGCCTAAGGAGCCACGCTATGGAAGAAGGATTGTATTTCGTCGACGATGGGCGATAAATGGGGTATTCTGAAAAAGATTGTTGACACTAATGTCAAGACTCCCGCTTATGCCTCCACTTTACGCAATTTCGGTATTTGTCCGTATCGTCGAAGCAAAAAGTCTTACTGAGGCCGCAAAGCGCCTCGGGATCTCACCTGCTGCTGCGAGCAAGAATTTGAGTCGTCTGGAAGAGAAACTGCGCGTGCGCTTAGTAAATCGGACGACGCGGAAATTAAGTCTCACCGACGACGGCGCAGTTTTCTTCGAACGTTGCCGGCACATTCTGGCTGAGTTCGAAGATGCCGAGACAATGCTTACCCATAGACAGACTGCGCCGCGGGGGCGCCTGCGTGTACAGATGCCAGTCGGTTTTGGTCATTCGGTCATGGTTCCGCTCCTGGTCCAATTCGCCGAACTTTACAATGAACTGACAATTAACGTCGAGTTCAGTAATCGAGTCGTAGACTTGGCCGAAGAAGGCGTTGATGTAGTGGTATGGAATGGCGAGCGCCGCGACAGTTCGCTAGTTGCAAAAAGACTCTGCGATATCCACTACGTGACGGTCGCGTCTCCGAAATACTTAGAGCGCTTTGGTGAGCCGAGGACGCCGGAGGACCTTCGTCATCACAAGTGTTTGGGATATTACGTACCGCACATAAATCGGTGCCGCGAATGGAACTTCGTCTGCGACGGCCAGCCGCTCACGCAGGAGATTTCCGGTGGCCTCAACATGAACAACGGCGCCGCGTTGTTAGATGCGGCGATCCGTGGGGTAGGGATCGCGCGAGTGGCGATGTTTCTAGCCGCCGATGCGGTGCGCACTGGGCAGCTAAGAGTTGTTTTGCGGGACTTTATATCGCCGGGACCCACGGTATGGGCAGGTTATTTGGCGCGGCCCCATTTATCCCCTCGCATTCGAACATTCGTTGATTTCTTAACCGCTGCTGTGCCGGCACAGGTTTCGACCGGACTTACATTGGCATCAAAGGCGAAGGCGTTTACCCTTGAGCGGCTAACCGACAAGGATTGAGACGACTCGCAGGGTCGTTCCGATCCGCTGTTCAAGAAGCCCGGGGGGAGTCCGGGCTTTTTTTCGGTGCGGCTATGGGGAATGCTTCCGGAGGCGAAGGTCGGTGAGGCGATGCGGTGCGGCGGCGCCCGCGCGCTTGTAGCCGCTGTTAACCGTCCCTTCAATGCCCATATCATCCTGCTTGCAGGGCTCGTTCAACTAGGCGCTCGATCGAACACCGCGTGAACACCACCTTCACCCGAGAGCAGTTCCGGGTCGGACCCGCGCAACGCATTGATTCGGCGATGTAAGAGCGTCAGTTAGAAGCAGCCGAAGTGCTTGCGAGTGCAATTTTGGGAGCGAAAAGCACGCCTTAAGGCATGCATACACTGCTGGGGAGACCGAGCGGAGTTCTGGCGGCGATTTCGGGAGCGAAAGTAATGCGCTAAGACCGGATAACACTTTCACTTGGCAGGAAATCCTTGAGAGTGCAGCGGCATAGCGTGGCCCGACCCGCAGGTAGAAGCGTTCCTTCGTTAAAAGGGCAAACGCTGACACATTCGCCTCGGCTACGATAGGACGGGGATTAGCGGACGATCACGGTTCACGACGCACGGCCGGGCCACGCCGGTAGGCGCTGCGCCAGCGTCGCGGCGAATGTGGCCAGTGCCTCGCAACTCCAGTCCAGCGTATGCCGCCGCTCGCTGATCCGCCAGCCGTCGCTCACCCGCCGCAACCTGTCCACGGATAATTCGCGGATAATTCGGGTCAGGTCCACATTTGTCGGAAATGTGAACCCGGCCCCATTTTTCTATTTTTCCCTGCTGGCGTAAAGCAAGGGCCTGACCGATCTACCCTGGTGTTTGGGGCAACTTGCGCTCGCTCACTTGCATCCCGCCTGCTGCCTTGAAAATACGGGTAGCGACGATCCACCGCGCATCATTCTTCTCTGGATAGTCGAGACGGAAATGAGCCCCGCGGCTTTCTTCACGATAGAGTGCCGTGCGAGTCACTGCTTCGCCTACGTCCAGCATGTTGCGGACTTCGTAGAATTGCTCGAGATCGGCCAGGCTCACGGGACCAGGAGCAAACAACCTGCGGCGGAGGGCCTGGATGGCATCGATGCCGGTTTTCATGGATTCCGCATCTCGCACGAGACCGGCATGAGCGAACATGACACGCTTCAGCTTCATGTGCAGCCCGTCCAACGCCCCTTGCACGCGCTTGGCATCCGGGCGATAGGCCAGCACCCGTTTGGCGGCCTTCTCCAAAGCCGTCCAATTGCCGCGGCATGTCGCGTTCTTCGCATGCGTGGCGGCTTCCGCTCCGGCGATTCTGCCGAAGACATTCACATCCGAAAGAGAGTTGCTGCTGAGCCGGTTGGATCCGTGCACACCGCCGGCCACTTCACCCGCCGCATAGAGCCCAGGCAGTGCCGTCTCGGTCAGCGCGTTGATCTCGATGCCGCCCATGAAATAATGGACGGCCGGCGCAATCTCGATCGGCTGGCGCCTGATGTCGATACCGTGCGGTTCAAGTTTCCTCATGAATGGGGCAGCCAGCCGCTCAAGGATATCCGGATCGTTTCTGGTAAGGTCGAGGTAAACGCCGCCGTGGGCCGATCCTCGTCCTTCGGCGACCTCGGCTTGAATCGCGCGGGACAGTATCGCCCGGGTCGAAGCCTCCTTGCGCTCCGGGTCGTATTTCTCCATGAACCGCTCATTCCGGGCGTTCCAGAGCCTCGTCTCTTCAAGACCCAGCAGCACTCCCCCCGTGCTCGTTCCCTCCAGCTCCGCAGGATAGGCCAACGCGGTAGGGGTGAACTGGACGAACTCCATCCCGGTGAGCGCCAATCCACCTCGCAAGGCGATCGCGTAGCCATCACCGGTGGATTCCGCCATCGTGCTCGTCAAAGGATAGATTCGGCCAGCGCCACCAGTTGCCA
>MERG01000153.1:853-1099 GCA_001771985.1 Betaproteobacteria bacterium RIFCSPLOWO2_12_FULL_62_13 | reverse complement strand
ACTACGCCCGCCGCTTTGCCGTCGACCTGCACAATTTCAAGCGCAGCGGTTTTTTCCAGGAGCTGTATCGGCTGGCGATGCAGATACTCTGAAAGCGGACGCATGAGCCTCGCCGTCCCTCCCCCGGCAACGCGCACGGATCTGCGGCGACTGTGCGCCGGTGCGAGAAACACTTCGATTTCCCCATCCTCGCTGCGCACGAACTCGGCGCCCATTTCCTCGAGTTCCTTGATCGCCTGCCCTGCG
>MERG01000153.1:0-844 GCA_001771985.1 Betaproteobacteria bacterium RIFCSPLOWO2_12_FULL_62_13 | reverse complement strand
AGCTGGCGTACAAGATCCGGATCATTCACATAGTCTCCGGCCGCGAGCGTATCGAGCTGATGCCTGTCGATGCTGTCTTCGCGAACATCCGAAACATTCATGACGGCCGCGAGACCGCCCCCGGCTATCGCAGAGCTGCCGCTTTGCCCTAATACGCCCTTCAACATCATGCCGGTTCGGGCGCCCGCACTCGCGGACCGCAATGCCGCGCGCATTGCGGCCAGCCCTCCGCCGACAACCAGAACATCGAACTCGCTCTTCTGCTTGAACATTTGCCGCGCTCCCTCCGCTACGCGGCCTCGCGGGCAGAAGCTGAGCCAACAGCGGTGAGTCGCATCATGTCTTTGTCAGTCGGCTCGGAGCCCGGCTCCCCTGACCACCGGCGCCCATCGCTCGATTTCGCTCTTTATGAGAGCCATAAACTCGCCTGGCGTGCTGCTGGCGGGCTCCGAGCCCATTGCGCCAAAGCGGTCCGCCACTTCTTTCGTCTGCACCCAGGTCACGAGTTCCTTGTTGAGTTTGTCGATAATGGCCTTGGGAGTCCCAACCGGGGCAAGCACACCATACCATTGGGTTGCTTCATAGCCAGGAACGCCAGCCTCCGAAATCGTGGACACCTCCGGGAGCACCGCGAGCCGCTTGGTCGTCGACACGCCAAGCGGGCGCAACCTGCCCGTCCTTGCATGAGCGATGATGCCGGGCACGCCGGCGAACACCAGTTGGGTCTGTCCGGCGAGCAAGTCCACGATTGCCGGCCCTGTCCCCTTATCTTAACGTGTCCCACATCTTTTTGCTGGACACGGGAGCTGTGGTTGTGTAAATTGTATCCCGCCATGAGGATTGG
>MERG01000152.1 GCA_001771985.1 Betaproteobacteria bacterium RIFCSPLOWO2_12_FULL_62_13 | reverse complement strand
AAGAGACGGAGATTACCGGCGCGATCGCGGCGAAGGCATGGGTGTCCTCAGCCACGGAGGATGCCGACCTGTTCCTGGTAGTGCGCGTGTTCTCGCTCGATTTCAAGGAAATCACGTTCATGGGCGCGCTCGATCCGCATACGCCGATCGCGCAAGGCTGGCTGCGGGCCTCCCATCGCAAGCTCGACAAGGCGCTTTCCCTGCCCTACCGGCCCCATCACACCCATGACGAAATCCAGAAATTGAAACCGAACGAGGTCTACGAACTCGACATCGAGGTATGGCCGACGTGCATCGTGGTGCCCAAGGGCTATCGCATTGCGCTGACGGTGCGCGGGCGCGACTACGAGTGGCCCGGCGGCGCTGCCCGGGGCCTCGGCAATCTGAACGCCGTATTTACCGGCGTCGGGCCCTTCAAGCACGATGATCCGCGGGACCGGCCGGCCGAGGTATTCGGTGGCGATGTGACGCTGCATATGGGACCGGATCGCCCGGCTTATCTGTTGCTGCCGATCATCCCGCCGAAATAAGTCTATTGCCGTCCTTCCCTCTGACTTCTATTACACGCTGCGCGTCGCCGCACCTGCACCGCTTTGCGCGATGAATTCGAGCGTCGCCTGCGCGCAGCGCTCGGGATCGCTCGCCGCGACGTGGTAGGAATTACCAGGCAGCACGAGCAGCCTGGAGTTGGGAATCCTCTGCTGCCACGCCCGCGTCTGCTCGACCGAGGCAAGACCGCTCTCCTCAGTAGTGATGACGAGTGTCGGGCAGGCAATCCGCGGTATGTCGGCGGTGATGTCCGCGCAGGCGATGGTGCTGATAAAGCCGATCTGTGTCGAAGCCGCGGTCCTCCCCATGAACTTTGTCCACCACTCGACCCCCTCAGCGGGAAACGAATCCCCGAGCCGCCCCGCCATAGTCCGGCGCGCCCACGGTTCAACGCCGTTCTCTTCAAAATCCCTGGTCCAGGCCGGTATGCGGGCTCCAGCACCCTCGCGAAACGGCGGCGGCGTCCCGATGACGGTCAGTGTGCGGACGCGCTCCGGCCGGCGGGCAGCGAAGGCCCGGGCGACCGTGCCCCCGATCTTTGCGCCGACCAGATGGAAACGCTCGACGCGGAGCATGTTCATCAGGCGAATGAAATCATCGATGATGATATCGAGCGTCCATGGAAAATCGCGCGGCATCGGCGTCGATCGTCCAAAGCCGCGCATATCCGGACGCACCACGCGGAAGCGCCGCGCGAGATGCGGGACCCAGCCATACCAGGCCGCCCCACTCTCGCAGTTGCCGTGCAGCATCAGGATCGTGTCCGGTTCGCGCCACGGGTCGGTGAAGTCGTCGACCAGATAATGCATGTCCAAGTCGGATGAGCTTCTAAAAATCGCCATCGGGGTTCTCCAAAAGCGTTCCTTCCACTTTCAGTTGCGCAGCCCGATCTGTTCCGCAGCGAGATGGGTCTGCGATGCGTTGCCGCCGGAAGTATAGTTGAGTGCACCCGGCTTCGATGCGGCGAACGCAACCAACTTCGCGCGGTTCTTCATCAACTGTTCGTTGCTCCTTTGGCAACGATCGTGGCTAATTCCGCAACATCGGTCCATCCCGTCGATTCGGGCAACGTTCGAGCAAGCCGCCGGGAATGCAATCACCATAAGACGTGATCCTCATCGGTCTTGCAATGGTGGATACTCGGCTGAAACATCGCAAAACGCACCCGCCGACGCCCAATACATCGACTACTTCTACTCCGTCCACGACCGCCACGCCGACGACCGCGAAGCTATGAAGCAATACCTCGCGTGGGAGACCGGCCTGATCGCCCAGCTCGACGAAGTCGGCGCCGACCGAAAGCGAGTGGTCAGCCCATGCTCAACTTCAGCGCCGCGGCAACAATCGGTTTCGCCCAGGCCGGCGCCTGCGGCAGATCCCGCCGGTTGAGTATCTTCCCCTGCTCCACGTGCAGCACCAGCACCGGGGATGGCATCTTGCCGGCTGCGGGGTCTGCGTCTGCGCTATTGTCGTAAACCCGCAGTGCGGTGAGTTTGGGCAGGAGATGGACAAGGTTGAGGCGGCTGTGCTCGTAGCGCCGGCGAATGTCCTGCTCGGGAATGTCGTGGCCGCCCCTGCGGACCCGGGATCGCACGCGTTCGACGTGAAGTGCCGCGCTCGAAAGGCCAGCATACCACACACTGATCTCGATGCCCTGCGATGCCGCCTCCGCCAGAAGGCGCGGGATCGTGTTCCCGCCGAGGGTGGTCTCGAACGCGAAATCGAGGCGTTCCGCGATGGCCCGCTCCAGCAGCCTTCGGCCCTCGCGCCATGCCGCGCTGTTGGCCTCCGTCTGACTCAGCCCAGGGTAAACGTTCATCAGTTTGCGGGCCGCCTCGTCGGGGTTGTAGTACTCGCCCCCGAACGCGCGGAAGGCCGCGCCGCCGATGCTGCTCTTGCCCGCGCCGTTGACACCGGCCAGGACATATATGCGCGGCGCGGAAGGCGTCATTCCAAACGTCTGTTCGCCGGGTAGCGGTGGCGTCTCTATGAATGGCTTCTAGCGACGCTTGCGCGCCGCCTTGACGGCGGCGCGACCCAACTCAGCCGGGGAAGCGTTGAAAGCGGCTTCCATCCCCTTTCTTGCCTTCGGCGTCTGCATGCGCGCCAGCAGATCGTCGAATTCCGCGCTGAGGTCATCGAGGGTGTGAGAGCGCGCTTTCACCAACGATTCGAATTCGTCATAGGCGAGCAATACGGCTGTTGGCCTGTCGTGGCGGGTAATTGCAACGGCCCCGCCGCGGGAGGCTTTCTCAAGAATGGTCCCGAACTGGTTCTTGAGTTTGGTCGCGGGGACGGTCGGGATATCGACCAGCTCGCCCTGGCTGTTACGGAATGTCAACTTAGGCATGGTGGCCTCAATGGTTGTTTCGACCATTATATCTAACTTGGCCATTCCTCGACAGATTACCTTCTTAAGGCTTCCGGGCCGCGTCGCTGTCCGCCGGCGCAGGCGGCTTCTACGGCAGCAGCCCCAAACTCTCAAAACGCAGGAATAATTCGCGGCACGCCCAAGCGTCCGTGGCGGCGTAGGTAATCTGCGCTGCGGAGAGGCGCGGCGCACCCCAGTTTGACGTGCGCGCGCCCTTGGGAATCCGGAACCCGAGAAAAATCCCGGCGAGATTGCGCACACCGCTCTGGCCGAGGCCGCAGCGACGCGCGACCACACCCAGGTCGAGAGCGTTCTTCTCCGTGAATGGAAACAGCAGCTTGAGCCGATTCAGATCGTGGGCCAGCCCCACACCGGCTTTGACGATGCGCGGCTCCGCCAACAGTTCGGCAAGGACCGGGAACACATCCAGGCGGTGAAACTGGAACAAGTATACCGCACGGGCCGTGGCCGCCTGAACGAGACACGGCAGGTGGCTCTCCCCTTTCCTGAACGCGGGCCGCGTCTCCGTATCGAGTCCGACTACGCTTTCCTGCCGGAAGTCCGCCAGTGCGTGCTCAAGCTCCCGCGGCGTTGCCACGAGGCACACCCTGCCCTCATACCGGCGGATGGGCAGGTTCGCCATTTCCTCCCTGGAAATCGAGCGAACGATACCGCTTGGTAACGTGATTGTGGTCGCGGGAGTCATCAAGCCTGTATCATGCGCCGAATGAATCTGACACGAAATATCCTGCTCGTCGGGTGCCTGCTGATGCGTGTAACGACGATGCATGCTGCCGCCCCGGACAAGATGGTTTTGGGCGTTGAACTCGGAGCGCGGTTTCTCGTGCCGACATGCAGTGCCGGAGAGATCTCTTTTTCGTCCAGGCTTTGCTTCAATGGCGCCCTGATTAACCACAAGGCATGGGGCGCCGATGAGTATTATGTATCGCTTCCCAGTGCCGGGACACCGCCGTATGTCCGCGGCGAGCTGAGAGTCTCCGTGGTCAACGGTATCGTGGAATCAGTACAGATCGGAACGTGGGGCATCCAGGCTCAGGGCGGCGCTCTCGCCGCGCTCACCAAACAGTATGGCGAGCCCACGCGTGCCCGGAAACAAATGCAGAACGCATTGCGTTCGAGGTTTCCCACCCGATTCGCGGAATGGGATCTCAGGGATTTCTCGGTAAAGTTCGATGGCACCACCGGGTCTATTGATTGGGGCCGGATCGAGGTGACGACGCATCGATACCGGAAGCTCGTCAAAGATTACGAACAGCGGTCGCCTGCGGACTCATCAAGATAGCGGGCGGGCAATTGGACGATAGATCCGGTGATGGGCAGACCGCGAGCTGAGGGATGAAGGCGCCGTGCCGCGTCGCGCGGCGGTACGTGGGCTAGAATAGACGCGGCCACAAAGAGGGGGCGCCGTGCGCCAAAGGAAAAAATGAAGAAGAAAACCGCCGTAGCCGGTGTGGACGGCATGGGCCGCAGCGTGAGCATGAATCCCATGCGCGCGAGGCACGGCGTTGCAATCTGTAAGCGGCGGTCCACGCAATTAGCGCTTCTGAAGCCGCTCATTCTCATGGCTTGCTTGCCGATATTGGCGGCGTGTGCGGGCCACGGCACAACCCCCGCGAAACATTCGGCCGGCACCTTCAACGCCTCCCAGCTCGCCAAGACCGACATCGACCGGGTCGCCGAAGCGCATCAGCGCGAGATATTCCAGAACCTCAGGCTTCTCACGGAAAAGCTCTACCGGCGCAATCCGCGCGAGCTGAAAAAGAGCGGCCGTGCGACCGTTGACGCCGGAGTGGCCCGGATTTTCGAACTGGGGCATGGGTGGAATTTCGCCGAGCTGCGCGGCGCCCGCGGCACGCAGGCGATCCATCTCGCGTTCCGCGAGGATTACGAGGGTGACCGGGTGCTGGCTTTCGTCGGCGGGCTCGGGAGCATGATTCAGCGCGCCTTCAACGACAAGGCCGAGTTCTTCGTGCTGGACGACCTCGACGCGCAACGCCTCTACAACGCCGCCCGCAACGTGGAGATCGCGGTGTGGAAGCTTTCCAACGCCCATACGTCCCGCGGAGGGCTGTATCTGCTATCCAACGAGAGCGCTGGACCGGTCCCAAACCTCAGCTTCGAACGCGAGTTCGGCAAGGTCATCGCCAGCCTCGACGTGCTGTCGAAGATCGTGGCCGACAAGGGAAACCGTACGGTCGTGAAGGTGATCCACAGCCTCGCCACCGCGGTCTTCCTGCCCATCAAATAACGCGCTCAGTTGATCTGCAGCTTGACGTCGCGCACGACCTTGCCCCATTTGGCGAACTCGGCCTTGAGGTACTCGGCGTATGCCTTGGGATTGGTGGCCACGACATAGGTCCCCACCCGATCGAGTCCTGTTTTCACTTCTTGCGACTGGAGCAGCTTCGACACTTCGCCGTGTATGCGCTTGATGGCCCCTGCCGGGGTGCCGCGCGGCGCAAGCAGCCCCGTCCACAGCGACGCATCGTAGCCCGGAATGGTTTCCGCGACGCTGGGAATATCGGGCAACTCGGGCGAACGTTTCGCGCTCGTGACCGCTATTATGCGCAGCTGTCCCCCTTTGTGATGCTGGATGATGCTCGATATGCCCAGGCAGCCGACTTTGACCTGGCCCCCGAGCAGATCGGATCGCGCCGGCCCGCTGCCCTTGTACGGGATGTGCACCATGTTCAGATTCGCCATCGAGACGAACATCGCCTGGAACAGGTGCTGCGCGCCGCCATTGCCGGATGAGGCATAGTTGATCTTGCCCGGGTTCTTCTTCGCGAGATCGATCAGTTCCTTCACCGACTTCACGCCGAGCGAGGGGTGCACGGTCAAGCCGTAGGGCTGGCTGCCGACCTGCATGATCGGCGCAAAATCCTTCAGTGGATCGAACGGCACCTTCTTGTACAGGTTCGGAATGATGACGTGCGGCGTCCCCGTGGCAAGCAGCGTATAGCCGTCGGGATTGGATTTCGCCGCGATTTCCGTTCCGATCAGACCGCCGGCGCCCGTGCGGTTGTCGATCACCACCTGCTCGCCGAGCGCGTCCGGCAGCTTTGCCACGACGATGCGTATCACCACGTCGGTCGCCCCGCCCGCAGAGAACGGGATGATCATGCGGATCGGCTTGGTTGGATAGGACTGTGCGAACGCTGCTGATGCGATCGCGACGAGCAAGACGAAACTCCAGAACGGTGCGCTGGCTTTCATGGCTCCTCCTCGATTTTGTGCAGGGCTGCCAAGCGGGCGGCAATGATAGCGGATTTCCCTATGAGAACCGCGTCGATCAAATTGGTTCCCGCGTGCGTCCCGGTCCCGTTCAGGCCATACTATTGATCTTCGTGCAAATGGGTGACAACCCACGCGCACTACACATCTCCCCTCGCCCTCCGGAAAGGGCGGGGGTGGGGGCTGAGCGATATCAGGCATTTTCACGACGCTCAGTAAAGGGCATGCCAACCCTTTAGAGCCCCTAACGTAATGAAACGCACGTGTTTCATTACGTTAGGGGCTCTTGGAGAGCACATGAGCGACAACCGTACGATGGTTCGTTTTCCCGGCGCGCTCGGCAACCTCCTTGCGGCGCGCCTCGATCTGCCGCCGGACACGCCCACCGCATTCGCGCTGTTCGCCCATTGTTTCACCTGCTCCAAGGATACGCTGGCCGCGTCCCGCATCAGCGCTGCCCTCACCGAGCATCGCATCGGCGTGCTGCGCTTCGATTTCACCGGTCTTGGCGGCAGCGAAGGCGATTTCGCCAATACCAATTTTTCTTCCAACGTTGCGGATCTGGTAGCCGCCGCGTCATGGCTGCGCGCGCATCACCACGCGCCGAAGATTCTGATCGGCCACAGCCTCGGTGGCGCGGCGGTGCTCGCGGCGGCAAGACAAATCCCCGAAGCGGCCGCCGTGGCCACCATCGGGGCGCCTTTTGACCCCGCCCACATTCGGCATCTGCTGGAAACCGCTCTCGGGGAAATCGAGGCCGCGGGCGAAGCCGAGATCGCGCTTGCCGGCCGCAGATTCCGTATCAGGCAGCAGTTCCTGGACGACATCGGCAACCAGAACCCGCACGAGACGATCGGCAAATTGAGAAAGGCCCTGCTGATCTTCCACTCGCCGCGCGACACCACCGTCGACATCGAGAATGCCGCACAGATCTTCATGGCCGCCAGGCATCCAAAGAGTTTCGTCTCGCTCGACAAGGCCGACCATCTGCTCACCCGCAAGGAGGATGCGGCATACGTTGCGCTGGTGCTCGCCGCGTGGGCGAGCCGTTACACCGACCAACCGCTAATGCAGGCAGTGCCGTCGCCTGCCGCACCGGACGTTGTCACCGTCTCCGAAACCCGCGAAGGACAGTTCACGCAGACGGTTCATGTGGGCCGCCACCGCCTGCTGGCCGATGAGCCGGTGAGCCTCGGCGGCGACGATTCCGGTCCGTCGCCCTATGACTTCCTGCTCGCCGGGCTCGGCGCGTGCACCTCGATGACGCTGCGCATGTACGCTACCCAGAAGCAATGGCCGCTCGAACGCGTCACCGTGCATCTGAAGCACGAAAAAATCCATGCCCAGGATTGCAGCGAGTGCGAAACCAAAGAGGGCAGGATCGACAGGATCGAGCGCGAGATCGAGATCGCGGGCGACCTCGACGAGGCGCAGCGCGCGCGGCTGCTGGAGATCGCCAACAAGTGCCCGGTGCACCGCACGCTGCACTCGGAGGTGTGGGTTCCCACCCGGCTCAAGTGACGACTAGAGGCTGGAATTGGCGTCATGCTCCGTATCACAGGACTTTCAAAATCCTACGGCGGTGCGCGGGCGCGCGAAGTGCTGCGCCACATCGCGCTCGATCTTGCACGCGGGGAGTACGTCGCGATCATGGGCGAGTCGGGCGTCGGCAAGTCGACCCTGCTCAATCTGATCGCCGGGCTGGATGTGCCTGACCGCGGCAGCATCACCCTTGATGGTATCGAACTGACCGCTCTCGACGATGCCGCGCGCACCATGGTGCGGCGCGAACGCATCGGCTTCGTGTTCCAGGCTTTTCATCTCCTGCCGCACCTTACCGTCGCCCAAAATGTCGCGCTCCCCCTCTCGCTTAACGGCGTACCCTCGACGCAGATGAACGAGCGGGTGGGCGCCATGCTGTCGGCGGTCGGGCTCAACTCGGCGGCCGGCGTTTATCCCCGTGAACTCTCCGGCGGCGAACTGCAGCGCGTCGCCATCGCCCGCGCGTTGGTGCACAGGCCGCTGCTGCTGCTTGCTGACGAGCCTACGGGCAATCTCGATCCTGACGCCGCGACTCAAGTCCTGGCCTTGCTGCGCGAGCAGGTCAAGCGCGAAAGCGGCGCAGGCATTCTCGTGACCCACTCTGCTGCCGCCGCAGCGACGACCGATCATGTTTTCACCCTTACCTCCGAGGGGCTGCGTCCCCAAATTCGGTGATTCAGTGACTAAATGAACAGCGACCAGGTCAAACCGCAATGGGTGCAACGCTCAATCACTTAATCACTTAATCACTTAATCACCTAATCACTTAATCACTTAATCACTCAATCACCTGATCACTCTGCATGGGATCTTCGGTGTTCACCATTGCGCGTTCATTGATGAGGAGCCAATTCCTCATCACCTACGCGCTCATTCTCGGCCCATTTCGCGAGGATCCGGGACGCGCCGCGCTCGGGCTTGCCGCCATCGCGCTGGGTGTCGCGCTCGGTGTCGCGGTTCACCTCGTAAACGCCAGCGCGGTGAACGAGTTCGAACTCGCGGCACGGCATCTCGCCGGGGAAGCCGATCTGGTGGTGCGCGGTCCTCGCGCCGGTTTCGATGAATCGCTCTATCCCCGCCTCGCGCGCCTGCCGCAGGTCGAATCAGCGAACCCTGCGGTCGAGGCGGACGTACAACTCGCTGACCGCCAGGACACGCTCAAGATCATCGGCTTCGATCCTTTGCGCGCAGCGCAGGTGCAGCCCGCGCTGCTGCCGGAGCGTTCCGGCATGGTGAGCGACCTGTTCGACGCGGACGCGGTTTTGCTGAGCCCGGTTGCAGCGGAATGGCTGGGGCTGAAGCCCGGAGAGGCGCTCCGCATCCATGTCGGCACGCGCACGGTCTCGCTGAAGATCGTTGGCCTCCTCCCGCACGGGGCCTATCGCCAGCGCCTCGCGGTGATGGACGTCGCCGCGGCTCAATGGCGGCTGGCGCGTCTCGGGCGTCTGAGCCGCATTGACTTCAAGCTCAAGCCGAGTGTCGATGTCGAAGGCTTCCGTCGCGAGTTGCAGCGAATGTTACCCGCCGGGGCGCATGCGGTAACGCCGAAGACGGAAGCCGGGCGCGCCGCGAGCCTGTCACGCGCCTATCGCCTCAACCTCGATATGCTGGCGCTGATTGCGCTTTTCACCGGCGCGTTCCTCGTCTTCTCCTCCCAGGTTCTAGCCCTTCTGCGCCGGCGCTCCCAGTTTGCGCTGCTGCGCGTGATCGGCGTGACGCGCGCCGCGCTTGCCGTGCAGCTCGTTGCCGAGGGCGCAGTGATCGGCGTCCTGGGAGCTGCGGCGGGGGTCGCGCTCGGCTACGCGCTCGCGCACTATGCAGTGGTGCTGACCGGCGCCGATCTCGGCGCCGGTTATTTCCGCACCATTGCGGCGAGCCTTGACGCCGACCCGCAGGCGTTCGTCCTGTTCTTCGCGCTCGGCGTGCTGTTTGCGGTGCTCGGCGCGGCTGCGCCGGCATGGGAAGCCGCGCGCCGTCCTCCCGCACAGGCATTGCGCGCAGGCGACGAGGAAGAAGGACTGAGGAGGCTGCGCACCACGGGATGGGGCGTTGCGGCGATTGTAACGGGTCTGCTGCTTGCGTTGCTGCCCGCGATCAACGGGCTGCCGATTGCGGGTTATATTGCAATCGGGCTCATATTGCTGGGCAGCGTGCTCGTCATGCCGCGGCTTGCCGCAGCATGTCTCGACCGCCTGCCCCTGCCCGCCCGCACGCCGGCGGCAATCGCGGTGGCGCAGCTCAAGGCCACGCCGCGCCAGGCCGCGATCAGCATTGCGGCCATCGTCA
>MERG01000151.1 GCA_001771985.1 Betaproteobacteria bacterium RIFCSPLOWO2_12_FULL_62_13 | reverse complement strand
GCGGAGTCGGACAAATGAGCGCGCGTCATCAAGGAAGCCAACATCCCCCGTCCAGCAATAGTGGAACGACGACAGTTAGATCGCCCACCAGGCCGTTTGGGCGCTCACCGCGCGGCGCTGTGGTCTGATGACTCGCGGATCTTGTCGATAAGCCGGTGCAACTCCACCGCGGTGTCAAAGTTGGGTTCGCATCCCCGGCCGGAGCGGATCGCCTGGCCGAACCGCTGGTACATCTGGCCCACGTTGAATGGCTCGCCCCGGGGCGTTCCCTCCGGCACGTGGGTGAAGCGGGCCGGGACTTCCAGGCCTTGGAGCTGGTTTCCTTTCCTGGCGCCCGCGAGACGCACTTCCTTCAATTGCGGCGAATCTTCAGAAGTGGCCAGCAGCGTTCCCTCCCTGCCGTAAATCTCCATTCTGTATCCGCTGCCCGCGTAGGGGATGCTGGCGACGTGGACCGACGCCACGGCGCCGTTCGCCATCCGTCCGCCGATGAGGATGTTGTCCGGCGCGGTCACATCCAACATCTGCCCAGTGCCGGTATCCAGCCATTCCTTGACCTGGGTGCTGACCAGCGCCGAGACCTGGCCGAACTCCCCCATCACGAACCGCATGGCATCGATGCTGTGTCCGACAGCGATGGTCAGCGTATTCGCGCCCAGGGAAACATCCCGCTGCCAGGTTCGATCCGAGGGGCGTTGCAACACGCCCTCCCGGAAAAGGCTCGTGTGGCAGGACACGACCTCCCCCAGGTAGCCTTCAGCGACCAGTTCCCTCAGGTACATGATGGCCGGGCTGGCGCGCGCCTGTAGCCCTACCATCGCCTGTAACCGCTTGGCCCGGGCTTTGTCGGCCATTTCCGTGGCCTGGGCGGTCGTCTGGCCCAGTGGCCATTCGGTGTAGACATGCTTGCCTGCCTCCAGGGCGGCCATGGTCGGTTCGTAATGGGAAGGCACCCGCAACACCACTGACACGGCGTCTATGTCCGGATGTGCCAGCAGGTCCCGGTAGTCGTGGAAGGCGAGCCGCGCGCCGAACTTCCGGGCCGACTCGTCAGCCGTCTCCTGCCGCGTGGTACAGACCGCCGTCAGCTCGAATTCCGCACTGGCGGCAACGGCTGCCAAATGGGAACGGGGAGCCCACCCTCTATGCACGTTGGCGCCAATGATCCCCAAGCGTATCTTGTTCGCTGCCATATGCTTTCCTCCTTGTCGTAGAGCCCCTCCGGCAGTTCCTCTCGCTCCAGGAGACGGAAGGCCGCCGTTCAGATTACCATGCGAACCGCAAGCCGGCGATTACCATTTTACGCCCCGTCGCTCTGACGCGGATTGCTGCGTGCGCAAACCGGCGGCAGCGTAATAAAATACGTGTGGCACCCCCGCAAAATCACTCAAGGAGAAACAAGAATGGCCATCTCGATGTACCAGGTTTCGCTGCCCATCTTCGTCCGCCATCTGAACGGACTCGCCGGCTGCATGAAAAAGGCGCAGGCGCTGTACGCTGAAAAGAAGTATGACGAAGCGACACTGCTCAGCTACCGGCTTTATCCCGACATGTTCAGTTTCACCCGGCAGGTCCAGGCCGCAACCGATCACGCGAGGACTTGCGCCGCGCTGCTCGCGGGGATGGAAGCGCCGAAGTACGAGGACAACGAAAAAAGCCTCGCCGAGTTGATTGCGCGGGTGGAGAAAACGGTCGCCTGGCTCAACACGGTCAAGCCGGAGCAGATCGACGGCACGGAGGAAAAGGGCGTCACCGTGAAAATGCGGGACCGTGAACTGAAGTTCACGGGACAGGAATTGCTGTTGAACCGGTCCATGCCCAACTTTTACTTTCATACCACGACCGCCTACGACATCATCCGGCACAATGGCGTGGAGATCGGCAAGCGCGACTTCATGGGGGCAAGCTGAGCGTGCCGGCCGGCAGGGAAGGCGGACGGATCAAGGATGACGGGGCGAAGAATCCGGAAGTGCGTGATGGTGCGGCGGCGGGAAGCCGCTATCGGAGTCTTTAGCTGATGCGGTGGCTCGGCGCAGGCTGAAAAAGGCGCAAGAACAATCGTCATCGCGGAGTTGATCTGCGGTGCGTCATAATTGAGGGATATGAACCTGCCTGATCCCCGCAACGGCGCGGGCCGTTTGCGCCGAGTGGTGGTGCGTTTCGGCGTTTTGGTGCTGGCTGTGGCCGTCGCGGCCGCCGCCATCTGGTACGCCACGCGCCCCAAGCCCGTGACGGTGGTGGTCGTGGAGGCCGAGGTCGGCCGCGTGGAGCACACGGTGGCGAACACCCGCGCAGGCTCCGTTTCGGCCTGCCGCCGCGCCAAGCTCGCCCCGCCGGCGGGCGGACGCATCGAGAAGCTCAACGTGCGCGAAGGCGACCGGGTGCGCGCGGGGCAGGTGCTGCTCACGCTCTGGAACGATGATCTCGCCGCGCGCGAACGAGTCGCGCGCGAGCAGTTGCAAACAGCGAAGGCCCGCGTGCGCGAGGTATGCGAACTGGCCAAAGCCGCCGCCCGCGATGCCAACCGCGCGCGCGAGCTGCGGGCGCGCAACTTCGTCTCGCAGGAAGCCGTGGAACGCGCCAACGCCGACGCGGCCGCGAAGCAGGCGGGCTGCGATTCGGCGGGGGCCCAGGTGGCCGAGGCCCAGGCGCGCATCCAGGCCGCGCGCGCCGACACCGACCGCACGGTGCTGCGCGCCCCGTTCGCGGGCATCGTCGCCGAAGTGAACGGCGAAGTGGGCGAATTTCTGACGCCGTCCCCGCCGGGCATTCCGACGCTCCCGGCGGTGGACCTGATCGACGACTCCTGCCTTTACGTCTCGGCCCCGATCGACGAAGTGGACGCGGCGCAGCTCAAGGTCGGCATGACCGGCCGCATCACCCTGGATGCCTACCGCGGCAAGCATTTCAGCGGCAGGCTGCGGCGCATCGCACCCTACGTGCTGGCGGTGGAAAAGCAGGCGCGCACCGTGGAAGTGGAGGTCGAATTCGACAACCCCGGCGAGGCGAAGCACTTGCTGGTTGGTTACAGCGCCGACATCGAAGTGGTTATCACCGCCCGCGACGGCGTGGTGCGCATTCCGACCACGGCGCTGATGCCGGGCAACCGCGTGCTCGCGCTCACCGCCGCCGGCACGCTCGAAGAGCGCCGGATCGAGACGGGTCTGTCCAACTGGGAGTTCACCGAGGTGAAAGCGGGTCTGGCCCGCGGCGAGCGGGTCGTGACTTCGCTCGAGCGCGAGGGCATCAAAGCAGGCGCGCGCGCCGTGGTGGAACAGAAAGAGGCAGCAGCGGCAGCCAAGTCGCGTCCGGAATGATCCGCCTCACCGGTATCGAGCGAACCTTCATCGTGGGCGAAGAAAAGGTTCACGCCCTGCGCGGCGTGAACCTGGAAATCGCCGGGGGCGAGTATTTGTCCATCATGGGTCCCTCGGGCTCCGGCAAGTCGACGCTGCTCAACGTCATTGGGCTCCTCGACCGCCCCAGCGCCGGCAGCTACGATCTCGACGGGCGCGATGTCACCGGCTTGAGCGATGATGAGCTCGCGCGCGCGCGGCGCGAGAAGATCGGTTTCGTGTTCCAGTTCTTCCACCTCGTGCCCCGGCTCACTGCGGCCCAGAACATCGAGCTGCCGATGGTGTTGGCGGGCATCGACCCGGCCGCGCGCGGGCCGACACTGGACCGGCTGCTCGCGGAATACGGGCTGGAGGACCGGGCAAGGCATCGCCCCGATCAACTCTCCGGCGGACAGTGCCAGCGAGTGGCCATCGCCCGCGCCATGGCGATGAGTCCTTCGGTGATTCTCGCCGATGAGCCGACCGGGAACCTCGACCGTCATACCGGCCAGGACGTGATGGCGGTGCTGGAGCGCGTGCATCACAACGGCGGCACGGTGTTGCTGGTGACCCACGATCCGGAAATCGGCTCGCGCGCGCACCGGCGGCTGCGCATGGTCGATGGCGCGATCGTCTCCGACGAGCGGGGCTAGCCCGCATATTTCACGATAGCTGCGCGGCGAGGGAATTTGTGGCGTGTGGGTGAGGCGGTTGGGACTTGCGGTGCGAGGCCTACTTTTTGAGCGGATTTGCGGTTTGAGCCGACACTACCCCCTTTCCCCCGTTGTTTGTCAACGTGCCGGGGCAGCACTCGGGTGGGGTTACGGCGAGTCGAGCGCGTGCACTGCGGCGATGAAGATCGCCTGGTACGGAAAGGCTGAGCTGAGCATCACGCGCACGCGGCGCGTATTGCGCAGGATCACGGCGCCGATCTTCAGGAGCTTGGCGCGTAGCGTCGAAGCCTGAAGCCGTGCGAACTCAGTGCTGGTGAGGGCCAGCGCGCGCAGCCGCTGCTCGGTGAGAATGTAGGCAAGGCTCAAGATCCAGGCGCTATAGCTTCCTATTTACGCTCCACGGCCGTCAATAAGACCTTGCCAAGTTGCCGAAGAAACTTGGTCCACTTTCGATGAAAACGAGGATCCATTCCGCTGTGGCCGGTGATAAGGCGCGTACCTTCTGAAAAAGCCAGTGGATAGTTTGCCAAAGCAATAATGGCAAGATGCAGCATGCGGTAATTCATGCCTTTGGGCAGCCGCCCGGCATCCTGTAGCAGACGAATCGATCTCCCGAATCGAGTGATGCGTTCCTGGCGCTCACCTTCGCCTGGTAATGCCCGATTGCGGATACCCGCGGCCTCCCATGTCAGAAGCCGTACATGTTCCAAATGCGGAATACGGCTAAGAAAACGATCGGCCATCAAAGCGCCTGGATCATCAGACAAATAGTCCTCCCATTGCAGCGAAGGCTGGGAAAGAATCTCGTAAACCTCAAAATATAGCCGTTCCTTGCTTTTGAAATGATGAACTATAAGTTGTTTGCTGACCTTTGCGCGGCTGGCAATCTCGTCGATGCGGGCGCCTGCGAATCCATTTGCCGAGAATTCCTTACAGGCCGCTTCAAGAATGATCTTCCGTGCACGCGCTGGCTCGCGCGATGGCTGCTCGAGGGCACGCGACTTTTTCATATTTCGTTGTGATGTTTGTTAGAGGTCAAATTATAGCTGAGATCTTCTCAACCGAGTGCTTCTAACGGTTGCTCGTAGGTTGATCCGTTAGCGAGCTTCTGGCACATTCCAACCTAGCCATTCACAAACACCACGACCCATTATCAAGTCCTTATCTTCATTGGTAAGCCATGGGATCTCTTCCGTGAACATAGTTACGTTTTGTCGATAGGAAATTGGGGAGCGTGAAAAATCAGTGCCCCAAAATAGACGCTTGGGGCCAAACGCGTCGTAAGCCTTCCGGATATATCCGTGAAGCGAACGGTACGGATAGGCATCGTTCGAGAAACAAGGCAAAGCGCTTACCTTTGCGGCGACGTTCGGCCGTTTAGCAATTGGAAGCAATTTGTCAAAGTTACGAAATGCCTCCTCATCCTTTTTGGTGCCGGTGAGGCCAAGGTGGTCCAGTGCAATTCTTAGGTTTGGATATCGCTGAGCGATCTCATCAATCAAATGCACCAGATCATGTCGGACTAATATAGAAACCGGTATGCCTGCCTTTTCTGCTTCACCCCAGATCCAGTCTGCATGGCCTTCGGTTAGTTGTCGCAAAGCAGCAGAAGCGCGAAAGGCGAAACGCAGTCCTAACATTCCAGGTTGTCTGCGCAAATCAATCATACTGCCACGCGAACTGGGTGCTGCTGGGTCAAGCCGAGCCATGACAGCAAACCTATCTGGATACGCTTTCGCAGCCGCTAAGGCGAGGTCGTTGCGACCACCTTCCCAGGATGGCGGCACGATTATCACGCGATGCACACCGGCTGAATCCATTTCACCAAGCATTTCATCAATGCCGAGGGCGACAGTTCTATGCGGCGGCGGATCTTCTACTTTAGGCCACGGCCTTTCCGGTGTATTGGGAGCCCAAAGATGGACTTGCGAATCAACAATTAGCATTTTCATCTCCCCCTATGTTTTGCTGCAAGCTGACGATGGAACAGCAAGCTGTATTCGGAAATGTTTTGCATGGAAATCCAACAGAGGCGCCTCCGGATTTCGTGGCATCGCTATGCCGCGTATCACGCCGGTTGGTAGGAGTGCTACCCGGTTGAATTTAAATATCTATCACCGAGGGCTTTGTCACATGGTAAATAAAAACTTGCCGAATGGTCAGTATATACTTATTATAAGGGTAAGTATTCAAGCTCACGCACTATCTAACCGTTAGCCTACCATGGGGGACCCCGGGGCTATGCCGGGGGATACTTACTTGACATGTAGGAATTAATGTCCGGCTTCGTGGCAGCGAATGAAGCGCTCTCCAGTTAGATCAAAAGTCAGGACTTGAGAATTTTGAACTGACAATTGATAGTTGTCTCTTATAGCTTCATAAAGAGGGGGGATTTATGGCCATTTCAGTTTTGAGAGTCTGGATGCTCTTGATTTCTATCATGATGCTCGGTGTAGGCACCGCATCAGCGCAGACATACCCCAATAAGCTTATTCGGATTA
>MERG01000150.1 GCA_001771985.1 Betaproteobacteria bacterium RIFCSPLOWO2_12_FULL_62_13 | reverse complement strand
CCGGCCCTGAAGAGCCGTGATGCGCAAAACCGCATCCTGCATGCTTGGAAAGCGGGACCCCAGACCGTGGCGCTGCGAAAGCAGCTCGAAGCAATGCGCGATGGCGGCGTCTACGTGCTGCACATTCCCATGGCGCCGTATCGCTGCCCGCCCGGGCCGTATGAGCGCGTCTGCCAAGTCGCCGATTACTTCAAGCGTGCCAAGCCGCGCTCCAAGATCCTCGTCCTCGATTCCAACCCGGACATCACCTCGAAGAAGGGCCTGTTCCTCCAGTCCTGGAACGGAGTGTACAAGGGCATGATCGATTACCGTCCCAACAGCGAGATCACCGATGTCGATGTCAAAGGCATGACCGTGAAGCTGCAGTTCGAGAACGTAAAAGGGGACGTGCTGAACGTCGTGCCTCCACAGCGTGCCGGAGACATCGCTTTGAAGGCGGGGCTCATCACCGCCAACCAGCGCTGGTGCGGCATCGATTGGCTCACCAGCGAATCAACCGCCGTCAAGGGTATCCATGTGCTGGGCGACGCGACGCTCGCCGCGCCTGCCATGCCGAAATCGGCCAGCATGGCCAACCAACATGGCAAGATATGCGCCGGGGCGGTCGTCGCGCTGCTCAAGGACCGGCCTGTTTTCTCGACCCCCGTGATCATGAACGCCTGTTACAGCTTTGTCGATGGCCGCACTGCCATGCACGTCACTTCCGTGCACAAGTACGACCCCGCGCAGAAGACCATGGTGCCGGTCAAGGGTGCCGGCGGAGTTTCGGACAAGGCGAGCGAAGAGGAAGGCACGTTCGGCTGGGGCTGGGCGAAGAACATCTGGGCGGACACGCTGAGCTAGGCGCGTTCCGAATTTCGAGTTCGGAGTTTCGCGTTTCGGGTTCGGGACTCCCGGTTCCGGGTTTCGCGTTTCGAGTTTCGCGTTTCGAGTTCCGGGTTTCGCGTTTCGAGTTTCGGGTTCGGGACTCCCGGTTCCGGGTTTCGGGTTCTAACTCTGGACTTCAAACTCGAAACTCTAAACTTTCTTGCGCGGCGATTCGGGCCGTATCCACCACCAGGTCGCTGCAACCACGATCGCAAAGGTGACGTAGGCAACGGCGAAAACACGCTCGGGGAAATCATAAAACAAGATGTGGTGAATCCAGCGTGCCACGAAACTTTTTTCGGCATGCACGCCGCGCAGCGCATCTTCCCATACCGTAAGCGGACACCACATCCCCGCGAGCGATTCGCCGACGACAAATACGATCGCGGCGAGGTGTGAACTTCGAAACCAGAAGTTGCGTACCCAACGCCAGTCGCACGCAGCGCCGGTCCAGATCAGGGCCAATCCGCCGACCACAAACAGCACGAAGGCGAAATGGACGATGAGAATCAGATCGGCGAGGAAGGCATTCATACGTTCCCAGTTTCGGGTTTCGAGTTTCGGGTTCCCAGTTTCGAGTTTCGAGTTTCGGGTTTCGGGTTTCGAACTCGAACCCTGAACTCGAAACTCTAAACTCTAAACTCGAAACTCTAAACTCGAAACTCTAAACAGCACCCTTCGCGACGGGTCGCGAAGGGTCGCTCACCCACGCGCTCCACGAGCCGGGGTAGAGCAAGGAACCGGTAAGTCCGGCGATCTCCATCGCCAGAAGATTATGGCAGGCGGTCACACCTGAGCCGCATTGGTGCACGATGCCTGCGCCCGGGCGGTGTCCAAGCAGGTCCGTGAACTCGCGCTTGAGTCCGGCAGCGGGTTTGAAGCAGCCGGTCTCGTCGAGATTCAGTTTGAAGAAGCGGTTCACTGCGCCCGGAATATGGCCAGCGACCGGGTCCAGCGTTTCGTTTTCGCCGCGGAAGCGCTCGGGGCTGCGTGCGTCGAGCACGCAGACCTCCGGGTGGTTGAGGTGTGCGGCGACAAATGCGGTATCGACGGCCTGTCGCGGCTGCAGATTCGGATTGAATGTCGTGGGCCGGATTGCGGGCGGCTCGGCCGTGACGGGCTGACCGGCTTTGATCCAGGCGTCCCAGCCGCCGTCGAGCACCGCAACGCGCGCGTGCCCCACCCAGCGCAACATCCACCACAGCCGCGCAGCGACGCTGCCGCCGCTGGCGTCGTAGGCGACGACCTGCTTCGCGTTGTCGATGCCGAGCGCACCGAGGCGCAGCGTGAGGGTTATCGGGTGCGGTAATGGATGCCGGCCGTTCGCACCGGTCTTGGGCCCGGACAGGTCTTCATCAAGATGCAGGAAACGCGCACCGGCAATATGTGATTGCTTGCAGGCGCGCCGGCCGGCGTGGTAATTCGTCAGTTCGTGCCGGCAGTCGCAGATCACCCAATCCGGGGCATCGAGATGCCGAGCCAGTGTTTCGACCGTGACCAGTGTCGTGTAGGCCATGGCGAATGCTGAATGATGATTGATGAATGATGAATCGGATCGAAAGCGTGTCCGAGCAACCGGCCGTTACTCATTCTACATTCATAATTCCGCATTCATCATTGGTTCAATGTGCCGCCGCACGAACTCGTGGAAGTGCAGCATCCCGTCTTCCATCGGTGACTGGTAGGGTCCGGTCTCGTTCAGGCCCTGCTGGAGCAGCGCCCGCCGCCCCTCGGTCATGCGCGCACAGATTTCGGTATCCTCGATGGCGGTTTCCTTGTAAGCCGCCTGTTCGGCTTCCACAAACTCGCGCTCGAACAGCACAATGTCTTCTGGATAGTAAAACTCGATGACGTTGGTACAGGCCTCAGGGCCGCGCGGGATAATGGTGCTCACAACCAGCGAGTGCGGATACCACTCGACCATGACGTTGGGGAAATAGGTGAACCAGATCGCGCCATAGCCGGGGGTCTTGCCTTCGTCATAGCGCAGCACCTGCTCGTGCCAGCGGCGGTAGACCTCGCTGCCGGGCTTGGCAAGCCCCCGCTTCACACCACAGGTCTGCACGCTGTACCAGTCGCCGAATTCCCATCTCAAATCCGACACATCGACGAAATTGCCCAGCCCGGGATGGAACGGCTCGACGTGGTAGTCCTCAAGGTAGACCTCGATAAAGGTCTTCCAGTTGCACTGATATTCATCGATCTCGATGCGGTCGAGCATGAAGCTCGAGAAATCGAGTTCCCGCGCGACGCCCAGCGCGCCAAGGTCGCGCGCGATGTCGCGCCGGCCGGCGAACAGAAGCCCGTTCCACGCCGTCAGCGGCGACTTGGCGAGATCGAGGCAGGGGCTGCGGTGAAAATGCGGGGCGCCCAGCAGCTTGCCGTCGAGCGCGTATGTCCAGCGATGGAGCGGGCAGACGATGTTCCGGGCGGTGCCGCGCCCTTTGAGGATGATCGCCTGGCGATGGCGGCACACGTTGGAAAGGAGTTCCACGCCATTGCTGTTTCGCACCAGCGCTCTGGTATGACCGAGCCACTCCAGCGTCTGGTAGTCACCGACGTTTGGAACCATCAGTTCATGGCCAACGTAACCGGGCCCGAGGTCGAACAGCAGGCGCTTTTCGACCTCGTAAATCCGCGAATCGAAGTACCAGTGAACGGGGAGTTGCGGCGAGGTGGTGCCGATTGCAGCAACAGTCGAGAGATCAGACATGCAGAACGGGGGTCAGTCGGGACTTAACACAGTCGTCGGCGGCGTTTCAAAACCATGATGTCGGCGGAGCCGTCAAAAAAAGAGGCGCTATTGTTTCCCATGTTCCTTGGAAAGGCAACAAAATTTTCCGCGCGGCCGCAGCCGCGCTGCGTCGGCGGGCGGCTAACTTCCCGTTTATGCGGCGAAATATCTCCGAAAAACGCGGTAACCGAGCCGCCGGCGTTGTCGGTGCTGGCAGCAAGTGCGACTGCGACAATAGCCGGAGGTTCCTCATTACGCATGGGCGCGTTTTTCGCCGAGGAGGCCGGAGTCAAGCAGACGCTGATAATCCTCCGGACGGTCCACGTCCCACAAGGTTTCGAGTTCTTGCCAGCACCAGCCCAACCCGGAGAGCCTCTCGCGGGTCTCGTCCATCACGTTGGCTTCCCCCCAGACGATGCCTTCGAACAGCCGGGCATCACAACGCGTAAGCCCGATCAACGCATAACCCCCGTCTTCGGCGGGAGCAAACACTGCGTCCTGGCCTGTGCTGAGGATACGGTCGGCGTCGCGCAGGTGGCGCACCGTCAATGCGGGGCAGTCTGTGCCGATCAGGATTGCGCGCGTGGCCGAGGCCAATGCGCGCTCCAATGCGTGCGTCATGCGCATGCCGAGATTGCCCTCGGACTGGGGCACGAGTGAGATACCGTAACGGCCGCCGCAGAACCGCAGGAACGGGTCCTCGCAGTCTGGAGTGCAGTGAAGCTCGATGTCTCCGAGACCTGCGGCGCGCGCGGTGGCAAGAGTGCGCTTGATGAGCCGAGCGTGCAGCGCTGCCGCCCCTTCTTCTCCGAGCAGAGAAATCAACCGCGTCTTCACCGCGCCCGGTCGCGGGGACTTGGTGAAGACCAGCAATTTCGTTTTATTGCTTGTGCGCGGCATAGCGCAACGCGAGTATGTCCGAGTCGGCCCCCAGCCAATAGGCGAGTCGCAGGCTCCACATCAGAAGGATGGTGCGCACCACCCCGTGCCTTTCCCAACGCCGCGCCGAGGTCGTAATGCGGTGCGACAGGCACAGCGGTTGTCCATAGCGCTTGAGGCGGCGTGACAGCTCGATGTCTTCCATCAGCGCGATTTCGGGAAAGCGCCCCGCCGCATCGAACAGCTCGCGGGTGACAAACATGCCCTGGTCTCCGGTGGCGATGCCGGTGAGGCGCGAGCGCGCGTTCATCAGCGCCTCGACGGCGCGCAGCAGCGGATGCCGGCCGGCGATGCGCACGTCGAAGCGGCCCCAGCCCTTGCATGTGCGTTGCAGCCCCTCGATGATCAGCGCGTCAGCCGCATCCGGCAGTCGGCAGTCGGCGTGCAGAAAAAGCAGAACTTCACCGTGCGCTTGCGCCGCTCCGGAGTTCATCTGTGCGGCGCGCCCGCGCGGCGCGGACAGCGACTGGTCGACCCACGGCCGCGCCCGCGCTGCGGTATCGTCACTGCTATCACCGTCGACCAGAATGACCTCCGCACCGCGGCCTCTCAATCCTTGCAGCGCCTCGAGCGTTGCAACGATGCCTGCGGCTTCGTTGAGACAGGGGATGATGATCGACAACATTCGGCGTTCCAAGTTTCGAGTTTCGAGTTTCGAGTTTCGCGTTTCGCGTTTCGCGTTTCGAGTTTCGAGTTTCGCGTTTCGAGTTTCGAGTTTCGAGTTCAAAGTTCTGTGTTGGATGGCCCGCTATTGTGCCAAACTCGAAACCTTAAACCCTGAGCCTTTAACCTTGAACCCTGAACCTTGAGCTGCCTCAGCGATTCGCGTCGTTGAGGGCCCAATCATAGTCCAGGAACCTGATCTCCACCTTCTGGTCGCGAATGATCTCTTGCTGCTCCGAGTTATCTGCCAGCGCGTTCGCGTAATCGGCGAAGAACTGTTCTCGAGACTTGATGCCCTTCAGTCCGCTCGCGAAATCGACGCTGTACCACTTGAAGACTTCCGACACTTCGAGCGCGTTCTTGGCGGGGTTGTAGCGGTTGCGCGACCGGTCGGAGAGAAAGCGCGCCACCTGCTCGTCAAGCTGTTTGTCAAGCCGCGCGGCGGCATAGGCTTCTTCGCGCAGCATCGGGCAGCCGATCGATGCGCAGTTGACCGCCATGTGGATGCGCGGATCGTCGTAAACGCCCCTGGCGCGAATCGTGTCGTGTTCGATCATGTCGAGCGTGAACTCGCGCCCGAACAGGGTGAAAAACCGGTTCTTGAACGGATTGTTGAACAACTTGCCAAAATCCCACACCGACTTGATGGTGGGGTAACGTGTGAGGATGAGTTCGACCATGTGCCCGTTGTAGGCGTTGATCAGGAACGCGAGCTGGTCGTCCCTGCTCCAGCCCTTGAACTCCCGTTCATTGACCTTCGACAGAGACTCCAGATAGCTCCTGAGCGCGGCGCGATCCTTGGCGAACCCGTCGTAGCGCACCTGGGACGCCTTGCCGCCGTCAATCAGCACCACGTGCCTCTTGAGCAGCACCGTCCAGGCCTCGTGCGAGTGATCGAATTGCGCCCAGGCGGAGCTTGCGGCGAGCAGGCAGCCCAGTAACATGAAGACGATCCGGTGTTTCAGCATCTCTTGTCCTCGGACGATGCGCTCGGGATCGCGGGTGAATGGATGCTATGCGTGGGTGGATTGCGGCGTATGCGAAGAGGGCGCAATGCGCGTGCCCTTGCCGAGCAGCCTCCACGCTCGCCCGATAACGCTTCCCAGGCCGCCGGCGTCGCGGCGCCACGCCTGAAATGCGGTGAGAAACCGCATTTGCTCCTCGGTCACCTGCGCCTTCTTCCACACACCGGCGGCATACTTGTTGGCCTCTGCGAGTGTCGGATAAGTGTGGATCGTGCCGAGGATCTTGTTGAGTCCCAGGCCATGGCGCATCGCGGTGATGAATTCGACCAGCAGATCACCCGCGTGTTCCCCCACGATGGTGACGCCCAGGATCTTGTCGGATCCCGGCGGCGTGATCACCTTGATCATGCCGTGGGCTTCGCCGTCCGCGATTGCGCGGTCCAGATCGTCGATGCCGTACACCGTAACCTCGTGCGAGATGCCTCGCTCCTTCGCCTCGGTTTCATTGAGGCCCACCCGCGCCACCTCGGGATCCGTGAAGGTCGCCCACGGGATCACGGAGTAATCGGCCCGGAATTTCCGGAACGTGCCAAACAGCGCGTTTACCGCCGCATACCAGGCCTGGTGCGCGGCGGTATGCGTGAACTGATAGGGACCTGCGACGTCGCCGCAGGCGTAGATGTTGGGATAGATCGTCTGCAGGAATTCATTCGTCTCGACGGTGCGCGTGTTACTGATTCCGATACCGAGTTCCTCGAGCCCGTAGCCCTGGGTGTTCGCGATGCGTCCGACCGCGCACAGCAGTTCGTCGAATGCGATGCGTTGCCGCTCGCCGTTGTGCTCCACCACCAGGACCTTCTCGCCGTTCTCGACGCGCACCTCTATTGCCTTGTGGTTGACCAGCACGTTCACGCCTTCGGCCCGGAAGCGGGCCGCTACTATCTCCGATACTTCGGGATCCTCGCGAATCAAGATGCGTGGGAGCATTTCGACCTGGGTCACCTGTGCCCCGAACCGCGCGAAACACTGCGCGAGTTCCGAACCGATGGGGCCGCCACCCAGAACGACCAGCCGTTGAGGAAGCTTGCGCATCGCCCAAACCGTGTCGGAGGTGAGCGGATTGATTTCCTTCAACCCCGGGATAGGCGGGATGAAGGGGCGGGCCCCGGCGGCGATCACGATGTTCCGTGTGGTCAGCGTGCGGCTTTCCTCCGCGGTTCTCACTTCGACCGCCCACGGGGAGACGATTTTCGCCTCGCCGAGGATGCATTCGACGCCCAGCCTGGCATAACGCTCCACCGAGTCGTGCGGCTCAACGGTCTTCACCACGCGCTGCACGCGCTCCATCACCTCCGCAAAGTCGAAGTCGGCGTGAGCGGCGCGGATTCCGAAATCACGGGCGCGGCGAATGTGGGAGAGCAGTTTCGCGGAACGGATGAGTGCCTTGGACGGGACGCAACCGGTATTGAGACAGTCGCCGCCCATGCGATCTTTCTCGATCAACGTCACCTTGGCTTTGACCGCAGCGCCGATATACGCGGAGACGAGTCCGGCCGATCCTGCGCCGATGACCACCAGGTTGCGGTCAAAGCGCGAAGGGCGCTGCCAGTTCGCATACACCCTGCGCGTCTTGATCGCATCCAGCGTCTTTTTCGCAACGATCGGAAAAATCCCGAGCAGAATGAATGCGAAGACGAGCCCGGCCGATACCTTGAAGGCACCGAGCTGGGTGCCGGCATAGACATAGACGATCGTGCCGGCAAGCATTCCGAGCTGGCTCACCCAGTAGAAGGTCCAGGTCCTGATGGGCGTCAGCCCCATTACGAGATTGATGACGAAGAACGGAAAAGCCGGCACCAGCCGCAGGGCGAACAGGTAGAACGCGCCTTCCTTGGCAATGCCGTTGTTGATGGGCCTCAACTTGTCGCCGAACTTTCCCTGCACCCAGTCGCGCAGCAGAAACCGCGAGACGAGAAAAGCGAGCGTCGCGCCGATCGATGACGCAAAAGAAATGATCACCGTCCCCCAAAGCAGCCCGAAGATGGCTCCTCCCACCAACGTCATGAGCGCCGCGCCCGGCAGCGATAGCCCGGTCACCGCGACATAGATCAGGAAAAATGTCAGTCCGGCCTGCAGCGGGTTGGCTGCGACGTAGGCGTCGATCGCGGCCTGCTGCGATTTGAAGAATTCGAGGGTGAAGTAGCGACCCAGGTCGAGCGCGAAAAAGACGAGGACCAGTGCCGCGACCACTGCGGCGAGCGCCAGCTTGCTTTTTGTCATGCGGGAGATCCCCCTCAAAAACGATGCCGTTTGGTCGCTGCTGCGCCGCGGAGCTTACATTGCCACGCGGTAAGCTCGCCACGTCATAAGCTGGCGCTGCTGGGCCGCACCAGACAAGTATAGAGTGCGCGGCGTCAGCAGCAGCCGCCACCGTCGTAGAAATAGGTGGATGCGGACAGGTAGATGTCATCCCGGCCCAGCGCGGCGAGCGCCTTGGCGGTTTTGTCGCACACGGCGAGCGGCTGGTTGCGGGTCATAAAATGCCCCTTGTTGTCGTCGAAATAATCGTTATCGCCGAAATAGATTGCGGTCTTCCCGGTAAATACACAGGGTCCGTCTGCGGGCATGGGATCCTTGATGGCGCAGATTTCAACGCTTTCGACGAAGATCAGTCTGTCAGTCGGGTAATGGCGCGGCGAGAGCACGCGGTACGGCCGCCTGGCACGCACCTCGACGGTACCGAAGCCGACGCCGGTCAGGCGCTTGATGTAGTCGTTTACCGGCATCGCCCCGGTCAGACAGAGCGCGCGCAGCCGCTCATTGTTTTTCAGGCGCTCAGGCATGGACGATTCGCACACCGGGTCGGAAAGGATCAGCTTGCCGTGCGGCTTCAACACCCTGTACATTTCCGAGAGCGCGCGCTCCAGTTCGCGCTCGTGAAAGATATTGAACAGGCAGTTCTGTGCCGCCACGTCGACAGAGGCGTCAGCGATCGGAAGATCGAGCGCGTCGCCCTTGCGTAAATCGACGAAAGAGGACTTGAACCACGGATTCTGCAGTTCGGCTTCGTGGAGGTTTTCGCGACACGCAGCGAGCATTTCATCGACGACATCCAGGCCGATCACGCTGCTCTTCCGGCGGGAAAAATAGGCGAACTGCAGCAGTTCCATTCCGCCGCCGACGCCGACATAGAGAACGGTGGGGCGGTTGACGAGATCACGCGGGTGGACCGTGCTGCCGCAACCGTAGTTCATCGCGAGCATCTTCTTGGGGATTGCCAGCTCAGGAAGCTGCCAGACGGGCGTGGTGGTGCAGCATAGACCCTGCTGCGGATTGAGCGCGGCCGCCTTGTAGACATCATGCGTCGTCGAAAGGTAGGAGGTGTCCATGTTCGCTCCACATCAATTGAGAGGGAAAAAACCGAGCAAGACGTAAATCAGTGCGCCGATCGCTGCTGCAACCGGCAATGTCAGTAACCACGAAGCCAGGATGCCTCCCATCAGGCCTTTGTCGGCGGAGCCATTCGCGAGGCCGATACCGCCGATCGCACCCACGGAAACGTGGGTGGTCGAAACGGGCAGGCCGAAGCGGCTCGCGAGTATGACCAGAAATCCGGTGACCAGGTTCGCCGTGAGCGCCTGCCCGTCATTCATGCGCGCGATTTTCTTGCTCATGGTGATCGCGACTTTCCTGGCATTGAGCAGTCCGCCGATCGCCATCGCGGTCGCGATCGCCAGCACGCCAAGCTGGATATGCAATGCCTCGACGACCAGCAGGAGGCCGACGATTTTCGGTGTATCGTTGAGGCTCCTGGCGAAGCTGACGATGGCCGCGCTGAGATAATGAAGGCCATTGACCAGCGCTTGCGCGGAAATGCCGAAGAGTCTGCCATCGTATTTTTCGACGCAGTCCGCCTGCGTGCCGACGGTAATGTCAACGCCTGCCGGTGCCGGAGCAGGCAGCGTGTACCGCTGCAGGGCCGCGTTGTACTGCAGTTGCCGGACTGGAATGAATTGTCGCGTGCCTACGCAGACGCAGCTTTCCCGCTTGATGCCAAGCCGGCCGGAAAGGGTGCGCAGCGCCGGGTAGAGGGGAACGGTCAGCAACACTGCGAGCGCAGGGCCCAACAAGAGCGGAACGAAAAAGCCCGAGCCCAGATGGGCGATATTCAACTGCAGTCCGACCGCCACAAGGCCGGCGCCGGCCAAGGCGCCGGTCAACGCATGGGTCGTGGAGACGGGCAGTCCCAACAGCGTCGCCAGGATAACGGTCGCGCCGGCGCCGGCGGCTACCGCAAGCAGAAAATCAGGAGAAGCCGCGACCGCAGCCGGCACCAACCCCGTGCCCGAGAACGCGTGCACCAACGCCTCAGCAAAGTACACCGAGCAGAGCGCGCCTGCGAACGTGGTAATCGTGGCAAGCGCGATTGCGCCTCTGTAGGTAGCAGCATCGCTGCCAAATAGCGTCGCGACACCCTTGAAGTTATCGTTCGCGCCGTTCGCGTAGGCGACGAAAAGTGTGGTCAGAAAGAGCAGGGCGGTAACCAGCATGGTTTCGCCTGTCGTGCAATCACCAATCAAGCAGCGAGCGCGCCGCCGCAGCTCGAGCCCTGCCCGGCGGTGCACCCGTAGCAATGATCCTTCACGATGATCGGATTGCCACTCAGGTCGGCGCCGATCAACTCCCTCAGGTGCGCGCGCGGCTTGCCTTTCCACTCGAACGGGAGTCCCAGCATCTGGTTGAAGTCGCAATCATAGACATAGCCGCGCCAGTCGACGGAGAGCAGCGTGCGGCACATCACGGATTCCAGGTTCTGCGGCTGATAGGCGTTCTTGAGCAGGTCCAAGTACTGTTCGAAATGGCCCTTCGAGATCAGCATGCTGCCGAAGCGCTGGATCGGCATGTTGGTGAGCACGTAAAGACGGTCAAAAACGATGCCGAAGCGCTCGCCGAGGTGCCGGCGATAGTCCTGCTCGAGCCTGTCCTGTGCCGGCGGCAGCACCGGGCCCTGCGGGTTATAGACGAGATTCAGTGTGAGCTCGGACCCCGCCCGGCCGTAACCGAAGCGGTTGAGAAGCTGCAGGCAGCGAATGCTCGTCTCGAACACACCCTTGCCGCGTTGGCGGTCGACGTTTTCCTCCAGATAGCAGGGGAGTGAAGCCACCACCTCGACCTGGTGATCCGCCAGAAATTGCGCGAGGTCCTCCTGTCCCGGCTGCTCGAGGATCGTGAGATTGCAGCGGTCCATGACGTGCACACCGATTTCGCGCGCCGCGGCGACCAGCATGCGGAAATGGGGACTAAGTTCCGGCGCGCCCCCGGTGATGTCGAGCGTCTTGACTCCCGAGACCTTCAGGAACGCAACCACCTCGAAAACCGTCTCCCGGCCCATCATCTCGGTGCGGTTGGGACCGGCGTTGACATGACAATGCACGCAGGTCTGGTTGCACTTGTAGCCGAGGTTTACCTGCAGCGTTTCAAGGTGGCGGCGGCGGATCGCCGGGAAATCGGTGACTTCAATTAACGGCAGCGTGGCGTGCATTCATGCTTTCTCCATGTGAATCCTCGATTTCCGCGGATACTATGCGACAGAGCGGTTCATCCTCGTCGAAGTCGCTACGTTGGTCGGGCGCCCCGTTACAACCTTACGTACGGCCCGTGCTCCTGGATGACAACCGCGGTGACCATTGGGCCAGCTTGGTGATTCTATTCGCAATTCCCGAGAACCCCAAGATATCAGTCCGCCGTCGCGTTCAGGCCATCGGCGCCGGGACGGCTGCGTAAGCTGCCGGAACAGCCGGCGTCTCACGAACATCGCCTGGTCACCGTAAATAATACGGGTTCGCTCGCATCTGAGGTTGTGCAGCCAGGAAATCACGCGCAGGCGCCAGTCGCGGTCGGAGAATCGCCGGCGAAAACCGCCGGCCTGACACTCGCCATGCGGCTCGAGCGCGTTGATCAGGGCAAAAGCCCCCGGCGGCAACAGGGTTTCGGCGTGGAGAAACAGCAGCCACTCGCCACGGCTGCCCCCGCGTTCATCTTGGTCGCAAGGGTCGCCGTCGAATTCTGATTTACATCAGCATCTTCTCGATCTGCCTGACGCTTGTCAGCGAATCAGAGACGAGTATGTAGCTGCCGCCGGTGCGCGTAGGGCTCGCAACCGCAGTCATGGTGCGGTCCGCCACGACCACCCGCGGGGCGAACATCTGGTCCGGCACGAGAATCAAAGTCACGTGGCCGAACGGCGTCTGCAACACCACGTGCTCGCCGGTGCCGCCCACCACCGGGCACTTGCCAAGATAGCGCACGGTGATGCCGTTCGCCGGCAGGGCGAGGCCAAGCCGTGTGAGCGCGCTGCGCATTACCGCCGGATCGCCGCTACGGCCCTCTTTGAGCAACTGCGGCTCGTGATCAAGCACGTAGGAAATCGCCGCTACCGCCGGATGATTGTCGCCGAGCACAGCCGCCGCCACCACCCTGTTTTCATCGTCCGCCGCCCCACGATAAAGCTGGATCACCACCGCCAGCGCCACCATCAACGACGCGGCAATCGCCCAGACTCCTAATCTGCCTGGCGAGCGGATCTTGTGCCGCAGCAAAACGCGCTCGGCCAAAGCCTCGGGAACCGGCACCAGCACCGCGTCGTGAATCCTCGCTTCAAAGTTTTCCATCTCTTTCGCCAGATTCGCGCACGCGGCACATTCGCTCACGTGCTGTTCCTGTTCGCGCGTCTTTTCCCGCGGGTTCGCGAGTATCCGCCGCCTGAATTCGAAGCAGTTCATCGTGCTTTCATCCTGCGGGCGGTTACCGGACCGGGCATTTTCCGCAGCGCAAGCCTGGCCCGCGTCAGCCGCGTCATTACCGCCCCTTCGCTGATATTCATCATGCTCGCGATCTCGGCGCAACTGAACCCGCCCAGCACCTGCAGCACCAGAGGCTCGCGATATCCCGGGGGCAAAGCTTTCAGCATGTCACTCATCTCGAAACTTTCATACGCGCCCGGATTCGATGTGTCGACAATCTCGTCCAGTTCCTGCGCCTCGTCAACCTCGATGCGCTTGCCCTCGTATAAGCGCGCATGCTCGTTGCGCAAAATCGTATAAAGCCAGCTCTTGGCGGCCTTCTCATCCCGCAGCTTCTCCCACGCCTGCCATGCACGGGTAAAAGTCTCCTGAACAAGATCTTCGGCGACGAACCGGTCGCGGCACCGCCAGTAGGCATAGCGGTAAAGCTCCGGCGAGTATGCTTTCACAAGAGTTTCAAACTTGGATTTTTCGCTTTCGAAAAGCATCACGCCTTCGCTTGTCTAATGCGCGTGGATCAACGCGCCACACGGATTGAAGTCCATCGCCGAACGCTGTGGATGGGGCGGCGACCGAAGCCGCCGCCTGCCGCGCTTTCAAAGCTTGGAGTCATTGACGCATGACTCAACTATCGCTGACGTAGGGCTGAACAGGCCACGGCCCTGCCGCCCGTTCCGCATCAAAGCCCGCCTTGCCTTTCACGCCGGGAGCTGCGCAACCGGCCAACGCGATTCCAAGCAACAACAGCACCAAGGTTTTCAACAGTTTTGCGCTCACGGTAAGTCTCCTTTGCATGCCTTTTCCAGTTTGCCACTCGCGGCGAAATGTGCCCGCTGGGAGTTCGCCCACTCAAGTCACAGTCTCTCGCACACGTTTCAGCTCTGAACGGACGCTGCCGCAATGCGTTCCGCGTACCGGATTAGACCGGGGTACTGCACGAAAACTTACATCCGGCCGCGCAGCAGTGCGGCATAGCAGGACAAAGCCGAGCGCCGGCACGCGCATTCAGCCTGCGGCAGTCTTAACCGCAGGGCTCCGACCGTCCGCGCTGTTCCACACCAGGCTCTTGTAGTCGAAGCCGGCAGTGATTGTCGGCTTGACCACTTGGAAGTATGGAGATATGTCGAAATCGCGTGGCGCGAACAGGCTGTGGTGCCGAATGTGCAGAATTTCCTGCACGCAATGCTCGCATCCCGGGCGCGGCGCCGGGAGAGATTCAATTCGCGGCAGGATCGGATATCCCACGGATTGAAACAACTGGGCGATCAGCGTGGAGCAGATCGCGCGCGTCGGCTCGCCGCTGCCCAGCGCCAGCATGCGCCGCCGCCAGCGCACCGGCACCGGCGGTGTCGGCAACAGGTAACGCACGAGATCGATCACGTTCTTGAGGTCGTAGATGTGGCCGATGCGCGCGACCGCGGCCTCGACAATATGGCGGCGGTCGGCTTCGCTCAGTTCGACCGGCCGGCAAATCCGCGTGTGAAAGTGGTGGTAACGGCTGAGCGGAACAGCGCATACGCCCTGCACCAAGTCAGCCTCGACCAATACCGGCGGGTCCGGATCGTTCCGAACGCCCGGCACGGCATCGCCGATGTAGAGCGCGGCGTGCGACCACGTCGATTGAGTCAGATACTTGATCGCGGTGCTGATGCGGGTATTGCCCTCCACCAGCAGCACGTCGCACGGGCGCAGCGTGCGGTGCAATTGCTTCGGATCGCTGGTAGCCAGCGGCTCGTAGTTGCTGATCGGCTGCGCGAGATAGCGCGCAAGGTTGCGACCCAGGATGTTCAGAACGCTGTTCATCGGCCAATCAGTCAGCACGGCCCGGCGGCTATCTGCTGGCCTGCGCCGGCGCCGCGTATACTTCTGACTGCGGGTTGAACGCGAGCCACGCAAACGCGAAATGCACGCCGCTATCGGCCTGTTGGAGCCGCTCTCCCTTCAACGGCCCGGCGACTGCGCGCCCGAAGAAGTCCCATTCCGAGTTCGTCTCGCGGTCAACGATGCGCTGGTCACGGTGCTCGAAATACAGTACACGGTCCCGCACTCTGCGGCTGTAGGCGGCGGCAGCGGGTATTTCACGCGATTCACGGATCATCTCGGCATCGAGCACGGAGAGCATGCCCTTGCGACTGAACACTACCACCGGTTCCCCGCCGACTTCGTCGTTGATGACCGGCGCCGACGCGAGGGCGCCCAGCGGATAAATGCGCACCTTGCCGTTCCGAGCCACGCCGAGCACGCGCTCCATCGCCGGCAAGCGCGGATCCACCGGATCGTTGAACAGGAACGGCCGGTCGCCGATGCGATCGTAGCCGCGATACGGGTTCTTGCCGTACGGCCGCATGAACCCGGTTTCGCGCGACAGCACGCGCCCGGAGGGATATGCGGCGCGAAACTCGGCGAACGACGCGATGGTGGCCGGCATCTGGCGCAGGATCGCGCCGGCGTAGCGGCCGACGATGCCCTCGCCGGTGAACTGCTGCCACCAGCTCTCGGTCTGGCGGTCGTACATCACGAGGTCGCTCTTGCGAAGTTTCCCGGTCGTTCCGAAATCGAGCACGGCGCCGCCGACGCGCCGGTCGAAGACGATAGAGGCGTTGCACAATGGGCAGAACGTAACCGCGACCGGGGCTCCGCCGACGACGTCATTGACGATCTCGTGGAACATCAGGATTTGCAGCGGGTAAGCACGCGCCTCGCCGCGGCGCTCGAACACGATCACCGGCTCTCGGGGATCCAGCCAGCGGCCCGCTTCGGCCGCTGAGATGAAACGCGGGCGATCGATCGCCGGGATGCCGTCCTTGGGCGGGCCTCCGGAATCGATCTCCGCGAGTGAGACGGTGCGCTTCGCGAAGTCAGTGCGCGGCCACTCGCCGCGCCACGGCGACTGGGCGCCGAGCGCAAGCGTGCATGTGCCCGCGATGACAAATGCCGCCAGTGCGCGCCATGCGAAGCTGCGCGATGCGTTTACGAGGAGCGTTGCCGGTATGCGTGCCATTTCTTCAGTTCTCCAGTCCGAACCACGGCCGCAGCCGCACCCCCAGCGCGTTGCCGGGCAGCGCGGCCCCAATCCACAGCCAGCCGTGCAGGCTGGTTGAAGCCACACCCGAGAAGAATGCGCCGATGTTGCAGCCGAAGGCGATGCGCGCCCCGTAGCCCATGACGAGCCCGCCGATCACCGCCGCGGCAAGTGGGCGCAGCGCAAGGCGGGCGCTGGGCGCAAAACGTCCTGCGATCGCCGCACCGCCCAGCGCGCCGATCAGGATGCCGATGTCCATGAGCGAGGTGACGTCGTGCAGCACGCTGCCGGCAAGTGCCTGGCGCTGGAACTCGGCGCTCCAGAACGTGGTGCCGGCCGGGTCCCAGCCCAGCAGTTGCGCACCTTTGGCGCCCCACAGCGTGAATGCCCAAGTGATGCTCCACGGGTGGCCCGCGACGACCAGCACCACCAGATTGAGCACCGCAAGCAGCACGGCGCCAGCGAGGAGCAACTTTTCGCGATTGTGCTCGGCAGCGAGACGGCCGCGCGCGTAGCGCTTGAGGGCAAGCCACAGCCCGCCGATGAAGACGAGCTGCAGCCCGGCCGCCGCCGGCCAGCCCAACCGCTCGGATAGCGCGCGCGTCTCCCACACCGGCAGCCGCGTCCACCAATCCATGTGCAGGCTCGCCCAGAAACCGCCGGCGCAGAACCCGACGAGGACCGCGATCATGCGCGTGTTGCCGCCGCCGGCAGTGTAAAGCGTGCCCGAGCCGCAGCCCCCGCCCAGTTGCATGCCCACGCCGAACAGGAATGCGCCAATCGCCACCTGCAGTCCGGCCGGCGCCACCGCGCCGCCGACCCCCTGGCCGAAGACAGTGCCGGCGGCCAGCACCGGCGCGAACAGCACGGTCGCCACCGCCCGCATCACGAGCTGGGCGCGCACGCCCGCCGCATCACGATCCACGATCAGTCTGCGATACGCCGCAGTGAAGCCGAAAACGGTGAGATAAAGAGTTGCGCCGAGCGCAATCCCCAGCACCAACAACACCGGCAGCCGCCAGCCCTGCGGCGCCACCGCCGCGAGCAGGGCGGCGCTCAACACGAGCGCTGCGGCAATCACTTTGCCCTGTAAACGCGGAGCCGGATGCGTTGCTTCAACGACGGGCGGCATCGCGTACGATGTTCTGGAAGACCACATCCAGTTCCTTCGCCATTTCGTCGAGTGCCTTGTTCCGATAGGGCGCGAACACGGCGCTCGGGACACGATAAATGATGCTCGCGGTGCCGTCGCTCTCCTCATTCACGTAAATGCGCAGCGGCGCTTCGATCCCGGCCGGGACGCTCGCATTGAGCATGCGCACTGCGTAGTCGTTGCGAAACACCATGAGCACAGCGTTGCCGGGAATCTTCACGCCCCGGGCAGCGGCACCGCGGCTCGCGCTCGCCTGGGCCACGAGCCCCATCTTGTGATCGGCGATGGCTTTCTCCAGCCGGCTGATGAGCGTGTCGAAGCCGTACCGGGTCCTCACCGTCGTGGTGCCGGAATAAGGCGCCGCCGATTCGGCGGCATGAAGCCAAAGCGGCGACAAAAGGATTGCCGCAATCAGCCACCACTGCGCACTGGAGCGATTCAGTCTCACCATCATTCTCCCGTTGTCTGCCTGCTATTTAAGTAGCGCGTTGATCTGCGCCTCGAGCGCCCCGTCAGGCGGGGTGCCCAGGTGCTTGAAACGAACCGTGCCGCTGCGGTCGATGAGGAACAAGGTCGGGGTGCCTTTGATCGGGCCAAAACCAGCTCTGGTTTCCTCGGAGCGCATGGTGACCGGGAACGTATAGCCCCCCTTGCGCCAGAATTCGACCACTACTGACTGGTCCTCGTCGTCGAGGGACTGGGCGATGATCTCAAGCCCGCGCCGCTGGTAGCGCTCGTAGAGCTTCTGCATTTGCGGTAAGTGGGCACGGCAGAACGGGCACCAAGTCGCCCAGAAATATTGCAGCACTACCTTGCCTTCCAAATGATGGGCGGGAAGTATCCTGCCGTCGAGGAGGTTCGTGTCGAGCCTCGGCGCCGTCCAGCCGACCTGCAAGTCTCCGGCAGGGGCGACAACGGCGAACAGCGCGAGCACGGCGAGCATCGCGAGGCGAAGCCTAACTATCCATCGCGCCGTCATGGATACGCGCTCGACGCGGCGAGGAGAGCCCGGGAGAGGGGATCCCCGCGCCGCGGGCCAGAAGTTAACGGGCAAGTGGGGCGGCTAATCTGAAGGAGGGGTCTCCGGAAACACCGACCCGAATTTCTTGAGGCCGGCTGAGACTTCCTCGAAGGTGCAGTAGCCTTTCTTGCCCGCCAGTTTGTCGAACTGGGCACCCATGTAGGCAAGATATTCCGCCTTCTCGATCCTGCCGTTCTTGTTCTTATCCATGATCTTGACGTTGGCCGGCGTGTTCGGCAGGTCCGCCAAGGCGGTTTCGGCGGCCAGGCCGCTGGCGAGCGCGATGGCGAGCGCGACTACGGATGCAGATTTCATCAGACTCATTGGGTCCTCCAGATAAAGGTTGAAAAGGTTAAAAGGGCGAATACACGCTGCAATCGAAAAGACCGGGAATTGCGATGAAACCTTTCAGCGGTAGTGTCGATTCCGCAGGGCACTACTTCACCACCAGCTTGTAATCGGGCGTGGTGTTGAGCGGACAGGAGTAAACGTACTCACCGGGCTTGAGCTCGATCTCGTAGTCCTGGGTTTTCCCCGGCATGAGGCCACCGCCGGAGACGCTGGGCAGGGTCACGCGGCCCACGGCCGAGGCGCCGCGCAACCAGAAGCCCAGCTCATATGGAACTTTTCGGTTCGTGACGCGAAACAAGTACTTGCCGGGTTGCAGTCGCAGCGGTTTCGCCTGCGCCACGCGCTGCGTTCCAGTCTTCGCGTTGATCGCCTCGCAATCCTTGATCGAGCGCGAGACGTACTTGCGGTCGATGCCGTTCTCGCTTTCCAGGAACTGACAGGGCAATTGAGTGAGTTCGATTACGCGCGGATCGCTGCTGGCAGCGCCGGCAGGCGCGGCAGAGAGCGCCGCTACGGCTACGCAGACCGACGCGGCTTCACGTCGCGAACATGTGACCTTACGAGACGGGGCGCTCATTTCGTTACTCACCGTAATAGGCCTAATCAAACATATTCAAGCACTCGCGCACGGTCTGCACCGATCGTTCGACATCGATTGACACGAAACCCGTGATGTCCAGCGAGCGATCCTCAAGCACATCGCGCTCGGGATGCGCCGCCGCCCACGCGGCAATCACCTGATCGCGATGTCGGAGCAATGCTTCAACGTGCGCGCGGAACAGGATGAATACGGCGCCCAGCCACCGATTCACAGGCCATGAAGGATAGGCGTGGTCGACTCGGAACTGCGGCAGGATGCCTATGGTGTCGTCTGCCGAACGCCACTTTCCGCCGGTAACCCAGTGGTTGGTCGCAAAAAGGCCGGTTGGCCAGCCGTACGCGTCCATGGAGATGGCAATGAGATGCGTCACCGCCGACCCATCGGCGGGCGATTCCGCCTCGGCCGCTTCGTCGGATGACGAATGCCGCTGTCCCTGCCGGCCGGGCTCCCGATTGAAGGTGTGGAAATGACCGTGCTCCCCACGGATTCCGCGATGGGCGTGATAGTAGTACTGCGCCCGCGAGTCAGGATCGTAAACGTCGTCCTTCGGGTAGTGCTCGTATTCCACGAACTCACCCTGACCGCGCAGGACCTCACTCACCAAGTTTATGCCGCCGCGCTCGAGTACGCGTCTGCACTCCAAGGCTTCGACTCCGGCCATCAGCATGGCGCGCAGACGCCTTGCCGGAAGCTCGCCGATTTCCGGGACGCGAAGCTCCGGCAGATCAACCGGCCGAGGCGCTGGTCGAAGCTGCCCACTACGGTTCAAAGTTTGCGTCAGGATTTTTCTGACTCCTTGTACCCCATGCAAAAAAGCGAGGCGGCCAGGTTGCCCTGGCCGGCCTCGAAAGCAACGCTCGCTGCGTTGCACGGGGTGGTGTGCTCCTCGCTACTTCTTGGCTGCGCAGGGGTTCTTGGCCGCACACGGATTCTTCGCCGCACAGGGGTTCTTCGCAGCGCACGGGTTCGGCTTGAACTTGTTCTGCAACCGGCCGGTATAGGCGGTCAATGCCGCAAGCTCACGGGATTCCCACTTGAGCGGTTTGGCAGCCATCGGCACTATCATGCAGAACTGCACCATCTCATCCAGATGGACTTGCTTGACCCCGCCCTTTTCCTTGGCCATCGCCACCATGTGTGGGTACGGCTTGGCAAACGTCGGGGCGAACGCAGCGTTGTTCACGTGGCAAGTGTTGCACGACATGCCGTTCGTGCTGAGCTTGGTGTCCTTCCACAACGCCTCGCCCTGCTTGACCAGCGTGGCGCGGTCGGCCTTGAACGGCTTATAACCTTTGGGGCGCGTCACCCGCTTGGGGTCGACCTTGTCGCCCGCCGCACACGGGTTCTTGGCCGCGCAGGGGTTGGCGCCGGACCTCGCGGCGGGGGCACAAGGATTCGGAGCGGCGGCAAACCCGGCTGTCGCACCCAGGGCGAACATGATAACGCCCGCCGACACCAGCGATTTAACAATCGGTCTCAATCGACAATGCATGTTGGCTCCTCTCGATTCACGCTGCTTCGTTGATCACTTCGCGGCGCACGGATTCTTCGCCGCGCAGGGGTTTTTTGCAGCGCACGGATTCTTTGCTGCACATGGATTCGCTTTCTTTTGCTTCGCTGCAGACGGCTTTTTCTTTGGGGCGCAGGGGTTAGCCGCGCAGGGATTGGCGGCGGCTTTCGATGCCTGCGGCTTCGCGCTACAGGGGTTGCACGGGTTAGCCCCCATGGCTGCCGGAGCCCCCAAGGCCACCGCGATTAAACCCGTTGTAACCAAAGACTTAATGCTCGATTTCGAATGCGATTTCATTTCAGGCTCTCCTATCAGTAGGTTTTCGAATGTCTTCAACGCGTCTGCCCGGAAATATGGAACCGGCGTCAAGGTAAGACCGGACATTCACGCAAAACCTTACAAAGCTTTCCGGTTTCGGCGGCTTTCCCGCTGCACTGCTTGCTTGAGTCGTTTGAGTTTTCCATTCCTTACAGTAGTAAGGATTTGCTTCCTTCAGCGATCTAATGCTTATGGAAGAAGCCAGTCTTCAGCGGCGCCATGCAAGCCGCACCCGCAACGAGGGAACAATGGCCATAGGCCGAAATGCCGCCTCGCAGACTGACGCGGCCGCGGTGGGCTTCCCGTGGAATTCGTGGCGGCCGCTCCTCGAGTGCAAGCTGTGCCGTTCGATCACGTTTTCCGTTTTCGTGCTGATTCTCGCAATCGAGAGCGTTATCCTTGTCCCTTCTGCGCTTATCTTCTACAGCGACGAGTTGCGACGCCTCGAGGAAAAGGCGATAGCAACGGTAGGCGCGGCGCTCACGATCGACAGCGGGTCGCTGTCGCCCGCCTACCTGCAACCGCGCGTTTCGAGGCTGATGCGCGATACCCAGATCCTTGGCTTGAGCGTTCTTCGCCGCGACACCTCGATCCTTGCCCGGGCTGGAAACGCCGACTTCGACGATTTCAATATTGAGGCTGTGCTGCAAGATCCGCGTCAGGTTGCGCGGCGCCGCATTCTGAATGGCCGGTGCTATGACATCGCCTGGAGCCAGAACATCAACGGCACGCCGCTGATACTGCTCGCGCGAATGGACAGCTCATCCGTCAACACCGCGTTGCTCGCTTTCGTGTTGCGCATCGCCGGGCTGGTCGCGCTGATCGTGGCCTTCGTCACGACCGGAACGATGCTCGTGCTCTACCGCTCGGTGCTGAATCCCATCCTGAGGCTGCGGCGCAGCATGCTGGCTGCCGCGGCCCATCCCAACCGGGCGCACGACTTTCGAATCAGCGAGCGCCCGGGAGATGAGCTCGGCGACGTGTTTGAAGCGCACAATCAGATGCTGCGCAGGGTAGCGGAGAGCAAGCTTGCTGACCGCCTGCGCGCTGAGGAACAGGCGCGCTTCCTCGTGCGCCATGACACCCTGACCGGACTGCCCAACCGCACATTTTTTCTCCAGCATCTGCGCCAGGTTCTGCAGGCTGCATGTCAACGTCGCGAAAACGTGGTGGTTTTCGCCGTGAATCTCGCCGCATTCCGGGCCATCAATGACGCCCTGAGCCAGGCGGCGGGAGACCAGGTATTGCGCGAGGCTGCGCGCCGGCTCAACGACGGATTGCAAGCCCGGCAATTCGTCGCCCGCCTGGGCGGCGACGATTTCGGCATCGCCTGGGCCGGAGTGATCCAGCCGCCGGAGTCCGCTGCGCAGGCTGAGCAGATTCTCGCGAAGTTGAGCACGCCGGTCGACCTGAACGGTACCGAGGTTCAATTGCACGCAAGAATCGGAATTGCCCATTCCAAAGGCGATTGCGTCGATCCCGAGACATTGCTCCACGACGCCAACCTGGCGTTGAACCGCGCCCGCACCGACACTCGCACCCCGTATCAGTTCTTCGCGCCGTCCATGACGGAGGAAGCGCGCCGGCGGCAAGAAATCGAGCAGGAGCTGAGCTACGCCCTTGAGCACGACGGATTGCAGCTTTATTACCAGCCCAAGGTCGACCTCGATTCCGCCGCGGATGAGCCGCACCTTGCCGCGTGTGAGGCCCTGATACGCTGGCGCCATCCGCGCTGGGGCGTGCTGCCGCCCGCGCAATTCATCCCGGTCGCCGAAGCCACGGGCCTGGTCCTGCGGCTGGGGGATTGGGCGCTGCACGCTGCCTGCGCACAGATCTGCAGTTGGCAAGCTGAGCGCCGGACGCCGCCTCGGATCGCGGTAAACCTTACCGCGGCGCAGTTCCGCGACCCGGATCTGCCGGAGCGCGTAGGAAGGATCCTCCGGGCATGCAGTATAGATCCTGGATTGCTCGAGCTGGAGATTACGGAATCCGCGGCAATGGAAGACGCGGCGAACACGGTGAAGACGCTGTGTGCGTTGCGCAAACTGGGCGTGCGATTGGCGATAGACGATTTCGGGACCGGCTACTCCTCGCTCAGTTATCTGCGCACGTTCGAGATCGACTCGATCAAGATCGACAAGTCATTCGTGGACGACATCGGCCGCGATCCCAACGCGGACGCGATATGCGAGGCGATCATCGGCCTCGGACGCAGCCTCGGCAAGAGAGTCGTGGCGGAAGGCGTCGAAACCGACACCCAGCTCGAGTTTCTGCGCAGCAGGAGATGTCACGAGGCACAAGGTTACCTGTTCGGACGGCCGGTTCCCGCGGCGGCCATCGCTGAGAAACTGGCGCGGCTGCCAAGCGTTCCAGCGTCGAATTTACCGGTCACAAGAGTTCGATGACCAACGAGTTCTTCTGCCGAGGAGTTTGTCGGACCCCGAACTGCGATCCGGGTCCGACAGGCTGCTAGCCGCGGCTGTCGCTTCCGGGCGACACGGAAAAGCAAACACGCTCAGTGGCATATCGTTGGCGCGCTCTGCGCTGTCGCTCACCAACGACAGATTAGCGATTTTCAATTACGCCGGGGCATTAGATAACGCATTGTTTTTG
>MERG01000149.1 GCA_001771985.1 Betaproteobacteria bacterium RIFCSPLOWO2_12_FULL_62_13 | reverse complement strand
GAGGGGGGAGGGTTAGGGTAGGGGTGAGAGCATCCTCTCCCCCTTGAGCCGGGAGGGATAGGGTGGGGGTGATGGAATCGCTCGAGGTTGAGGTTCCCCCTCCCTCCGCGTCACCCCCATCCCCGCCTTCCCCCCTCAAGGGGGAAGGAGCAAGCCCCCTCAAGGGGGAAGGAGCAAGGTCAGTCAAGGTGGAAGGAGCAAGCTCTGTCGAAGGGGAAGGAAATGAAAACTCGACGCGGGCGAAGGGTTTGATCGCGCCGAAAAACTCGTCCGTAGTCGCGAACAGCTCGTGCGGTGGCAGTACCGGGTTGGCGCGGTCGCCGCGCAGCATTGCGTAGCGCGCATGCGTGTCAGCCCAGAACTGCTCGATCGCGTGCGCAATTCCGCCATGCATGCAAGTCACGGTGCCTTGCGGCAGGTAATCGGTGATGAGCGCCGTTTTGTCGAAGAAGATCGGCAAATAATACTCGATGCCCGGAGCCGGAATGCCTTTGCTCACGTCCTTGTAAACGCGGCTGCGCGACGGATCGCCCTCGAACGTGTCGCGGAAGTTGCGGCGAAAGTGCGTCTGGCCCGCTTCATCGATCGGAAATTCGCGCGCCGGCAGAAGCCGCACTTCGTTGACCTTGTAGATCGAGCGCTGGGTGTCGGCGTCGAAACTGCGGATGCTTTCGATTTCGTCATCGAGGAGATCGATGCGATAGGGAACGGCGCTCCCCATCGGAAAGAGATCGATCAACCCGCCCCGGAAACAGTATTCGCCCGGCGCGAGCACCTGGGTCACATGCGTGTAGCCGGCGAGGGCGAGCTGCCGGCGCAATTCGCTCGCGCCGAGCTTCTCGCCCTGCTTGAAGAAAAAGGTATGGGCGGCGAGATACTCGACGGGCGCTAAGCGGTAGAGCGCCGTCGTGACCGGGACGACCGCCACGTCGAAGGCGTGGTGCATCAACTGGTAGAGCGTGGCAAGCCGCTCCGAGACGAGATCGTGGTGCGGCGAGAACTGGTCGTAGGGCAGCGTTTCCCAATCGGGGAAGAGGTGGACCTTGAGCTCACGCGCGAAGAACGGGATTTCTTCCAGCAGTCGCTGCGCGTGCCAGGCGTTTTCGGTGATGACGAGAACGGGACGCGCGCGCAGGGCGAGTTCGGCCACCCCGAGCGCGTCGCTCGAGCCGTGAAATACGCCGGCTTGCTGGCGCTCGCCCGGCGCCGGTACGGGAATGCGCAACATCAGTGCTGCAAAAGGCGCTTATTATAACGGGGATTTCCGAACCCCTGGCTCATTGCCCGCATTCCGGGCGGGCGGACGGGTGGAAGGCGGCCGGGGGTTCGGCTGCGGCGCCCGCAGCGGGAATCAAGAGACGCGGTTGATCGCGACCGGAATGCGGCGCGGGCCGAAGGCGCGCTTGAAGGTTTCGAATCGCCCGGGGAGCGCGACACCGCAATCGGGGCACTTGCCGTCCGCGGTGACGCGGTAATCGTCGATGCGATACCAGTCGCGCAGAATGAGCGGCGCGCCGCAGCCCGGGCAGTACGTGGAGCCGCCCTTCTCGTCGTGCACGTTGCCGGTGTAGACGTAGTGCAGCCCTTCGCTGAGGCCGATATGGCGTGCGCGTGTGAGTGTCGCCGGGGGCGTGTGCGGCGTATCCATCATCTTGTAGTCGGGATGGAAGGCCGTGAAGTGCAGCGGTACGTCGGGCCCCAGCTCTCGCATGATCCACTGGCACTCGGCGCGGATTTCCTCGTCGGAGTCATTCTTGCCGGGGATGAGAAGGGTGGTGATCTCGAACCAGACGTCGGTCTCGTGCCTGAGATAAACGAGGGTGTCAAGCACCGGGTTCAGATGTGCGCCGCACAGCCTGAAATAGAACTCGTCGGTGAACCCCTTCAAGTCGACGTTGGCGGCGTCCATCTTGGCGTAGAACTCGCGACGCGCCTGGTCGTGTATGTAACCCGCCGTGACGGCGACCGCCTTGATCCCATGCGCGTGGCAAGCATCGGCAACGTCCATCGCGTATTCGGCGAAGATCACCGGATCGTTGTATGTGAAAGCCACACTCTTGCAGCCGCTCGCGGCCGCGGCCTGCGCGATCGCTTCGGGCGAAGCCTGGTCGGCGAGCGTATCCATCTCGCGTGACTTGGAGATGTCCCAGTTCTGGCAGAACTTGCAGGCGAGGTTGCAGCCCGCGGTGCCGAAGGAGAAGATGCTCGATCCGGGGTAAAAATGATTGAGGGGCTTCTTCTCGACCGGGTCGATGCAGAAACCCGAGGAGCGACCATAGGTGGTGAGCACCATCGCATCACCCACCCGCTGGCGCACGAAGCACGCGCCGCGCTGTCCCTCGTGCAGGCGGCAGTCGCGCGGGCACAGGTCGCATTGCATGCGGCCGTCCTCCAGCATGTGCCACCAGCGGCCCGGGTAATCGTTTGCGCCCATCGTAGTCGTAGTCCGTAATGAGTTATGGGTAATGGGTAATGGGTAATGGGTAATGGGTAATGGGAAAAAGCCCATTACTCATCACCAATCACTCGTCACTCGTCATTCATCACCCATCACTCATCACCCATGACTCATCACCCATTACTGTCCTTCGCGCCACTTGATGACGGTATAGCGCGAAAGCTTCACTTCAGCATTCCAGAAATCGGGCGGCAACCCCGCCTTATATTTGAGTTGCCCCATGAATTCCGCAGGTTGATCGAAGCTTTCCCATACCTGCGGCAGGAATGTCCCGCTGTGATGTCCGTACTGGAATATTACGCCGTCGATCCCGGTGCGCAACTGCCTGAGCGCATCCTGCTCGTCGGTGAATGTGATGGGCGCGAGCGCCGAGAGCACCGAGACTTCCACTTCGACCGCATGGAATTCGTCCAGGGTGAGCGGCTTGAACCGGGGATCGCGAAACGCCGCTGCCACGGCGTTTGCCTTGACGTCCTCGCCGAGCGCCCGGTGAGCGCGCAGTGTGCCGATGCACCCGCGCAGCTTGGCGTTGTGGGTGAGGGTAATGAAGCATGCGCCGAGTTCGCGAAGCCAGCCGGCATCCGCGGCAGCCGAGTGCAACCAGCCCAGCTCGCGCCCGATTGCGGCGCGGGCGAGCGGCAACAACGTGGCGCCGGCGTCCCGGGGCAGCAGTATAGGTCCGGTCTCAGTGCGCATGGAAAGGCTCTTCGAAGAACGCGAACGCGCCGTAACCCACCACGCGGTTTTTGTCGCCCGCGGTGTCGCCCGAGTTGCGCAGGTCGACAAGCTCGGGCTTCAAACGCCGTCGCTGCGCGGCGAGATTGAGTCCGGTAACCGGCGTGGCGCCGCACGCCTGTTCGTGCGTGATGTCGGTGCGCAGGTCCAGAATCGCTTCCGCAGTGCGGCGATCCAGTGCCTGTGCTTCGCTGTGGCTCAGGTAATGCGAGAGATCGGAGCTGATCACGATCAACGTCTCCGGTCCGCCCCACAGGGCATCGAGCACTTCGGCCACCTGCTCCGGTTCGGCGTAACCGACCGCCAGCGGCACGAGCCTGAACTCATCGAGCACGCTCTGCAGGAACGGCACGTGCACTTCGAGCGAATGCTCCCAGGTGTGGGCAGCGGAGTTGAGGACCACCTGCGGCAGGGCGCGGATCGCTGCCGCGGCCTCGCGGTCGATTTCCACCGTGCCCAGAGGGGTCGCGAACGCATCGCTTTCGGGAAGGGCAAGCCCGCGCACCGCAACACGATGTGTCGGCCCCAGCAGCACGACACGGGTGATGCGCCCCCGCGCCGGCTTGAGCAAAGCATAAACGCTGGCTGCAATGGGACCCGAATAGATGTAGCCCGCGTGCGGGGCGATGATTGCTTTTGGCACGGCGCGGGCAGGCGCCCGGTCCGCTGCCGACGCAAGCATCGCATCGAGCGTTCGCGCGAGCTCCTGCCGGTCGCGGGCATAGAACATGCCGGCGACCGCTGCGGGACGGATGCGGCTGGAGGTGGCGCTCGCCATGGCGCTGGATGCGGGTCGATGGAAACGAAATCAAGCGTTGTCTCATTATAATCCCGGGCGAGCTGATCGGCGCATCACGGACCGTAGGTTTCTGATGATGCTGCTACAATGCGGCAAGACCCTTCCAGCGTCAGGCACATGCCGAAGTTCTTTGCCCTCATCCCAGCCGCGGGCGGCGGCTCCCGTATGGGCCGGGAACGGCCAAAACAGTACTTGGAACTCGCGGGCCGGCCGCTGCTCTATTACTCGCTCAGACGCTTGTGCGAGCACCGGTCGATCGAGCAGGTATTCGTGGTACTTGCCCAAGGCGACTCCCATTTCACGCGATTTGACTGGCGGCGGTTCGGGCTCGAGATCGAGCCGCTTTACTGCGGAGGTGAGACGCGGGCGGCAAGCGTGTTCAACGGGCTGCTCGCCGCCCATGACGCGATCGCCGCGTCCGACTGGGTGCTGGTGCACGACGCGGCTCGGCCCTGCCTGGGGGCTGCCGAACTCGAGCGCCTGATCGCCGAACTCGCCGAGGACGAAACCGGAGGGCTTCTCGCGGTTCCGGTGGCCGATACGTTGAAGCGCGCGAACCGCGAGGGACGCGTTCTCGAGAGCGAGCCGCGCGACAACCTGTGGCAGGCGCAGACGCCGCAGATGTTCCGTTACCGGCTGCTCATCGAGGCGTTGCGCGCCACCGATCATGCCGTTGCCACCGACGAAGCGCGTGCGATCGAGAACCTCGGCCTGAAACCGCGCCTGGTGATGGGCGACGTGCGTAACCTGAAGGTCACGTATCCCGAAGACCTCGCCCTCGCCGAGTTGATCTTGAAGGGCATGAGTTCTTATGAGAATCGGGCAGGGATTTGACGTGCACCCGCTGGTTGCAGGCAGGAAGCTTGTTATCGGCGGCGTCGAGCTTCCATACGAAAAAGGCCTTGCTGGGCACTCCGACGCCGACGTGCTGCTGCACGCTGTGTGCGATGCGTTGATCGGCGCCGCCGCATTGGGCGACATCGGCGCGCATTTTCCCGATACTGATCCGCGCTATAAGGACGTCGACAGCCGGAGACTCCTGCGCGAGGTCGCGCGGCTTCTCGCGGCGCACAACTGGCGGGTGGTCAATATCGATGCCACGATCATCGCCCAGGCGCCGAAAATGGCGCCACACATCGGAGCGATGCGCGAGAACATCGCCGCCGATCTTGGCATTTCGCCGGCCGATGTCAACATCAAGGCCAAGACCACGGAGCAGCTTGGATTCATCGGGCGCGGCGAGGGCATTGCGGCCGAAGCGGTGACGCTCATCACGCGGCGGAACGCGGAAAACGACGGCTCGGGCGGCTGATAGTGACGGACGTTTGTTCAGCAAGCTGCTGAAGATGCCGCAGGAGACTGCCGCACGCCTGTTCTTTGCGCTCTGGCCGGGCGACAAAGTGCGTGCGGCGCTGGCCCAGCTTGCCCGGTCCGTGCACAGACAATGCGGCGGGCGCATGATGCTCGAGCGCAATATCCATCTGACCCTGCTGTTCCTGGGCGATGTTTCAATCGAGCGCATCGCTGATCTGCACGCGCTCGCGGCCGCTGTCGCGGCGCCGCCCTTCGACCTGGCGGTAGATACACTCAATTACTGGCGCCATAACCGCATCGTGTGGGCCGGCGCGGCGGAGTGTCCGGCAGCCCTAAGCAAACTCGTTGCGGACCTGGCACAGCGGCTGCGGACGGCGGGCTTTCCCTGCGAAGAGCGCGAGTATCTGCCGCATATTACGCTGTTGCGCAATGCGCGACGCGGGCCGGCAGGGGGGGCCGCCGGCCGCGTCCTCTGGTCTGCGGGCGATTTCGTGCTGGTGCAGTCGCTGCGGCGGGATGGCGCGACTGCCTACGACGTCATCGGACGCTGGCCGCTCGGCGCCGCGCCTTAGCGCGAGCGACGGCCTATGCTGTGGGTATAATGATGGGTAATCTTCTTGCGCTGGTGGGAGAGCGATGATGAGCAGCGTGGATTACGTTGCGGTTTTCAGGGGAGAACCATCTGCCGCGGCGCGTTTGGACAGCGATGCCCTGCTGCTGCCGGACTGGAGCGAAGATAACTGGAAGAATCTTCTCGTTCATACCACGCCGCAACGTTTCCGGGCGAGCGAAATGGTGATCCAGCGCGGCGCGGCGGGCCGCGCGCTGTATTTGGTCGCCGCGGGCTCTCTCGAAGTAGGCGTCTACCGGGTTGACGGCGTGAGCATCGCGCCGATCGCTCGCGTGGGCATCGGCAGCGTCATCGGCGAGCAATCGTTTTTCGATGGCCAGCCGCGCTCGACCAACGTGTGGGCGGTAAGCGATGGCGAACTGCTGCACCTCACTTTCGAGGGGTACAACAAGTTTGCCGCGGCGGAACCGGCGCTCGCGCGCGATTTCCTGTTCGCCGTGGGACGAATCCTTTCGCTGCGGCTGCGCAATACAACCTTCCGCGGCCGCCGCTGAAAACGGCAATCAACCGCCAAGACGCCAAGGCCGCCAAGGAGAACCAAAGACAAGAATGAAGATAGAAAATCAAGAAGCGACTAAACCACCAGGGATGCGAAGGGGCCGGGAAAACAGGAGACGAGAGAGGGGGATGTTACCTTTGATTTCCTTGGCCTCTTAGCAGATTGCTTCCCCTTGTGGCAGTTCCGTGGCGCGCTTGGCCTGTGTCGCGACCAATTATCGTTTTCTGCTTTTCTTGGCGGCCTTGGCGTCTTGGCGGTTAATTCCTAGCCTTTGGCAGCGAGAGGCAGCTCGACGCGCGCCCGCAGGCCGCCGCCCTCCCGCGCGAGAAGCCTGATCGATCCGCCGTGCATCCGGGCGATGCGATCGACGATGGCAAGCCCCAGCCCGGTGCCCGCTCCGCCGCGCGCCGCATCGAGGCGGGTGAAAGGTTGCACCATGCGCTCGGCCTGATCCGGTGGAACGCCCGGTCCGCGGTCGATTACTTCCACGAACGCGCAGCCTGGCATCTTGCCCGTAGCCACTTCCACTTCCGAGCGGCCGTGGCGCAAAGCATTGTCGATGAGGTTTGCGATCAGCCGCTGCATCGCCATCGTCCGCAGCGTCATTGGCGGCAGCGGTGAGAGCCGCATCGCTACCGGCTGCCCGGAACGCGCGTAACGTTCCGCCACGCTTCTCACCAGCGCGTTGAGATCGCCCTCAGCAACCGCCGGCTCCACCTCGCCGAGGCGTGCGAAGTCCAGAAACTGATTGATTGCGGCGTCGATGTCCTCGACATCACGGACCAGACCCGCTTTCAACTCGCTATCGCCCTTGTCGTCGAGCATTTCAAGACCGAGGCGGATGCGCGAGAGCGGGGTCCTCAGATCGTGGGAGACGCCCGCGAGCAACAAGGCGCGTTCATCGTCGAGCCGCTTGAGATCGGTTGCCATCTGGTTGAAGGCGCTCGCCAACGTGCGGATTTCGGCGGGACCGGTTTCCTCCACCGGGGGCGGAATCTTGCCCTGGCCCATTTGCGCCGCGGCCCGCGTCAGGGCGCGCAACGGGCGGTTGATGCGCGCGACGATCAGGTAGGCGCCGGCAAGCGCCAGCACCAGCACCAACGCAACCCAGCCAATCCAGCGCAGCGGTTCAATGCGCTCGAGCCGCGAGCGCGGCAGTAATACCCAGAACTCGTCATCATCAATCGTGAAGCTCACCCAGGTGCCATATACGCCGCCGCGGTTCGTCGTGAGCTTGGTGTCCGCGCCAAGACGTTCGCGCACCTCGGCGGCGACGAGGTTGAATGTGGGCAGGTCGGGCAACGGGGCCACCTGTTCGCCGGGCTCGCCAAGGTAGATCTGGATGCCTTCGCGCTGCGAAAGATCGCTCAGCAGACTGAGGCGCTTGTCGGCCTGGGCCGTGATCAGCGCGGCGCGGGTGAGATTGACGGCGCTCACGATCTGCTGCGCAATCTGGCGCGCGCGCGGTTCCCGTTCCGATACGCGGAACACCTGCAACGAGGCGAGATGCGCGACGATCAGCACCAGCGCGATCAGCAGCACGCTGCGCCAGAGCAGCGTGCGCGGCCAAAACTTCATGGTGAACAGTGAATGGTGAACGGTGAACGGTGTTTTATCGGGAAGGTTTTTCCCATTTCCTATTCACTACTTCCCATTTTTCCGTCGGGGATAAAGACATAGCCGAAACCCCACACGGTCTGGATGAACGCGGGTTTGGCGGGGTCGGGCTCGATCAGCTTTCTCAGCCGCGAGACCTGCACGTCGATGGCCCGGTCGAACGCACCGAACTCGCGGCCGCGCGCGAGTTCCATCAGCTTGTCGCGCGAGAGCGGCGTCTGCGGGTGCTGCACGAATACCTTGAGGAGCGCGAATTCGCCCGTGGTGAGCGCAACCTCCTCGCCGTTCCTGGTGAGGCTGCGGGTCCCAAGGTTGAAGCGGAAGGCGCCGAAGTCGATGATCTGTGTCTCGGCGGAAGGCGCTCCCGGGGGCTGCGGCGCCGGCCGCCGGCGCAGCACCGCCTGGATGCGGGCGACGAGTTCACGCGGATTGAACGGCTTGGGCAGGTAATCATCGGCGCCGACCTCGAGCCCGACGATGCGGTCGACTTCGTCACCCTTGGCGGTGAGCATGATGATCGGCATGTTCTCGTCGCCGCCGCGCAGGCGCCGGCAGATCGACAACCCGTCCTCGCCCGGCAGCATGAGGTCGAGCACCATGAGATCATAGCGCTCGCGTGCGAGCTGGCGGTTCATCTCGGTGGCGTCGGCGACCGCCCGTACGCTGAAACCCTGCTCGGTGAGATAACGGTGCAGGAGGTCCCGCAACCGCAGGTCGTCGTCGACGACCAGGATCTTCGTCTTGTTTTCAGACATGGCTCGAATGCTAGCGCGTGTTTGGGCCGGTAACGCCTTAACCTTGTAAAAGTCTATTGCCGATCATGCATCCGAAACATATTGTTACAAAAAACGGGCTCCCTGTTAAACAAGGTCCGGTGCATTGGGTTAGTCTAACCGACAACAAGGACAGGAGCGGAAACGTTGCCGGTTCCGGAGCCATGAATGATGTCTTCATTCCTTTCCAGGGGTCGAGCCCGGAAGCCGCGGCCTCGCGGCCACGGCATCGTTTCATGTAAGATGCAGAACCATAATGCCGCCAAGGGGAGCCTCCATGATAAGTGGCGCGAAGCCGGCAGGCGGTGATGACGGAGTGCGCTTAGGTAAACGGGGGATGCAGATGAAAATGTTGCTGGGTGCGTTGATGGCCGGCGTTATGCTCTTGTCCCAGCCTGCAACCGCCGCGCGGTGGGATTTCAGGCCGGGTCTGCAAGGGCAGGATCAGCGCATGCCGCCGCGAAAGGGACCCGGAAAGCGCGAGGTGCAGCGCGAGCGGCGTGCGGCGCCCGAGCGCGGCGAACGTTCCCGGCGCCGGCTCACCGAAGAAGAACGGCGCGAATTGCGCCGCGATGTCGACCGCGCCAACCGCGAAATCTACCGGCGGCGCTTCGAGCGCTGATGACCCCATCGGAATCGAGTAACCCCGCAGCCCGCTCATTCTCGTCGAACTCAAGGGCCGAACCTCCCGGCTGAAGACGGTCGGGCCGCATGCCGACACGGGGTATAGCCGCTGGCGTATTGCCGGCTTGACGGCGACGCAACCCCTTTCTTGCTGTGGATCTCCGTGAACGTCAAGCCGCCGTGCTGTCGCGGTCGCGGGGGCCGAGTTCCCAGGATATCCTCGGCAGAGGCTTTGCGCCGTCGGGGCCTTGAAGCCGTCGCCGCCCTGCAACGGGTTTACTTTCAAGGCGTTGCCTCTTTGCTCTGGCGCTCGTGCCGGGGGCGGCATCCCATGATTCGGTCATGGGGGCCCACTACAGCCCTTTCCACATCCTGGACCGCTCATGCCCAATTTCTCGCGTTATACGGACAGTAGAGCTAGAATGTCACGCTATGGTTTCAAAACGACGCGGAAGTGCATAAGAAAACGGGGGAAAAGGCATGCTTGCAACACGGATACGCCAGAAGGACAGCATCTTTTACTTCGCGAGCTGTCCTGCACCCGATGTTCTGAGCAAAGTGCGGTTCATCAGCCGCTACTACGGTGAGGGCGAGGAAATTGCGCCGCAGCCAGTCCCGCAGCACGACGAGATCGCACAGTTCATCGAACGCATCGAACGCACCGATCAGGCATTCCAGCGCCAGCTTTCTCGTGCCAAGGTGCGCTCGCTCAAGAACTTCTATGAGATGGCGGTGAGTCAGCCGCCCATCCCCGGGACCGTGCTCCTGTTTACAGCGGAAAGGCTGCGCTTTACGGCGAGCGACTCGAACGGCGATGTCGGCCATCTTCAGGAACCGGATTCCAAGTACCTCATTATCGATGGCCAGCACCGGCTGGCGGCGCTGCGTTTCTACCTCAAGGAGCACCCGAATGAGGCTTCGAGCATCACCGTGCCATGCGTGATCTTCGACGGCCGCAGCGAGGATTTCGCCGCGGAGATGTTCGTCATCATCAATTCCACACCGACCCGCATCAACAAGAGCCATCTGGTGGACCTCTACGAACGGGTATCGTGGGCGGAACCCGACCGGCGCTTTGCGGCGCGCCTGGTGGAAGATCTCTACACCGAGGGGGATAGTCCGCTGCGCTACCGGATCAACCGCCTGGGTGGCCGCAGCCTGAAGGACAAGTGGATTCTACAGGCGGAACTTTTCAACGAAGTGCACCGCTGGGTAAGCGCGGACTGGAAGAAGATCCGCCAGGTCACGAACACCTACCGCGAAGAGGAACGCTACTACGGCGTGATTCGTGACTTTCTCAAGGCTGCACAGCACGTGTGGGGCGATTCCTGGGGCCACGACGGCTACATGGTCACCAAGCCGGTTACATTGAAGGCGATGGTGCGCGTGTGCGCCGATCTCGCCCGCGAGGGTACGGAACCCGCCGACGGCCGGG
>MERG01000148.1 GCA_001771985.1 Betaproteobacteria bacterium RIFCSPLOWO2_12_FULL_62_13 | reverse complement strand
TAAGGAGGTCCTCGCTCAGCCGCTTCCCTAACCGAGGCATCGGGGTCGGAGTCGATTTCCTGAGCTTATCCATTCCGGTCATAGTGCGCCTGTCCAACGAGACGCTGGCCAAGCTGAGTCCATGCTGGCATGGTCTCACTCCGGACGAATTCCTGCCTCGGCCACCACTTTCGACCACTTGGCCATTTCTGATCGCATATATGCGGCGAACTGTTCAGGGGAATTCCCGACGACATTGGCACCGTTCGCGATCAAAATTTGCCCCGGGGTCGCGCGCGAGCCCTTCCCCGGGGATCCTGACCTAGCTCGATTTTGGCGGAATAACAGGTAGCAAGAGATACGAGAGCTTGTCTCCGCCGGCGTAAATCGTGTTGTTCTGGCCGCCCATGTTGTAGTCCGCATGGTAATGCCGATAAGCCGAGGCGCCGACACCGTCGCGCGGCTGGACGTCGAGGCGTATGCGGTGCCCTTTCCTGAACACCATGCAGGTTGGCCAGATTTCCACGTGACACTCGACGATGTCGTCCGGCTTGAGCCACAAGCGCTCGTTGTGGGCGTGGTACGGGCGATACGGCAGGGAGCGCTCGGGGTCAAGTTTTCTGTGCGAGGCGCGCAACCAGCCCTTTGCCACGGGAACCTCGTCTCCATGTTGTCCCACTTCCCACACGTCTTTCCCATCAGGTCCGATGTTGCGGATCGTGGCGAAGATGTCCATGTCCTCCGAAGAGCTCGAGACCCAGAGCACCAAAACCATCGGCCCCGTGACCTCGGTGTCCTCCGGCAGCGGCGGAGTCTCGAACGAGACACCCGCGCGGCCGTATTGTCCGATGGTAAGTGCCGGTCCCGAGAATGCCACGCCGGCCCTGGTCGGTGGACTGGCTGGGTAAGTGATCTGGGCCGTTTTCTGCGGCGGCGTCGAAACGAGCTCTCCCTCGACCGCCCCTGTCACGTTCAGCCGCTCCGCGTTGAGCTTGAGATACATCTTCGTCCACTTCGTCCGGGCGAGGGGCCACTCGTTCTCGAAGCGGAATTTGTAGTTCTTCAGGTCGCCGCCCGTTCGGATCATCAGTTTCACCGGCGGCTCGTCCATGATCCCGGCATCTACGCCCTTGAGCCAGTAGTCGAAGAAGCGCAGTTGGTCCATCCGCCCTTCTTCCGAATGGAAGGGGTGGAAATGAGTGCCGCTGTGAATCCGCAACTTCTTGTGCTTCGAGGCGGCGAGCATGAACCCTTCGGTGTTCCCGCGCAGGTGCAGCCCCATCCCGGTCCAGTTACCGACGCTGTACAAAGGGACGGTGACGCGTTCCCACCGGGCGCTGCGCATGCGCCAGAACTCCGAATCGAGGCTGTTGCTGGCCCATTGCCACAGCATGTTGTTGTTGAAGGCGTTCGGGTTGTAGGTACGCGGCCTACCGATCAGGTGGTGCGCCATGTTCGTGGCGATCCAAGTGTGCAGGAAGCCCATGGCGAAGATGCCGCCGTGAAAGGTCTGATCGCGGTAGAGATCGGCGCGCCCTTCCCACGGAATGATCGCCTTCAGCGACGGGGGCTGCAGGTTGGCCACGCGCCATTGGCAGTTCGCGTGATACGAGACGCCGAGAGTGCCGATGTTGCCGGAGCACCACGGCAGCTTCGCGACCCACTCGATCGCGTCATAGAAATCCACGGCCTCCTGATACGAACTCGGATCGGATTGGCCGGGTGATTTTCCCGAGCCGCGGGCGTCCACGCGCACGCAAGCATAGCCCCGCGGGCACCACCACATCGGATTGGCGTTTTCCCAGCCCAGATGTGGATTAGGTTTCTCCTCCAGGTCCTCCGGCGGGATCCACACCCTGTCTTTCTGGTAGGGGCCGATGTTCATGATGGCGGGGAAACGCTCGGCGCCGCCGTCTGGCCGCAGGATGTCGGCATAGAGGATGGCGCCATCCCGCATCGGGATTGCGACGTCCTTCTCCACGATAAGTTTGTAATCGCGCGGTTGGGATACATTGGCAGACCCTGAAGGCATCTTTTTCTCCGGATAGTTTTTTGAAGGTATCGCGATAAGGTTTGCGGAATCGGAGTGGCACGTACCGATACTAGCGCAAATGGCTGGCAAACCAGGCGCGCCTCGAAACGCTCTTCTCCCACCGGGAGAAGAGCAGGGATGACGGTAACGAGCGACAGTCAAGCAATTACACAAAGCTCGTTAATCAGTCTGCTGGACTGCGCCGGCCTTGATCAGGCGGGTCAGGGTTTCGACTTCGGCCTTGATGAAAGCACCAAATTTTTCCGGCGTGCCGCCTTCGATCTCAATGCCCAGTTGCTCAAGCCGCTGGCGCACATCCGGCATTCCTAGCGCTTGGTTCACTTGGCGGTTGAGCTTGTCGATGATCGGCCGGGGGGTCTTCGCCGCAGTGACCAGACCGAGCCAGACCATGGCTTCCGCGCCCTTGATGCCCTGCTCGACGAGCGTCGGCACGTCAGATATTACCGCCTGCCGCTTCTTCCCGGCACTGCCCAGAATCTTGACCCGTCCGGACTTGATGTGGGCCTCGGCAGTCATAGTCGTGGTATACATCGCGTCGATATGCCCGCCGACGGTGTCAGTCAACGCCGGTCCCGACCCCTTGTACGGTACATGAACTATGTTGACCCCTGTTATCGCTTTCAACAGTTCGAGCGCGACGTGTGGGTTACTGTTTGTGCCCGAGGAGCCCCAGCTCACTTTGCCGGGCTTCGCTTTGGCATAGGCAATGAGTTCGCTCACGTTATTCGGCGGGAACTTGGGGTTTGCGACAATGATGAGCGGGGCGTAACCAATGTACACGATAGCCGCGAAATCGCTGACGGCATAAGGCGGTTTCTTGCGCAGCAGCGCGTTGTGGATGTTGGGTCCGGGGTTGGCAAGCAGCAGCGTGTAGCCGTCCGGCGCGGCCCGCGCGACTATCTCGGCTCCGACCGCACCACCGGCGCCGGGGCGATTGTCGATGACAAATTGCTGCCCCAAGGCGTCGGAAAGCTTTGGTCCCAAGAGGCGGGCAATGATGTCGGTGCCACCTGGCGCAAACGGCACCACCAATCTGACCGGCTTGCTCGGATATGTCCCCGCCGAGCTCTGTCCGATTGCGGGCTCCATCGGCGCAAGCAAGCAAGAAAACACGACGATGCCAACTGTAGCGACTGCCATGCGCATACCGTTATCCTCCTCTCGGAAAGCATGCGACGAATGGTTCGTGAAGAACGCGGAACACTGAAGCGCCACGAACACTATCGAGGCCGGATCCTCCTTTAAACCGCTTCATGGGCGCCAAGTTTGTGGCGCAGCTCTGCGACTTCGGGCATGGGGAAGATTCGCAAAGGATAAGAAAAGGATAGGAAGTTCAATCCCGGCCCAATCCCGGTTCGCCGCGCCGGCGCGCCGGGGGCAGATGTGAAAAGATGTCCGGGACTGCGCGTCGCGCGCTTTCTGTTCATTCTTGCTTCTTCCCTCGCAGGAGATGACCGCGACCTGAGCGGGTCTTGAGCGGGATCGTCGGTCAACTCCCGAGCAATCTATTCCAACCGCCAGAGCGAGGCAAGCACTTTCCCGCACCTTGGCTGCGCCAAGGCGTTTTTTTCGTGCGGCAAGTCGGGCGATGTCGGGAGATAGGTGAACGGCAGGCTGGCGTACCGGGGCCAGCTCGCAAGACCGAGCGGCGCCCACAATCGCGGGTGCTCCAAGATTCGTCGGATGACTCCCGCATCCTCGATCAGCACAATGACCCGCATCGGCCCTTGCAGTTGGCACTTCAGCGGATCGGCATCGCAAATCCTCAGGACTTCGAGGAAGAGTTTGCCGGGGATCCGCGCACTCCACCGGACCACCGTGAGCGAAGTTCTGTACCTCCTCGTCGTGCCGGGCGCCAAAGACCGGCCGCTGCGAATCGCAGCCGGGAAACAAAGCCTGGTGCTAGTTCAGGCGCAGGCCGGAATCGCGAATCACCTTGGCCAGCTTGTCCATGTCCGACCGTATCCTCGCGGCGAACTGTTCTGGCGTGCTGCCTACCGGCTCCATCCCTTGTTGCAGCAGCGTATTCTGCACCTCGCGCCGCTGCACGATCTTTACCACCTCGCCGTTCAACCGCGTGACGATATCCCTCGGCGTGGCAGCCGGACCGAGGATGCCCAGAAAGAGCGTCGCGTCGAACCCCGGCAGCCCGGACTCCGCGACAGTAGGAATGTCCGGAGCAGCAGTCATGCGCCGGGAGCCGCTCACCGCCAAAGCCCGCAAGCGACCCGCCTTGACGTGCGGCAATGAGGCCAGAGGATTGTTGAAGATCAGCGACACTTGCCCTGCCATCACTTCTATCATCGCGGGACCCGCGCCCTTGTAGGGAATGTGGACGATGTCGATCCCGGCCATGGTTCTCAACATCTCCATCACCAGATGGCCGGCAGAACCGTTACCCGCGGACGCATAGTTGATCTGCCCCGGCCGCGACTTGGCGAGTTTGATCAGGTCGTTCACGGTCACCACCGGCAAAGACGGGTGGACTGCAAGCAGTGAAGGATATTCGCCTATGATCGCGATGGGCGCGAAGTCAGTCCGCATGTCAGGCTTGCCATGGGTCAGACTCACCACGAGCTGCCCCGTTCCGCTCATGAGCAAGGTATAGCCATCGGGCGCTGCCCGTGCCACATGTTCGGCGCCGACACGCCCTCCTCCGCCAGGACGGTTTTCCACCACGATCTGCTGCCCCAGATTATCGGTAAGGTGTTTGCCCATGTAACGCGCGAGCGTGTCGTTACCACCCCCGGGAGCGAGCGGAACCACTAATCGGATCGGCTTGACGGGATAGTTTTGAGGCTGTGCCACCGCAGATGCGGCCAGAACGACTAATGCGGGTAACAACCACGTATGCAGACGCAACATGGGGCGTTCCTCCTCGGCTGGATGCTGCCGTTCGATGTAGTGCGGACAGGTGATCTGGCCTTGCCTGGCGCGACAGAAAACTGCGTTGTTTCTGGAAACGATAGAAAATTCAGGTCCGCTCGTCACCGGTGTCGTGTGGCGGCGCAACGCTGCAATGATGCGTGACCGCCGCCCCGAGCACCCGGTCGCACTCGATCAGGGTTGCCGGCGCGCCTTCGGTCATCCGATCAGGGCTATCCGCGGATTACGTAACGGGCGTTACGGCAAATCATGCGCTCGACGCACGAAGCGGGTCAAGCGCGGGGCGCGCCAGCGGGATCAAGCGCTGCCGGCAACAGGATGAGACGAATCGTGCTCGTCACGGCCAACGCACGTAACCTGCCCTGCCGGATCTGGGGGAGACCAGTTGCGAGAAAACCAAAGGGGTCACCCATTAGAAGGCCGTGGTCAGTTCTTGGCTTTGCATCTGTTGCGGCTTGGAGAGTGAAACTTTGTCTAGTCGAGCCGAATGTTGGCGGTCTTGATCACGCCTGCCCACTTCGCGATCTCGGATTTCATGAAAGGTTCGAAATCCTGAGGCGCGCTGCCTACCGGCTCGATGCCTTGCGCAACCAGTTTCTCCCGGACCGCCGGGATGCTGATGATGCGCACGATTTCCCCGTGCAGCCGCGCTACCACGCTACGCGGTGTGCCGGCCGGCACTACCAGGCCGTACCAGTTGTCGACTTGGAATCCCGGCAGCGTTTCACTCGCGGTCGGCACGTCGGGCAGCAACGCGACGCGCTTCCTGGTCGTAGTCGCAACGGCCCTCAGCCGTCCTGCTTTCACGTGGTGCAGACCGCTCACGACCGCGCTCACCATGAACTGCACCTCGCCTCCGAGCAGCGCACTGAACGCAGGCGCCGTACCCTTGTAAGGCACGTGCACGGTCTTGATCTTCGCTGCGAGGTTCAGCAGTTCGCCTGCAAGGTGCGGGATACCCCCAGTGCTGCTGGAGGAGAAGTTCACCCTGCCCGGGTTTGCACTGGCGTAAGCGATGAATTCACCGAGCGTTTTCGCCGGCACGGACGGATGCACGTAGATGAGCGATGAGGTCGATGCGACCTGCGTGACCGGCGTGAAGTCGCGGTGGATGTTGAAAGGCAGTTTCGGATAGAGCGACGGGTTCACGGCGAGATTGCCGGTCGTTCCGAAGAAGAGCGTGCGGCCGTCCGGCGCAGCCTTGGCAACGATCTCCGTGGCGATGATGCCATTGGCGCCGGCGCGATTGTCGACGATTACCTGCTGCCCGAGTCCTTCGAGAAAATGCGGCGCGAGTATGCGCGCGACGGTATCGATCGGGCCGCCGGACGGAAAGCCGACGAGCATGCGGATGGGCTTGCCCGGCGACGACTGCGCGATTGCGACGGCAGGAACCGACGCCAGCGCCAGCATGCATACAACTTTACGCAGCAACTGCATCATTTCTCCCAATCAGTGTTGACAAGCACCCGGCTGGTGCGTCATCGACGCACCCTACGGGGACCGGCACGAATGGCACTTACTTAAGCCAAGCATCGCAGCTCGGCAAGATTCGATATCGTGGATTCAACGGCATAGGGTAGGGTGCGCTTGCGCACCAATGTGATGGCGTCGCATGGATCCGGACATCTTTTCTGCATGGTGCGCAAGCGCACCCTACGCCGGATCGGGCCCGCTTTCACGATCGCACCCCTTGCGCCCGCTCCAACGCGCCTCTCCCCGCAAGAGCCTTGAAGGGCAGGAGTTCCCGATGCCCACAGCTTAAGTAAGTGCCATTCGGGACCGGCACCGGTTTCGCGGTTGACTCCTACTGAGCATTGCAGAAATGGATGGCAATGCTCAGCCCTCATCCCCGGCCCTTCTCCCGAGGGGAGAAGGGAAGTTCGAGGCGCAAATGGATTGTCATTCATTTACGCAAGACTCAATATGCGCGCTTCGGCCGGAGCGTAAACAGGCCGGCCACGTTTGCGCGCGATTCGATGGTGCGCGCCGTATCGAGCCACGATTCGATCTCCGCCTCGTCGAAGCGATGGGCCGCGAGCGCGCGAAAACGCTCGCAGACCTCATCGATGGTGAGCCGATCTTGCGGAGAGCCCTTGAAGCTTTCCACGAATTTTTCGCGGGCGATGCCGTCGTTGAGCACGCACTTCACGCGCGCCGGCACGCCTTCGGCGCTCGTCAGGCGCTCGACCTTTGCATCGATTATACACGTGGTGCGGGCGGACAGCGCCCGGATGCGCTCGTCATGCAGGCATTTCTCGAAGTCGTCGGGCGAGAGAACGAGCGTCGTGCGGCCCGCTGAGCCCTGCCTTTGCCAATAGCGCGGCTTCCATTCCACGCTGCCGCAGGCAACTGCGTTCACGAGCGCCGCCCGGGTCGCTTCGATGCACGCATCCGAATACAGCACACTCGCGTTCGCGGAGCCGGTGCGAAAGAGTCCTCAGGCCGCGCATAATGGGCCTCATGTTCACGCTTGCTTCCTCCTCCCGTGGAGAGGACCGCGATCCGAGCGAGTCTTGAGCGGGATTAGCAGTCAATTACCGAGTAATCTATTCGAACCGCCGGAGCGAGGCAAGCGCTTTGCCGCACCCCGGCTCTTCCGAATCTCAAAGCAGATGAACGCGGATCCATAATCCTCGGTTCAACCTCTACGACTGCTCTTTCCTGTTGAGCAATTCGACGCTCACTCCATCCGGCGCGTTAATGAACGCGATGCGCGTCGTGGGGTTGAAGTCGGTCGGCTCGAGGCCGAACGTGACGCCCTTCCTCCGAAGCCCGGCGCAAAAGCCGTCGAAATCGTCCTTCACCCGCACCCCGAAGTGATCGAGGCCCCATTCCAGTCCCGGCTTATCCGCCGCTGACTCGGCGGGGCGCCGCCCGCGTACGATAATGATGAAGCCGCCGATCGAGACGTGGATCTGCGGCGCGCCTTTGACGTCGATGCTCCTGACGATCTCGCCGCCGAACTTGTCTGCATACCAATTCGCCGCGGCCTGCGGGTCTTTGCTTACGAGATGGACGTGATCGAAGGTGACGCTGGCATCAGGCATGATTGTTTTCCCTTTCGCGGAACCAAGCGCCTGTAACAGAATGAAACGCACACGTGCTTCATTCCGTTACAGACTCTAAACTTTAGCACACATTTCCCGCGTGCTGGCGCAGCGTGACCTGAGTGACCGGCGGGGTCAGACTCGAATGGCACTATCTTAGTCAGTAAGCATCGCACGCTCCCTCCCTTGCGCGTAGCGCGGGGGAAGGGACCTCAAGGTAGTGCCATTGTACACTGACCGTATTTACTCAAGCGGGACAATCAGAAACCGGTGAACACACATACTTCAAAGGAGAAAGTTCAAATGCCAACCCGAAAGAAACACACCGCAGGCTCGACGTTGGAAGAACGCATCAAGCGCCTGGAGGAGATCGAGGCCATCAGGAAAATGAAGGCGGAATACGTTCTGGCGTGCGATGAACGGCGCTGGGATGATGCCATGCGCTACTTTGCCTCGCGCGCGGTAGTCGCATTCGGGCCGTTTGGAAAATTCGAATCCCGGCAGGAGTTGGAGAAATTCTTCAAGGAAACGATGCCGGTGACGATCAGTTTCACAATTCATCGTCTGTCGAATCCGATCATCGAAGTGACTGGCCATACCGCGAAGGGAATCTGGTATTGCGAGATCCCGTCAACACATATCCCTACTAACAAAGCGATCCTGCAGCAAGGAACCTACTTCGACGAATACATCAAGGAGAGCAATGAATGGAAGCACACCAAACTGGACCTGGTGTATTCCTACATTACCGAATTTGGTGAAGGA
>MERG01000147.1 GCA_001771985.1 Betaproteobacteria bacterium RIFCSPLOWO2_12_FULL_62_13 | reverse complement strand
TGTTTGAACTTTATATGGACGCGGAGAAGCACTCGGCCGCAACCGGCAGCAAAGCGGTGATCAGCAAGCTGCCGGGACGGCGGTTTACAGCATTCGACGGTGTGCTTTCCGGCCGCAATCTGCTGATCGTGCCGCGGCGCATGATCGTGCAGTCGTGGCGCTCGAGGCAGTGGAAAAGAACCGACAGCGATTCGATCCTGATGTTGTTTTTCAGTAAAGTGCCGGCCGGCGGACACATTGACCTCGTGCATGTCAACGTTCCCGACGACGACTTCAAGGGCGTCAGCGAGGGTTGGGAGAAGTATTATTGGCAGCCGTGGCGTGAATACCTACAGCGCAAGTAGTGCAAATGGACAGGATTCACAGGATTTACTGGACCAAGTCAGATCGTTGAGAAGAACCTGCTCGCAGGGCGGCAGCTTTATCTGCCGCCGAAAAGCAGCCGCCCTACGGCGCTGAGCATCGACGGGACAGAAATGCGTGTGAACAGGATCACCTGCGATAACGCGCAGATCCGGAGGAGAATCTTTTAAATCCTGCCTATTGCCTTTGATCTCATCTGTGTGCATCGGCGTGCATCGGCGGTTTCCTTATGGGTCTTAAGTGGGCGTCAGGCCGGCGGCTGTGTGTTTTACTCTGCGTGGCGCTGTTAGCGGCGGCGGGCCATGCGGGCGCTGCTCTCGAGCCGGGCGATCACGAGTTTTTCCTCAGGCGTCAGGGGCTAATGCGCAGCTACCTGGTGCGCATGCCGCCGCATGCGTCCGCGGACGCGCCGCTGCCGGTCGTGCTCAATTTCCACGGCGGCGGGAGCAATGCCAGGACGCAGAAGTGGTATTCGCGCATGGACCGGACTGCCGATCGCGAAGGCTTCATTGCGGTTTACCCCAATGGCAGCGGCGGTTTCGGTACTCGACTGCTCACGTGGAACGCGGGCAACTGCTGCGGTGCTGCGGCGCTGAACCGCATTGACGATGTCGGGTTCGTGCTTGCGGTTATCGAGGATCTGGGGCTCAGAACGCCGGTGGACCGCACGCGCGTCTATGCAACGGGGCTCTCGAACGGCTCGATGATGGCATACCGGCTCGCGGCTGAGGCTTCCGAGCGTATTGCCGCTGTCGCCGGTGTCGCGGGGGCGATGACGCTGCCGGGTTTTGCGCCGAAACTGCCGGTCCCGGTGATGCACATCCACAGCGTCGACGACCATCTCGCTCTGTATGACGGAGGTCTCAGCCGCGTATTCCCGACGGCGAACACGCGCGTGTTTCATGCTTCCGTCAACGGCATGCTCACGAAATGGCGGGAACATGACGGCTGTCCGGAACAGGAGGAGGTGGGGGCGCCGATCGCGGGGAGTGGCGATGATGACGGGCACACCGCGATACGCTATACGTGGCGTCCTTGCCGCGGAGGGGCCGAAGTCGTGTTATGGAAGCTCGCAGGCCCCGGTCACGTCTGGCCGGGCGGCCGGCGCAACTTCCTGCCGCTGCTGCTCGGCACGTCGAGCGCAGTGATTGATGCGAACAGCGAGACGTGGAAGTTTTTTTCCCGGTTTAAGCGGTGATGCCGAAGTTGTGCGCAATGTGCATATCACCCCCATCCCCGCCTTCCCCCGTCAAGGGGGAAGGAGACGTGTTGCGCGAGTTGAACGGCGCGTGCGTCCGTTCGAAGTCGCGTAGTTAAAGCAGCCGCGTGGTGGTCTGCTTTGACGAGTATTTGAACGGACTGCGTTCATTGAGTTCGTCGACGTAATGGGCCACGCCGCGCGTTTCGCGTTTCAGGAATTGGTCGATCGCCTTGGTGAACTCACGGTGCGCAAGCCAGTGCGCGGAAACGGTTTCCACCGGCAGCAGTCCGCGCGCGAGCTTGTGTTCGCCTCGTGCGCCCCCTTCGAATGCCGCGATGCCGCGCGCGATGCAGTATTCGATCACCTGGTAATAGCAGGTCTCGAAATGCAACGCGGAATGGTATTCGAGCGCGCCCCAGTAACGTCCACATAAACGTCTGCCGTTGTGCACATTGAACGAGGCGGCGACGGGATGGCCGTCGCGCTGCGCCATCACGAGCAGCAGGTTTTCCTGCATCGTGCGGCCGATGCGCTGGAAGAACTCGAGGTTCAGATAGGGCGTGGAACGGTGCTCGCGATAGGTCCGGCGGTAGCAGCGCGTGAAAAACTTCCAGTCGTCCGCGCTGATTGCTGCGCCCTCGAGCCAGCGGAAACTCACGCCCGCTTCCCGCACCTTGCGGCGCTCCTGCCTGATTTTCTTTCGCTTGTCATGATTCATGCCGCCGAGAAAATCTTCAAAGCCCGTGTAGCCCTGGTTGGCCCAGTGAAACTGCACGCTACGCCGCAGCATCATGCCGTGCTCCGCCATGTGTTCCGCCTGTTCCTGCGTGGGGAACAGGCAATGCAGCGACGAGACTTCGAGTTCGCGCGCAAGCTCCAATGCTGCCGCGATCAAGCGTTTGCACTGCCGAGAATCGCCGGCGAGCACACGCCGGCCCGTTGCCGGCGTGAACGGAATCGCCGACAGCAGCTTCGGATAGTAATTCAGTCCATGGCGGTAATAGGCATCGGCCCACGCCCAATCGAACACGTACTCGCCGTAAGAGTGGGTCTTGAGATAGAGCGGCATGGCGCCTGCAAGTTCGCCGTGCTCCTTGAGGATGAGGTACTGCGGCATCCAGCCGGTTGCGGCCGCGGCGCAGCCGGTATCGTGCAGCGCGGCCAGAAATTCGTGGCGCAGGAAGGGATCATCTCCCGCCAGCCGATTCCAATCCCCGGGATCGATGCCGGAAAGCGAGGCGACGACCTCGATGCTCATCGCTTCTCCACCCCCTCCGGAAGTTGGCCGGTGTCACGGATGAGCTGTTGCGTCACCTTGGGGTCAGATTCCGAAACGCGCTTGATGGTTTTCCGCACCTGGTGGAGAACAGCATCGCAAATGCTCGGAAGAAGCGACCAGATGATATAGTACCCGTATGAAGATTGCGATTGCGCAGATCAACGTCACGGTCGGCGACCTCGCTGGCAATGTCGCCCGTATCGCGAAGTGTGCCGAGCGGGCATGGCACGGCGGCGCAGGCCTCGTGGTCACCCCGGAACTCGCGCTGTGCGGCTATCCACCGGAGGACTTGCTGCTGCGCGACGATTTCCTGGCCGCCTGCGACGGCGCCCTTCAGGACCTGGCTCGGCGGGTGCACGGCATAACGCTGGTCGTCGGGCATCCGCGCACGGTGGGCGGCGTGCGCTACAACTCGGCATCGGTGTTGCGCGACGGCGAGGTGATCGCCGTCTACGACAAGCACAATCTGCCGAATTACACCGTGTTCGATGAGGAGCGTTATTTCGAACCGGGCGACGCGCCCTGCGTTTTCGGGAGCGATGGCGTGCAGTTCGGGGTCAATATCTGCGAGGACACGTGGGGTTCGCAGGGTCTGCGTACGGCGTTGCCTCGACTTGCCGCAAGCGTCAAGCTCGGCGTCAACATCTGCGCCGACTCCTGGCACGCCGAAGCGCCGCGCGCGGCGCGCGAGGCGGGGGCGGGCGTGCTGCTGGTGCTCAATGCTTCGCCCTACCACATGAGCAAGCAGCGGGTGCGCTACGACGTGATGCGCGAGCGAGTGCTGGAGACCGGCATGCCGTTGATCTATGTCAACCTCGTTGGCGGACAGGATGAACTGGTGTTCGACGGCGCTTCATTCGCGATCGACAGCCGCGGCGAACTCACGCACCAGCTTCCGGCTTTCGAGGAGGCGCTGGGCTTCGTCGATCTCGTGGAAGGCGTGCCGGTCAAGGGCGAAATCACACCGCCGCTTGTGCTGGAGGCCGAAGTTTACAAGGCGCTCACGCTGGGGGTGCGCGATTACGTTGACAAGAACGGCTTCCCGGGGGTGCTCATGGGACTGTCGGGGGGCATCGATTCGGCGCTCACGCTGGCGGTCGCGGTTGACGCACTCGGACCGCAACGCGTACGCGCAATCATGATGCCCTCGCAATACACCGCGAGCATGAGCCGTGAGGACGCGCTCGCCGAAGCGGAGGCGCTCAAGGTGCGCTACACCGAGATCGCGATCAAGCCCATTTTCGATGCGTTCAGAGCAGCATTGTCCGGCGAGTTCAAGGGCCTGCCGCAAGACGCCACCGAGGAAAATCTGCAGGCGCGCATTCGGGGCACGCTCCTGATGGCGTTGTCGAACAAGACCGGCGCGATCGTGCTTACGACCGGCAACAAGAGTGAAATGGGCGTCGGTTACGCCACGCTCTACGGCGACATGGCGGGCGGCTTCGGCGTGCTGAAGGACATCAACAAGATGCTGGTCTACCGGCTTGCAGACTACCGCAACAGCGTGTCGCCGGTGATTCCGCAGCGCGTCATCGATCGCGCGCCATCGGCCGAGTTGCGTCCGAACCAGACCGACCAGGACAGCCTCCCGCCGTATGACATTCTGGATGCGATCATGGAGGCATACGTCGAAAACGACCTGAGCCCCAGGGAGATCGTCAGCCAGGGATTCAGCCGGGCCGACGTGGAGCGTGTCGTGCGCCTGGTGCGTTCGAGCGAATACAAGCGGCGGCAGGCCCCGGTCGGGGTTCGCATTACCAACCGCGGTTTCGGCAAGGATTGGCGTTACCCGATCACCAACAAGTACCGCCATCATTTCGAGTGAGCCGATGGCCCACTCTGTGCTATCCTAGCAGCCTGTCGAACCCTGGATCGGAGTCCGGAGCAAGTTTGGCGCGTCGACAGGCTGCTAAAGCAAAACCGCCCGAAGATTTAGCGTGGGACTTAACAGAACATCCGATGTTAGCCTGCGATTGGCGACGAAATCGGGGCCGGGCTCGTGTCTCCATGGCTCCTTTTTGCTGTTTTCCAGCAGGCGGTTTTGCCTGAGGAGTTTGTCGGACCCCGGATCGGAGTCCGGGGCAAGCTTGGAGTTGGACAAACTCCTTGCGCATGGCCCGGCTGGGGTTCACCGGAACGCGGAGGGGAAATGAAGAAAATCGAGGCGATATTCAAACCGTTCAAGCTCGACGAAGTGCGCGAGGCGCTGTCGGAAATCGGGGTGAGCGGCCTGACGGTTACCGAGGTCAAGGGGTTCGGCCGCCAGAAGGGGCATACCGAGCTTTATCGGGGAGCCGAATACGTGGTCGACTTTCTGCCCAAGGTCAAGGTCGAAGTGGTGATCCCGGACAATCTGCTGGAGGGCGCGATCGACGCCATCGTCAAGGCCGCACGCACCGGCAAGATCGGCGACGGCAAGATTTTCGTGACCGGCGTCGACCAGGTGATCCGCATCCGCACGGGCGAGACGGACGAAGCGGCGATTTAGTTCAAGGATGAAGGAGGAAGGAGGAAGGCGGAAGGAAAAACCCCCGGCGCACCGCACCGGGAATTCATCCTTCGTCCTTTGGGAATGTCCTTCATCCTTCATCCTTCATCCTTCATCCTTCATCCTTCCGCCTTTCAGTAGAACAACCACCGCGCCACTGCCGCCCTCGGTGGCGCGCGCCTGGCAGAACGCCAGAATCTCGTCGCGCCGCATCAGCCAGTTCGCCACCTTGTGCTTGAGCACCGGCTCGCGGTTCTTCGAGCGCAACCCCTTGCCGTGGATGATCCGCACGCAGCGCAGTCCGCGCCGCACGCAGTAATTGAGGAATTCGGCCAGCAGCGGGCGCGTTTCGAGCGACGTCAGCCCGTGCAGGTCGAGCTCGTCCTGGATCACCCAGTGGCCGCGGCGCAGTTTCCTGAGCGTATCCGAGGGCAGTCCCTTGCGCAGGAAAATGAGTTCTTCGCCGGTTTCAAACCCGCTGTCCCACGGCGCGAGAGGATGCAGGCTGTCCGCGAGCACGGCGCGGTCGTCGCGCAGCCGCTGTGTCGGAACGGGGCGCGGCCGCGGCCTGCCGGTCTGAGCCTTGTTGGGTCGGGGCAGCGGCGTCACGTCGGCGAGCAGCGCGCGCAGCAGGTCCGCTTCCTCGTGCCCGGATTTCTTGGCGTGCTTGGTCATCGCGGACCTCGTCTTCCACTCCGCAAGCGGTAAACGGTGAACGGTGAACGGTGAGCAGTAAGCAGATTGGTGGCGACTGTAGCGGTTTTCCGTTCACCACTTGCCGCTCTGCTCACTGCTTACTGCTCACTGCAACGGCTAGATCAGCCCTTTACTCTCGAGATACTTCTGCGCATCGAGCGCCGCCATACAGCCGCTGCCGGCGCTGGTGACCGCCTGGCGATAGACATGATCCTGCACGTCACCCGCGGCGAACACGCCCGGCACGCTGGCCGCCGTGGCGTTGCCATCCAGCCCGGTCCGGGTGATGATGTAGCCGTTCACCATGTCGAGCTGTCCGGCGAAAATCTCGGTGTTGGGCCGGTGGCCGATCGCGATGAAAATGCCCTGCAGCTTTTTTTCGGCAAGGGCATGGGTCTTCACGTTTTTCACGCGCATGCCGGTCACGCCGGTGTTGTCGCCGAGCACTTCGTCCAGCACGTGGTCCCACAGGATTCCGACCTTGCCGCCGGTGACTCTTTCCTTGAGTTTGTCGACCAGGATCGCTTCGGCCCGTAACCTGTCGCGGCGGTGCACGACGGTCACGTGGCTTG
>MERG01000146.1 GCA_001771985.1 Betaproteobacteria bacterium RIFCSPLOWO2_12_FULL_62_13 | reverse complement strand
AACTGTCCGCCCTGGGCAAGACCGGTGATCAGGACCGGTTGTAAATTGGCGCGGGCGGCGTAGACTGCCGCCGTATAGCCGGCGGGGCCGGAGCCCAGGATCAACAGCCGGCTGTGCTTGGTCGATTGTGTCATGATGCGGGATTTGCCTCGCTGCAACGTTGAATAAACGCCAATCTAACAGGTCGCGCGACGCGCTGTCGAGTCAAGCCAATGAAGATGCGTCTCTTTTCGACTGTCCCGTCCGAAGCGGCCTGCGTCCCGCCGCCGCGCGCCGGGAAACCTGTCTCAGGCGCCGGCCGCCTCGCATGGCGTGACGTTGCAGAAGCGATCTGGCAGTATATAGCCTGCTCTGACGGAGCCGTTGGCTGCCGCAATATAACAGCAATACGATAACGGGTAGGAGACCATGCCGGTACAGTTCGCGCTTAATCCGCAGATCCTGCGACGAGTCCCGCTGTTCTCGTCGTTTTCAGACCAGCAGCTCAGCGCCGTTCTGAGCTGTGTCCAGCATCGCAGTTACCCGCGTAATTCGCTGATCGTGCGCGCCGGAGATGAAACGGATGCGCTCTATATCATCCTCTCCGGGCGGGTCAAGGTGCTGATCCCGGACGATGAAGGGCATGAGGTGATCCTCGCCATGATGGGCCCGCACGAGTTTTTCGGTGAAATGGGGCTGCTCGACGAACAGCCGCGCTCAGCGAGCGTGGAAAGCCTCGAGCCGTGCGAGATGCTGCGCATATCCAAGGCCGGCTTCACGGCGTTCCTGAAAGACAATTTCGATCTGGCGATGCTCATCATCCGCAACCTCGTCAGGCGTTTGCGCGATGCCGACCGCAAGATCGAGAGCCTGGCGTTGATTGACGTCTATGGGCGTGTGGCGCGGCTGCTGATCGACATGGCGGAAGAGATCGACGGCAGATGGGTGGTGCAACGCGCGCCGCCGAAGCAGGAAATCGCGCGCATGATCGGCGCCTCGCGCGAAATGGTGAGCCGGGTGATAAAAGACCTGCATGAAAAAGGACTGATCCGGGCCGAAAAGCGCAGAATCGTTTTGCTCAACCGGCAGTCGATGACCGGGCGCAGCTCTTCGTGATCGCCGGGCTGCCCTTTCGGGGTTGTGGTTTGTGGTATAAGATTTTCCGGTAAAAACATTGTGACCAGCCACGGTTTCGCTGACAGCGGTGCGCTTTGGCAGGGGAGGAATTATTCATGATCGGTGTTAAAGTCGTCCTGAATCGCGCGGCATTCGTCATCCTGAGCGTGATCAGCAGTGCCACATTCGCCGCGAGCGCCGGGATGGTGACCCATGTGAGCGGCTCGCTTTCCGTGCAGCGTCCCGACGGCTCGGTGCGCATCCTGTCGCAGAGATCTGAAGTCAATCCGGGCGACGTGCTGACCACCGAGCGCGACAGCTACGCCCAGATCAATTTTACGGACGGCGGCTCGATGACGATGCGTCCCAACACGACGGTCAAGGTCGAGGCGTATCGCTTCGCAAAGGATCAACCGCAGGAGGACAACTCTTTTCTGCGCCTCGTAAAAGGCGGGTTGCGCACGGTAACGGGGCTGATCGGCAGGCGCGGCAACCAGGATGCGTACAGGATCGGAACCAGTCAGGCGACGATCGGCATTCGCGGCTCCTCCGGCGACACCCTGGAGTGCTCGCAGGGCTGCCCCGACGTGACCCCGACCAGCGGCAAGCTCCCACCGGGCGCTTATCACGCGACCCACACCGGGGCCTATTTGCTGCAGAACGATGCGGGCTCCGTGGTGATCAACCCGGGCCAGTTCGGTTTCGTCAGAGATGCCAACACGCCGCCGCAGCTCCTGCCCAAGGATCCGGGACTGAATCTGAGCCAGTTGCCGTTCTCCCTTCCCGGCCGTGACAGTTCGAGCGGCCAGGAGTGTGTGGTCCGTTGATGGCCTGAATCTGCGACGACAAACCCCGCTTGAGTGCGGGGTTTGTTTTTTTCTCTTTCGGCGTATAATCAAAAGGTTGCTTGAGTAACTTAAACCAGTGTTTGCGAACGGAAGAAACGCCGGTAGACGCACGGCGAGAAACCCGCTGCCGCCCAAAATCGCGGCGCTGCTGCGCGAATCATGGTGGTTTGCGCTGCTCGCGCTGGCGCTCTATCTGCTGCTGATTCTCTCTACCTATCACAAGGCCGACCCCGGTTGGTCGCAAAGCTTGAGTGCCGACAGCATCGAGAACGCCGGCGGCCTGGTTGGCGCCTATCTCGCTGATCTCCTGCTTTACGTATTCGGGCTGTCCGCCTACTGGTGGGTCGTGTTCTGTGGTGCGATGGTGTGGCTCGGTTTCCGCCGCATCGAGACCGTGCCCGAGACGGACCGCCGGTCATACGCCGTTGCGGCAATCGGTTTCATGGCCGTGCTGATCGCAAGCAGCGGCATCGAAGCGATTCGCATGCACAGCCTCCAAGCCAACCTGCCGCTTGCCCCGGGCGGCATTCTCGGCGCGGTCATCGGCGATACGCTGTCGGCGTCGCTCGGTTTCACCGGGGGCACGTTGATTCTGCTGGTGCTGTTTTTCGCGGGACTCAACCTGTTTACGCGAGTGTCGTGGCTCACCGCCATCGAATGCCTCGGCGCCTGGACTGAGAACGCCTATTTCTACGTAACGCAGAGATGGCAGGAACACGTGGACCGCCGCGCCGGCGAGCAGGCGCTGATCGAACGCGACGAAGTGGTCGAGGAAAGCAAGAAGAAACTCGAAATCCACGAACCGATACGCATCGAACCGCCCGCGGCTGAAATTCCGAAATCGGGGCGCGTCGAGCGTGAGAAGCAGGTTCCGCTGTTCGAGAATCTGCCGGATTCGCTGCTGCCGCCGCTGCATCTGCTCGATGTACCGCAGAAGAACGTCGAGGTGCTGTCCACCGAGACCCTCGAATTCACCTCGCGCCTGATCGAGAAGAAACTGCTCGATTTCGGCGTCGAGGTGAAAGTCGTCGCGGCCTATCCCGGGCCGGTCATCACGCGCTACGAAATCGAGCCGGCGGTGGGGGTGAAGGGCAGCCAGATCATCAATCTCGTGCGCGACCTCGCGCGGGCGCTCTCGGTGGTGAGCATCCGCATGGTCGAGACCATTCCGGGCAAAAGCTGCATGGGCCTGGAGATCCCCAACCCGACGCGCCAGATCGTGCGTCTCGCGGAGATCCTGAGCTCGCAGGTCTACGCCGACATGCACTCGCCGCTCACGCTGGTGCTCGGCAAAGACATCGCCGGCAATCCCGTGGTCGCGGATCTCGGGCGCATGCCGCACCTGCTGGTCGCCGGCACGACCGGTTCGGGCAAATCGGTGGCGATCAACGCGATGATTCTGAGCCTGGTCTACAAGTCGCCGTATGCGCAGGTGAAGCTCCTCCTGATTGATCCCAAGATGCTCGAGCTATCGGTCTATGAGGGCATCCCTCATCTGCTGGCGCCGGTGGTGACCGATATGCGCCAGGCCGCCAACGCGCTCAACTGGTGCGTGACCGAGATGGACCAGCGCTACAAGCTCATGAATCATCTCGGCGTGCGTAACATGGCGGGCTTCAACCAGAAAGTGCGCGAAGCGATCAAGGCCAAGCAGCCGATTCCGAATCCGCTTACCTCGACCCCTGACAACCCTGACCCCTTGCATGAGATGTCGCTGATCGTGGTGGTCATCGACGAGCTTGCCGATCTCATGATGGTGGTCGGCAAGAAGTTCGAGGAGCTGGTCGCGCGGCTCGCGCAGAAAGCGCGCGCGGCGGGCATCCACCTCATCATCGCCACGCAGCGGCCGTCGGTGGACGTGATCACCGGTCTGATCAAGGCCAATATTCCCTCGCGCATCGCTTTCCAGGTGGCGGCCAAGGTCGATTCGCGCACCATACTCGACCAGATGGGCGCCGAAGCGCTGCTGGGTCGGGGCGACATGCTGTGGCTGCCTCCCGGTACCGGCTATACCCAGCGCGTGCACGGCGCGTTCGTCGCCGATCACGAAGTGCATAAAGTCGTTGATTATCTGAAGCATCTGGCGCAGCCGCAGTATGAGGAGAGGGTGCTCGAAAGCCCCGAGCCGGAAGCCGAGGGCGCGCTGGAAGGGCCGGACGCCGAGTCCGATCCGCTTTACGATCAGGCGGTGGAAATCGTGCTTAAGACGCGCCGCGCCTCGATCTCGCTGGTGCAGCGGCATTTGCGGATCGGCTACAACCGGGCCGCGCGGCTCATCGAGCAGATGGAGCGCGCCGGGATGGTCTCGCCCATGCAATCTAACGGCAACCGCGACGTGCTGGCGCCGGCGTCAGCCACAGCATCCGACGAGCGTTAAGCGCCATATAGAATTCCCGGCCTGGACCGCTGTCTTACTGAGTGTCGCGAAAATACCTGACTCCGCTCAGCCCGTTCCGGCCCGAAGCGAGACGCTCCGGGCGTTCGCCGGCACGGACGTGCGCAGGCGCGTCCGAGAATTCCCGGCTCACCCCCCGCCCCTCTAGCCCTCACCCCCGACCCCTCTCCCGGGGACGGGAGAGGGGAGGCTCGAGTTCCCCTTCTCCCTTTTTGGGACAAGGGTCAGGGATGAGGGAACGGCGAGGGGAGTTTCGTGGTGCAATCGGGTTGTCACCCAGTTGCACGAAGTTCAATCGACCGGAGCGGACGGGGAAAGGTGGCCTCCCATGAAGATGCTGATTGCCCTATGTGCCGCCATACTGGCGTGCGGGCCGCTGCCGGCGCAGACCTACAAATGGGTGGACGAACGCGGCGTCACCAATTATGGCGAGACGCCGCCCGCCGGTCGTCCAGCGCAGGCAGTCGACACTCAACCCCAGGGCTCCATCGAGTCGAGCGGTGTCGAGCAGAAGAAGTCTGAGGCCGAGATGCGCCGGCGGGAAGAAGCAGCCGCGCCGCCAGCGCCGCTGCCGCCGCGTCCACCAGTCGCGGTTGCAGCGCCTGTGCGCGGGATGGATTTCGACACCTTTGTCCGGCTGCAAACCGGGATGACGGAGGGTGAGCTCCTGCTGCGCGCGGGGCCGCCCGATTACGCAACCGTGGAGAATTTCCGCAACGACATCGTCAAGTTGTTCTATTACCATCCGACGGTGGCGAATCCCTTCATCACCGTGGTGACGCTGCGCGGCGGGCGCATCGCAAACATCGAACGCAACAGAAAGATATTTTGATGCGCTATCTCTGGTTCATTTTGCTGTGGTTCTCCGCCGCGGCATGTGCTTCGGGAGTCGATTCGCTCAAGACGTTTGTCGCGCAGACGAGATCCGCCAAGGCGCGCTTTGCGCAAATGGTGCTCGACAAGAACCTCAAGATGCTGCAGCAGGCGACCGGCACCATGCAGTTTTCCCGCCCCGGCAAATTCCGCTGGGAATACGACAAGCCCTATGAGCAGACCATCGTCGGCGACGGTTCACAGCTCTGGATCTACGACAAGGACTTGAACCAGGTTACGGTACGCAAACTCGACCGGGTGCTCGGAGCGAGTCCGGCGGCGCTGCTGGCCGGCAGCAACGAGATCGAGGAGAACTATACGCTCACCAATCTCGGCAACCAGGAAGGACTGGACTGGCTCGAGGCGGTGCCCAGGACCCAGGATACGGCATTCGAGCGCGTCAGGCTGGGCTTCAGCAAGAGCGGGCTCGAGGCGATGGAGCTGCGCGACCAGTTCGGTCAGGTCACGGTGATCAAGTTCGCCGATCTCGAGCGCAATCCCAGGCTCTCGCCCGAAGCGTTCAAATTCACGCCGCCCAAAGGCGCCGACGTCATCAGTGAATGATCTCTTCGAGAAGCGCGAGCCGCAGGCGCCGCTTGCGGAAGCGCTGCGGCCGCGGACGCTTGATGAGGTCGTAGGCCAGGCGCATCTGCTGGGGCCCGGCAAGCCGCTGCGGCTCGCTTTTGAAGCGAAGAAGCCCCATTCGATGATCCTGTGGGGACCGCCCGGCGTGGGCAAAACCACGATCGCGCGGTTGATGGCGCAGGCGTTCAATGCCGAGTTCATCGCGATCTCGGCGGTCTTCTCCGGCGTGAAAGACATTCGCGACGCCGTGCAGCGGGCGGAACTGGAGCTGCAGCAACACGGCCGTCACACGATCCTCTTCGTCGACGAGGTCCACCGCTTCAACAAGGCCCAGCAGGATGCTTTCCTGCCGTTCGTGGAGCGGGGGCTGATCACGTTCGTCGGCGCGACCACCGAGAATCCGTCGTTCGAAGTCATCAGCGCGCTGCTGTCGCGCGCGGCGGTTTACGTGCTGCAGCCGCTCTCCGATGCCGAACTCGGGCAATTGTTCGATCGTGCACAGCCGGTGGCGTTGGACGGAATCGGGTTTTCCCAGCCGGCGCGGCAACTGCTGATCGGTTACGCGGACGGTGATGCGCGGCGGCTGCTCAATATGCTGGAGCAGATTGCTACCGCCACCGCCGAGACCGGTTGCCGCGAAATCGATGACGCGTTCGTCAAGAACACGCTGACGCAGAACCTGCGCCGCTTCGACAAGGGGGGCGATGCGTTCTACGACCAGATCTCGGCGCTGCACAAGTCGGTGCGCGGATCATCGCCTGACGCCGCGCTCTACTGGCTTACGCGCATGCTCGACGGCGGCGCGGATCCGCTCTATATCGGACGGCGCATCATCCGCATGGCGGTCGAGGACATCGGGCTCGCCGATCCACGCGCGTTGAGAATCGCGCTCGACGCCTGCGAAACCTACGAGCGGCTCGGATCTCCCGAAGGCGAGCTTGCATTGGCGGAAGCCGCGTTGTACCTGGCGGTGGCGCCCAAGAGCAACGCCGCCTACCTCGCCTACAACAGTGCGCGTGAACTCGTCGCCAACGACAAGTCGCGTCCGGTGCCGGAACATCTTCGCAATGCGCCCACCAAACTCATGAAGGAATTGGGCTACGGTCGCGACTACCGCTACGCCCACGACGAGCCGGAGGCTTATGCGGCGGGGGAGAACTATTTTCCTGATAACATGAACGCCCCCAAGTTCTACGAGCCGGCGCCGCGTGGTCTGGAAGCGAGAATCAGGGAACGGCTGGAGCACCTGCGCGAACTCGACCGCAAGGCGAAGAAATAGCGGAGGCTAAAACCGCCGTGGCTGATGCCTATCCCCAGCGCATCGTCTGTCTGACCGAGGAACCGACCGAGGTGCTTTACGCGATCGGCGAAGCGCATCGCATCGTGGGCATCTCCGGCTTCACCGTGCGTCCGGCACGCGCGCGAAAAGAGAAGCCCAAGGTTTCGGCCTTTACGAGCGCCAAGATCGAAGAAATCCTGAGGCTCGAACCCGATCTGGCGATCGGCTTTTCGGACCTTCAGGCCGACATCGCCCAGGCGCTGATCAAGCGAGGCGTCGAGGTGTGGATCAGCAACCATCGATCCGTGGCGGGTATCCTTGCCTATGTGCGGCGGCTGGGTGCGCTGGTCGGCGCCTGGGAGGCGGCGGACCAGTATGCGCAGGAACTCGAAGCACACATCGCGCGCGTGCGCGAGGCTGCGGCGCGGCTGCCGCAAAGGCCGCGCGTGTATTTCGAGGAATGGGACGAGCCGCCCATCACCGGCATCCGTTGGGTGTGCGAGCTCATTCGCATCGCCGGGGGAGAAGACGTGTTTCCCGAGCGCGCCGGCTGCGCCCTCGCACGGGACCGGATTCTTGCCGATCTGCAGGAGGTCGTGCGGCGCGCGCCGGACCTCATCATCGGCTCATGGTGCGGCAAGAAGTTCCGGCCTGAGCGCGTGGCGGCCCGGCCGGGGTGGGGGGCGATTCCTGCCGTGCGCGACGGCGAGTTGCATGAGATCAAATCGCCTATTATCCTCCAGCCGGGTCCTGCCGCCCTGACCGATGGGATTGATGCATTGCACGCAATCATCGCGCGCTGGACTTCACGGGGCGCGCCGGCCGAGGTTGGCCCCGGGGGCGAAAACGGAACACGTGCGATCCCGTTCGGCTGACCACGCGCGCGCCGGATCGCCGCGCAATCGCAAATCGAAGAACTCCTTGTGTTGGGAGCCGCGAATCAGGAAGCTGTGGCGCAACGCGCGCTATTGCGGCTTGATACCGTACTGCTTCGCGATGTTGCCGAACCGCTCGACCCAGTCAGAATACTTTCTTGCCAGTGCCTCGGGCGTGCCTGGCGTCGCTTCGGCTCCCGCATTTTGCATCCGGTCCCTGATTTCCGGCATGGCCAACGAGCGGCCGATCGCGGCGTTGAGAGAATCAACGATGTCACGGCGCATGCCTGCCGGACCCATGATGCTGCCCCATCCCGTCATTTCGTAGTCCGACAACGCCGCCTCGGCGATCGTAGGCACCTCCGGAAATATGGGGGAACGCCTGGTGCCGGTGACGGCAAGCGCGCGCAGCTTGGCCTTGTTGGCCGCAGCGTAAATTAACCCTGCGAAATAGTAGTCGACCCGACCGGACATCACGTCGATGATCGCTGCCGCAGAGGTCTTGTACGTAACCTCAACGGCTTTGATTTCGGCCATGCTGTTGAACAGCAGGGCGCTCCAGTAGGGTATTTGGCCCGCGCCCGCCATCCCGTAGGTCATCTTGCCAGGCTGGGATCGGGCAA
>MERG01000145.1 GCA_001771985.1 Betaproteobacteria bacterium RIFCSPLOWO2_12_FULL_62_13 | reverse complement strand
GTGCCGCTCGCCGTCACCGGCCTCATTCATCCGGTGTGGGCGATGATCGCGATGGCGGCGAGCATCACCGCGGTGCTTACCAATTCCTTCGCCGGCAGATGGTTGCCGGAGAAAAAGCGGCGCGAGGTGCATGCCAGCGTTACCTACACGATCGCCAACATGCATTGCGAGCATTGCCTCGCTTCGATCGTGGAGGCCGTACGCAAGCTGGACGGCATCGAAGACGTTTCCGGAGAGCCTGAGAAGAAGCTCGTTACGGTGAAATACCGGACGGATCGCGCCGATCCCGACAACATCCGCGAAGCGATCCGGACGCGCGGTTTCGAGGTCGAAGGAATTCGTCGGACTCCGAATCGGAGTCCGGGGCAAGCTTGGAGCCCGACGAATTCCTAAGGACAAACCAGAAGAACAACTCGCGAATAGTAAATGGTGAACAGAGAATAGGAAAAATCCGAATCGCATGGCTGCTTCCGTCGCGTTTCACCATTTACCATTTCCTATTTACCATTCACCGGTTTCCAGTGGAGAGCGATATGGCATGGGTGCGTAATCTCGTCGTAACGGTCCTGGTTGCCGTGATTATCGGATGGTTCGTGCTTTCCGCCCGCGAACAGAGCGGGTTCGTCGTGCCGCCCGTGGACGGTTTCATGGAAGGACAGCGGATCCGTTTCATCCACACTGAAGCGTCGGACCCGGAAGTATCGAAGCTCCTGACCGAAATGAAGGGCTCGCCCGTTCTCATCGTGCCATCGCTTGCGAAGGCGCCCGGGGAGCTGCTAGCGAACGTTTATGTCTTTACCAACGGCGTGCCCGGAGACGGTCCCTTCAAGTTCCAACCCGATGTCTTCGACAATCCGCCGGGTCATGCGGGCTATACACCGCTGCGCGCGCTCAGCCTCGTCGCCTGGAAGCAAGCCGAAAAAGCGCGCGAGCTCAAAAGCGCCGCCGAAGTCACGCAGGCGCTTGCGGCGCGGCGAAATCACGGTAGAGCGGCCGGGGGTGGTCATCAACATGCCGATGATCACTTGGCCGGATGGCCACCGCTGAGCCGGAATGAGGGGACGCTATTTACTTTCACATGAAGGGTTCAATTATGACGCGTATTTGGCAAAGAACGGTTCTGGCTGTGGTTTTGGCGCTGATGTCAGCGAGCGCTTTCGCGGCACAGGCTTACAAACTTGGTGTGAACGGGCTTGCCTGCCCCTTCTGTGCGTATGGCGTGGAAAAGCAACTGAAAGCCGTCAAGGGCGTCGAAAAAGTCGATGTCGATATTAAAACCGGTAACGTAATCGTCACCGTGGCTGAAGGCACGGCTTTCGACGAAGCCACGGCGAAGAAGGCGGTGACGGACGCGGGCTTTACCCTGCGAGGCTTTGAGAAAATTCCGGCACAAGGGAGCGGCAAATGACGCTGGCGCACGCCCCAGTGAAAATCAGGATTACGGCGCTGGCCGGTCTTCTGCTTGCGGCTCCATTCCCGGTGCGGGGCGCGCCGATCACCTTCAATACCGCCCTCCCGGTCCACCAGGGCGGCTGGGTGCTGCGCGAACAGTTTGTGTTGAACAGAAACACCGACGATCCGAGTTCTGCCAACCGGGATGTCCGGGTATCCGGCTTCGTCTCCGTTCTCGGCTACGGAGTCACCCGGGATTTCGCGCTGTTCGGCGTGCTGCCCTATCTCGACAAGCGGCTTGATGTAAACATGGCAGGCCAGCGCGTCGAACGCAGCGACGAAGGCTTCGGCGACTTCATCTTGATCGGCCGCTACATCGCTTATACCAGCGACGCTCCGGGACGCACCTTGCGAATCGCCCCTTTCCTGGGCGTCAAAGCACCGACCGGCCGCGACGATGCGCGGGACGGCCTGGGGCGCCTGCCACCCCCGGTGCAGCCCGGTTCCGGCTCGTGGGACGTGCTCGGCGGCGCCGTCCTCACCTACCAGACCCTGGATTTTCAGATTGACAGCCAGTTGAGCTACCAAGCCAACCAGAACGCCAATGGTTTCGAATCCGGCGATGTTTTCAGAGCCGACGCCTCGTTCCAGTACCGGCTGTGGCCGCGCAAACTCGGCGGCGGCGTTCCGGCTTTCCTCTATGGCGTTCTGGAAGCCAATCTCGTCCATGCCGGTAAAAACCGGGGCGGCGGCGCGGCGGACCCGAATTCGGGAGGCACTACGCTGTTTCTCTCGCCCGGACTCCAATATGTGACCAAAAAATGGATCGTCGAGGCCGGCGTGCAGGTGCCCGTCATCCAGAATCTCCACGGCACGGCGCTCAAGAACGACTACATCCTGAACGCGGGCTTCCGCATCAACTTCTGAGAGATACCCGCGCATGAAGGCCACGACCGTTCTCAAGCTCGCGCGCAACCTTGCCGTCGCGATCGTCGTTCTCATTGCCGGCGGCTGGTTTGCTTTCGTGCCGTCGGCGCGGGAGCCGCCCTATCAATTTGTGACCGCGTGGGGAGAAAAAGGCAACGGTCCGGGACAGTTCAACGATCCGGTCGGAATCGCGGTCGCGGATGGCGAGGTGTTCGTCTCTGATTCGCGCAACGCCCGCATCCAGGTATTCGATTTCGATGGTCGTTTCAAACGCGAATTCGGTGCGCCCGGCGCTGAGCCGGGCAAACTCGAGCGGCCGATGAATCTCGCCGTTCACCGCGGCGAGCTTTACGTCGCGGAATATTTCAACGATCGCGTGCAGGTCTTCGGGCTCGATGGAACTCCCAAGCGCATCGTTGGCAAGGCCGGCAGCGGCCCGGGCGAATTCAAGGCACCGGGCGGCGTGGCGGTGGCCACAAATGGCGATCTTTTTGTCGCGGACTTCTACAATCAGCGCGTGCAGCAGCTCAAAGCCGATGGCGGCTTCGTGCGGCAGTGGGGAACCACGGGGAAAATCGGTGTTTGGGCGGGCGAGTTCAATTATCCGACCGATGTCGCATTGGGTCCCGACGGTGCATTGTACGTGGCGGACGGCTACAACGACCGCGTACAGGTGTTCGACCGGGACGGAAATTTCCGTCGCAAATGGGGCGGGCCGTTCGCGATGAACATTTTTGGCCCGTTCAACGGCTGGTTTGCAACCGCGACGCGGGTGACTGTAGACAAGTCGGGCAACGTGTTCGTTGCTGATTTCTACAATCATCGCATACAGAAATTCACCGCCGACGGTGAATTTCTGACGAGCTTCGGCACGCAGGGACAAGGCTCCGGTGAGTTCAATTATGCGATCGCCGTCGCGGTGGCGGATGATGGGACGGCGTTCGTCGCCGACTTCGGGAACAACCGCGTTGAAAAATGGCGGCCCGCCGGCCGCGTCGGTCGATGAAGACTTCCGCGATCAGGATCGCCGGCGTAATCGCAGTCGTCGTCGCGCTAGCGGCGGTTTACTGGCTGCTTCAGGAAACCGGAGTCCTGGCGACGATCCTCGACGGGGCCGCGCTGCGCCAGCGCGTCGTGGCGCTGGGCGCCGCGGGCCCGCTTGCGGTGATCGCGCTCATGGTGCTGGCCATCATGGTGAGCCCGATCCCCAGCGCCCCGATCGCGGTCGCGGCCGGCGCCGCCTATGGTCACGGCTGGGGCATGCTCTACGTCCTGCTTGGCGCGGAACTCGGGGCGCTCGCCGCCTTCGGCCTGGCGCGCCTGCTTGGGCGCGACACCCTGCAGCGCTGGTTTGGTGATCGTCTGCCAGTGGGGTGGCTCGGCTCCCAGAATGTGCTGATGGCGGTCGTATTCGCGAGCCGCCTGGTGCCGTTCATCTCCTTCGACGTGGTGAGCTACGCGGCGGGGTTGACAGCGCTTTCCTACTGGCGCTTCGCGATCGCCACCCTCGCCGGCATCACGCCGGCGAGCTTTCTTCTCGCCCACGTCGGCAGCGAGATGGCGACCGGCGAATTTGACAGGATGATGTACAGCGTGCTGGCGCTGGGCCTGATCACGCTGGTTCCGGTCGCGTGGCATGTCCTACGCCAGCGCCTCGGCAAGCGGCCGGATTCCCCGCGTGGCTCGGCGACTGAGCGACTTGTCAAGTAGGACAGTCCGTTGCCTTGCCGTAATGTGTCCGATCTCGCAGTAAGACTTTTGCGATTCCTCCGGTCTACTGTGATGGGAAGGGGATATTCCATTCGGTAACGCTGGTTTCGAGCAGTAGGAGCAGCTTAAATGATGACAAGTTTTGAAGTGATCCAGATGCGTGACGTGCTTAACGCCCGCGTGGGGCACGTGGTGGCGACCCTCAAGCGCGCGCAGCGGCAGCACGCGTTGGTGGTCGAACCGAACGAGGGCGATTCCTGTCAGGCGGTTCGTGGTCTATTCTCTGCGTCCCAGATTGCGTGGCAACTCGGCGTGCAGGTTCACGTTGGCGACGTTGCCGCACTTTCGCTGAAATCGAGACGTTGCTGAACGATCGGCGCGCCCCTTCGCGCGCCTTTCGATGAAACGGTCCGGTGAGCTTTGGAAACATGAGTACGCCCGTTACGGCCTGTGTTCCGTCATTTCCTCGGAGGAATGCGGCGATAGGCGCCTGGTCCCATGCCAACGGCTTTCTTGAACGCGTTCGCAAACGCCGCTTCTGACCACAGAAGTAAACTTGTGAAAGTTCCAGACAGTCAATTCGTCATATGTTAAACTGGAACGATTATTCCAAAACCAGAAGATTGGCGCGCAATCAAAGCCGCTCGCATGGAGGTGGACTGACTCGGTGCTAACCGAAAGGAGGAAAGAACATGAAATGCCTGACAACTGCGCTATGTGTGTTCTTCGCGTGCGGTGCGGCTATCGCCCAGGACGCATATCCGACCAAACCCATTACAATCGTGTCGCCGTTCCCGCCGGGCGGTACGTCCGATTTGACCGCCCGCCAGATCGCTCCCGTCCTCGAGCGCATCTTCAAGCAACCGGTGGTCGTGCAGAACCGGCCGGGTGCCGCAGGCGCCACGGGCGCGCAGTTTGTTGCAAATTCGCCGCCCGATGGCCATACCCTGATCCTGCATCTTGTGAGCATCTCGGCGCTTCCCGAACGCGACAAGCTTTTCGGCACCAAGCCTGCCTACACGCGCGATCAATTCATCGGCATCGCACGGCTCACTGCCGATCCGCCGATGCTGGTCGTGCACCCGTCCCTTCCTGCGCGCAATCTGAAAGAGTTCGTGGCACTGGCGCGAAACAAACCGGGGGAGATGATCTACTCATCATCGGGTTTGTATGGCGCTTCCCACGTTCCCTACGAAATGTTCTTGCAGGCGGCGAAGCTGAAGATGCGTCACTTGCCCACCACCGGCGGCGCGCCCGCCATGACCGCGGTGCTCGGCGGGCATGCGGTGAGCTGGGCCTGCCCACCGAATATCGCGGCGCCCCATCTTGCAAACGGCAAAGTCCGCGCGCTCGCACAGTGGGGTGGCAGGCGCCTGAACGCTTTTCCCGACATTCCGACGTTCAAGGAGCAGGGTTACGCCGTCGAGTACTACTTGTGGGGGGGTCTCTTCGCGCCAAGAAACCTTCCGCCGCAGGTTTTCACGACCTTGCGCAACGCGGTCCGCCAGGCGGTGAGCGATGCCGACTTCATCAGAGGCATGGAGAAAATCCGGACGCCGATCGCCTATCAGGACGCTGACGAGTTCAACGTCTGGTGGGAGAAGGATGCGCAAAAGCTTGCGCAGGTTGTCCAGCGCATCGGCAAGGTGAGCGAAAAATGAGTGCGTAAGATCGTCCTTTCGGAAAACCTGCGTCAACGACGCCCTGCAGGAGTCTCCCTGAATGGTACGACTTGCTGACCTTCCCGAATGGGAACGCGAACACCTGCTCGAGAAAGGCAGGAAGTCCCGCGACACCCGGGCCGAATCTTGGTGTTGCCGGCTCGCCTCAACAATATCGACTCGCTTGCACGGCAAACATAAGGGCCCCCGATATTCTGCAAAATGATTCGGGGCGGGCACGACCCAGCGGGCTGTCCACGGGCTTCGATTAGCCCGGAGACAAGGTCTTCACCTGCGCGTTCTGTCCTGATCTTTGACTGTCCAGTCGAACTCGATGAATTCGACGTGGTAATCCTCGGGCATTTTCTCGGGGGCGTACCGGTTCACGTAGGCGATCAGGCCGCGGCTCTCCCGCAAAAAGTCTTCCTTGTAGAAATCAAAGATCTCGGACAGGCGCACGGTTTTTGTTTCAGACGCTCGCTGCAAATTGCGTGACTCGCCCAGAAAACGGCGCGCCTCGCGATCGAGCTGTCCATTGAGCGCGTTCGCCGTAAAGGGCGTTCTCGGCAGACGCGGGCATCCGACGGACATGCAATTCAGGGCGAAGTGGACGCGTTCATCGCCCAACGGCCGTATCACCTCATTCTCGTAGGCGTAGAGCGACATGGCCTTCCCTCCGATCGAGAACCGCTTGAATCCGAAGAACCACACCTTGGTGAATCCCGATAGCGATTTTGGAATGTCGGAGTCGATGACGTTGTACATGGACAGAGCGTTATACGCATTGATATGATAGGCAATCCTGGATTCCTTGGTGGGAAACAGCGCGGGCGTCGATTCCGGACTCACGCTGGCGATGTAGTCTACGTAGGCTTTCAGGTCCGCTGGATTTTTCGCCAATCCCTGAAAATCCACCTCACCCTGATCATTTACGAAGACCTTAAGGACCCTGGACCAATGAGCGACCGCATAGGCCTCGCGTTCCTGCGCGATCACCGGCGGAACCAGGGTAGCTATCGACAGGATTGCCGCGATAATCAGCGCTTTCATAGAACCGTGTGCTCCCCGCAGAACTAGCGTCGGCACGGCCACGCTAGGCGCGTCGCCGCGCAAGCAGTCGTTGCCTGGCCAGCCCCTTGAGGCGCTTCAGCCCGTGCCGTTCCGGTTTGACATCCGCGGGGACCTCCGGGTTGCGCGTCATTACCCCCGTCAGGGGTTGCCAGTATTTTTTTCCTTCTGGAGTCCGGACCGCAATCGGCTGCAGGATGAAACTATCCCGCCTCGCGTTGTGCAGGCACATCGATAGCGGACCGTCTGCGGTCATGACCTTGAACACGCACCCTTCAACACGGTCGGGTTCGAGAGCGCCGCTGTGCATGAAGTTATGAATAACGAAAGAAATCGTGTTAATCCTGCCGCGCGCGGCAACAAGCTCTTTGCGCATTCTCCAGGCTTTGCGGGCCGCCCATTTGACTGCGGGGACGAAGTATCGCGGATTTGCAGCCAGCCACCACAAGAAGCTCTCGATCACACCGGCCCTGTCATTGCGAGGCAATGCGAGCTGAGCGGTCGCGGACAGCATACGGCCGATGAACGCCGTATCGTCAAGAGCGTCGAAGAGCTTTCCATTCACCGCCAGACACATCCCATAACGGTTGCACGCGGGATGACCGATGAGCGATGCGTGAAAATTGACTGGTGTTTCTGCTCCTGCTTCAATTTGCCGCGCCACCGATTCGATCGTGATGTCGTCGCCCCTTGCTCCATGTTCCCCGCGGCCGGTGTCGGCTGCGAGGTGGAACGACGCGGTCCTCACTGCGCCGGCGTTGGCCTTGAAGAAACGCACGAGATCCGGGATCTCGTGGAAATTTCCTCGATGTACGGTGGTGGAAAAAAATACGGAGAGGCCAAGACCCTGCACACGCTCGATATATGCCTTGCGTATCGCATTGAGTTCGATCTCGCCGGCATAGCCCTTTATCCGTTGCGTGGTGTCCACGTGAAACGAGATATCAACAAGGCCAGCGGCAGCCAGTTCTTCGAGCAGCGGGCGGGTGGCCCGGATGCCGTTGGTCATCAGCGTGGGCCGCATGCCGAGGTCCCGCACCTTGCGGACGATGGCGATGAGCTCGTCGCGTTTTCTTAGTGTCGGGTCGCCGCCGGTAATCTGCACATCGGTATTCCGCCCGTAATACCGATAGATAAGGTCGATGCGCCGATATATTTCCTCAAGGGGCAGGTCGCGCACCGCTTCCGAGTTTTCGGAGAGATAGCAGAACGCGCAGTCGAGGTTACAGCGCTGAGTGATCTCCAGCGCCACGCAGCCGACGGGCCAGCGCCTTCCCATTTGCTGGTTTGCATTCCAGTATCCCGACCGCTCCATGACGCGGCGCGCGTGATCAACCGCCATAATGCCGGGACAGGGAAGCGCGTCCGGCTTGAAGGTCTCGATTTCCTGTTTCGTCAGATACGGCATGGATAAAGGCCTCGGAGCGAGAGATTGCGAGCCGCACCTTCGCCAGGAATTTCCAGACAAACGCGGCTACCTGCATTCAGTCGCTCCCCGGTTCGGGTTCCTTACGAGTCTCCTTAGAGGTGGGGCAGCCCGCAACCCAGTGTCGCGGATCTAGGACTGTGAATGTCCCTTGCACGAGACGCAATAGGAACGCGCGGACTTCACATGCCCTTCACGCGCCGACAATTTCCGGCAGGGTAGCGAGCGTGCTGATTTCTCCGTCGGGCCGCTCAGGGATGCGTTCAGGCGCCTGGCCGAAACGGTTGCACCAGAGCACATGTAAGCCGAACGCTTTGGCCGCATAAGCATCCCAGGCGTTGGATGAAAGGAAACAAATCTGCCCTCTTTCGAGGCCAAGCCGCTCGATGGCCAAACGGTAGACGGAGGGATGAGGCTTGTACATCTTGACGTCCTCCACCGAGAGCACCGCGTCTATGAGATCGGCGATACCGGATTCAGCGACCGCGTCTTTCGCCTGCGCCGCGGCACTGTTGACGTCGAACAAGGTTCCGTAGGCGTCGAACACGCATGCCCGGATCCCGGTGAGGCGGAGTGGTGTCATGTTTTCTCCTCAAACTAGCAGCCTGTCGGACTTAGCATTCGACAGGCTGCTGACAGCAAAACCGCCTGCGGATTTTGAATATACCCCAGATTAACAACCGCTCTTACCCTCCCAAAAGCACGCGAGCAGACCAGAAATGAAGTTTTCACTGGCTTTTTCTCCCGTATTCGTGCAGGCGGTTTTGCATTAGGAGTTTGTCCGACCCAAGGCCGACAAACTCCTAGGTGATCGAGATCATCCGATAGTCATCCGGTCGGGATACAGCCGTGGCAGCTACGTTGCGGGTGCAGATAATGAAGAACGCCCCTCAGCCGGTTTTGCATTCTGGAACTATTATTCTACAATAGCCGAAAAGGAAGGAACATACATTGCCCCGCACCAGAGAATACGACGAAGCCGAACTGCTGAACCGGACGATGGAAACGTTCTGGAGTCAGGGTTACGACGGGACCTCGGTCGATGACCTTGTAGCGCGCACCGGTGTCAACCGGGCGAGTCTGTATAGCGTCTACCCCGACAAGCGGACGCTTTTTGTCGCCGGGATAAAGCATTATCTCGAGTTCGTAGTGGAAGACAATATTCGCCGGTTGCGCGAGGCCGAGCCGCCGGGCGAGGCGGTCAGGCAATTCTTCCTGAAGCTCGTTGACGCGCCGATCGACCGTCTCAGACGGGGATGCCTGCTCACCAATTCGGCTACCGAATTGGGAAGGCAGGATGCAGAGGTGGCCGCGCTGGTACGCGGGGCCTTCCGCCGCATGGAGCGGGCATTGTGTGACTGTCTGCTCGAGGCGCAGAAGACCGGCCAGTTGGCTGCGGGGGTGCGCCCGAAAACGCTGGCACGTCTTCTGATCACGGTTCTCCAAGGCATCCGCGTGATGTCGCGTGTGGGCGTGGACCGGGAAATGATGCGGGATGCCGTGACTGGTGCGCTGTCCGGCATTGCAGCCGCAGCGGGTCCTGAGCCTGCGACCGGCCGCGAACGGCGGCGAAAAACCGGCATCGCCGCCAAGCGAGCCCCGGCCACTCGTTCAGGTTAAGCGGACGCCCCAACGCTCAAAATTTTTTCGCGTATTCTGGAATGATCGTTCCACATGTCAAAAGGCGGACCAACGTGATTTACAACAGGAGAATTTCGCCATGTCATTGCAAGAGAAGCTGAACGCCCATAAGGCCAAGTCACAAGCGGGCAGGTCGCCAGAGATAGCGGCGACGTTCCGCCGGGCGACTGAAGAGCTGCGAGCCTCGGGGATCGTGGAGCTTGTGCTCAAGATCGGCACGGCCGCCCCACGGTTTGCGTTGCTAAACGCGCAGGGGACCACGGTGAGCTCGGCGGATCTGCTGCAACGCGGGCCGTTGGTGCTGAGCTTTTACCGTGGCCACTGGTGACCATACTGCAACCTGGAGCTGGAAGCTCTGGAGGCGGCAGTACAAGACATCAGGGCGGCCGGTGCGACACTGCTGGCGATTTCCCCGCAGCGCCCGGAATTTCTGCGGCAGGTGATCGACAAGCACAAGCTCACGTTTGATGTGCTGAGCGATGCCGGAAATGCGGTGGCAGCGCAGTTCGGCGTGACATTCGCGGTGTCGGATGACGTGAAAAAGATTTACCAGGGGTTCGGCATCGACTTGCAAAAGGTCAACGCGGATGCTTCGTGGACGCTCCCCATGCCGGCGCGCTTCATCATCGACCGCAACGGCGTGATCAGCTACGCACAAGCGGACCCGGATTACACCGTGCGGCCCGAGCCCGCCGACACGGTAGCGGCGCTGAGAACACTGACGCGCGCGTAAGGCCATCCGGCAGTCGAGGGAAAGAATGTAGTAGAAGGTTTCGCCTATCGGTTGCCGGAGCTGCGAACGCTTATCTCCGGCACGGGATGGGTCACGGGCTCCGCCAGCAGCGGCTGCCCGAAAGGCGATGTCGTGTTAGCGCGAAGGGTCTCGATTGCCGCCAAACCAATTGGGGATCGCGGGGTTTGACCCCAACCTTCTGATTGCGCTAACCTTTCAATTTCGCCGGAGAGGCGGCTCCACGACATGGCCAAGGCGTCAAAGTCCCAGCACACGCAAACCTTCGAGTCGGCGTTGGCGGAGCTCGAAAGCATCGTCAGCAGCATGGAAGCGGGGCAGATGCCGCTCGAGCAGTCGCTCGCCTCGTATAAGCGGGGCGCCGAACTCCTGAAGTTCTGCCAGGCGGCCCTGCAGGACGCGCAGCAGCAGGTGAAGGTACTCGAGGACGGTGTCCTCAAAAACTTCGGCTCCGCCGAAAACAATAATTGACAGTGAGTTCCCCTGCTGATTTCCGGAGCTGGGCCCAGGCCCGGCAGAGCCGCACTGAATCGACCCTGCAGGGCGTGCTGCCCGCGCCGGAGATCGCCCCTCAGCGCCTGCACCAGGCGATGCGTTACGCCGTGCTCGGCGGCGGCAAGCGCGTGAGGCCGCTGCTTGCTTTCGCGGCGGGCGAGTTCGCTCAGGCTGATCCCGGGCGCGTGGCGATTGCAGGCGCCGCGGTCGAGCTGATTCACGCCTACTCGCTGGTCCATGACGATCTGCCGTGCATGGACGACGACGTGCTGCGCCGTGGCAGGCCGACCTGCCATGTTGAATATGACGAAGCGACCGCGCTTCTGGTCGGCGATGCGTTGCACAGCCTCGCGTTCCAATTGATCGCCGAATATCGGCTCGCCGATGACACGACGACACAGCTCGAGATGGTGAAGCTCCTTGCCGCGGCGGCCGGCTCCCGCGGCATGACGGGCGGACAGGCAATCGATCTCGACGCCGTCGGTCAGACGCTATCGGTGGCGGAACTGGAATACATGCACATCCACAAGACCGGCGCGCTGATCCGCGCTGCCGCCTTGCTCGGTGCGCGTTGCGGCAACCGCCTCAGCGAAAAGGAGCTCGCCCAGCTCGATTATTTCGCCAAGTACGTCGGGCTCGCGTTCCAGATCGTCGACGATGTGCTCGATGCCGAGGCCTCGACCGCCACCCTGGGGAAAACCGCGGGCAAGGACGCGCAGCAGAACAAACCGACCTACGTGAGCGCTCTGGGCGTGGTGCGCTCCAAAGCCTTTGCCGAAGAGCTGAGGCACAACGCCCTCAAGGCGCTCGACGGCTTCGGCGAACGCGCTTTGAGGCTCAGGCAACTGGCTGATTTCATCGTGCTGCGCAAATTCTGATGTATGAACTGCTGAAAACGATCAACTGGCCGCACGAGCTGCGGCAGCTCGAACGAAGCCAGTTGCCCCGGCTCGCCGACGAGCTGCGCGCTTTCTTGCTCGAATCGGTGAGTCAGACCGGCGGCCACCTCTCCTCCAATCTCGGCACGGTGGAACTCACCATCGCGCTGCACTATGTGTTCAACACGCCTCACGACCGGCTGGTATGGGACGTCGGCCACCAGACCTACGGCCATAAAGTCCTGACCGGCCGCCGCGAGGGCATGAAAAAGCTCAGGATGTGGCGCGGCATTTCCGGTTTCCCGCGCCGCGAGGAGAGCGAGTACGACACCTTCGGCACCGCTCACTCGAGTACCTCGATCAGCGCCGCGCTCGGCATGGCGGTAGCCTCCAAACTGAAGGGCGAGAAGCGGCATGTCGTGGCGATCATCGGCGACGGCGCCATGACCGCCGGCATGGCGTTCGAGGCGCTCAACAACGCCGGCGCGACGGACGTCGATGTCCTGGTGATCCTCAACGACAACGACATGTCGATTTCGCCGCCGGTCGGCGCGCTCAACAAGTATCTCGCCAAGCTTATGTCGGGGCGCTTCTACTCCGCCGCGAAGGGGCTCGGCGAGAAGGTTCTGGGCGAGCTCGCCCGGCGCGCCGAGGAGCACATGAAGGGGATGGTGACGCCCGGAACCATGTTTGAGGAATTCGGTTTCAACTACATCGGCCCGATCGATGGGCACGATCTCGACGCGCTGATCCCGACGCTCACCAACATCAAGCAGCTCCGGGGTCCGCAGTTCCTGCACGTGGTGACCCGCAAGGGCCAGGGCTACAAACTCGCCGAAGCCGACCCCGTGCTCTACCACGGCGTGTCGAAGTTCGACAAGGTGAACGGCATTGCCGGCGGCAAGTCGGGCGGCAAGCTGACCTACACGCAGGTTTTCGGCGACTGGCTGTGCGATATGGCTGCGCAGGACAGGCGGCTCATCGGTATCACGCCGGCGATGCGTGAGGGTTCGGGTCTGGTGAAGTATGCCGAACTGTACCCCGACCGCTATTTCGACGTGGGCATCGCGGAGCAGCACGCGCTTACATTTGCCGCGGGGCTTGCCTGCGAGGGATACAAGCCGGTGGTGGCGATCTACTCGACCTTCCTGCAACGCGCTTACGATCAGTTGATCCATGACATCCAGATCCAGAACCTGCCGATCGTGTTCGCGATCGACCGGGCGGGACTGGTTGGCGCCGACGGCGCGACGCACAATGGCAGCTTCGATCTTACCTATCTGCGGTGTCTCCCCAACATGACGGTGATGGCGCCGTCCGACGAGAATGAATGCCGGCAGATGCTCTACACCGCGTTCCAGATGAACACACCGGCTGCGGTGCGCTACCCCCGCGGCAGCGGGCCGGGCATGGAGGTCAAAAAGGAGATGCAGGCGCTGCCGATCGGCCGCGGCGAGATCCGGCGCCAGAGCAAGATTCCCCCGACGCTGTCAAAGAAAGTGGCGATCCTGGCTTTCGGCGCCACGGTGACGCCCAGCGTGCAGGCGGCGGAGGAACTGGATGCCACGGTTGCCAACATGCGCTTCGTGAAGCCGCTGGACGAGGCGCTCGTGCTGGCGCTGGCCGACAGCCATGAACTGCTGGTGACGGTCGAGGAAAATGTCGTCATGGGCGGTGCGGGGAGCGCGGTGCTGGAAACGCTGCAGAAGCACGGCAAGACGATTCCCGCGCTGCAACTGGGGCTTCCCGACAAGTTCATCGACCAGGGTGATCCGGGAATCCAGCTTGCCGAAGCGGGTCTTAACAAGGACGGCATCATCAAGGCGATTCGCGAGCGGCTAGCAGCCTGTCGGACTTAGCATGCGACAGGCTGCTAAGAGTTTGTCCGACTCAAGTGCGACAAACTCCTAGGGGAGTAAAATGATTGAAGCGGTAAACAGTGAACAGTAAGAGGTCAAAGGCAATAAGGCTGCCCGGGGTTTTCCGTTCACCGCTAACTGTTTACCGTTTACTTGGACGAGCTTGTTTATGACGCTGACGCGACAGATGCTGGAAGAAAACGAGATGGACGGCTACGCCAAGATCGACCAGTACAACCCGGTCGCGATCAGGCGTCTTGCCGAGAAGTATCGCGCGATTCTCAAGGACATCGGCGAGAACCCGGACCGTGAAGGATTGCAGCGCACCCCCGAGCGGGTGGCCAAGGCGTTGCAGTTCCTGACGCACGGCTACGACCTCGATCCCGGCGAGATCCTGCGCACGGCGATGTTTCGCGAAGAATACCAGCAGATGGTGATCGTCAAGGACATCGAAGTGTATTCACTGTGCGAGCACCATATGCTGCCTTTCTTCGGCAAGGCGCACGTGGCCTATATCCCCAATGGCCATATCGTCGGGTTGTCTAAGATTCCCCGCGTTGTCGACGCCTTCGCGCGCCGGCTGCAGGTGCAGGAGCGGCTCACGGTCGAGGTCCGAAACTGCATCCATGAAACATTGAAACCCCTGGGCGTTGCGGTGGTGATTGAAGCGCAGCACATGTGCATGGTGATGCGCGGCATACAGAAGCAGCATTCGATCGCGACGACCTCGGCCTTCACCGGCGAGTTCAATGCCGAGAAGACGCGCGCCGAGTTCATACGGCTGATCACCAGATCTTGAACCGCGGAGGCGCAGAGACGCGGAGGTATCGACAATGCGTATGAATACGCTGTCGTGGTTGTTTTCCAGCGTTGGTGTCCTCGGCGCCTCTGCGTCTCTGCGGTTGGAGAAATTGCCAAATGGCTGACCACGGGAAAACCAGCGAATTCATCGTCGAGCACGTCCTGCCTGATGTACGCAGGGGCCGGATGGTGATTCTGGTCGACAGCGAGGACCGGGAGAACGAAGGCGATCTCTTCGTCGCTGCGGAAAAGGCGACACCCGCAGCCATCAATTTCATGGCGACACATGGCCGGGGACTGATCTCGCTCGCTCTCACTGAGGAACGGATGCGGCAACTCGGGCTCGCGCTCATCGCCGACGATCAGATCAACACCACGAAGTTTCTTACCGCGTTTTCTACCCCGATTGACGCGCGCGAAGGCGTGGGTTCAGGGATGTCGGCCTACGATCGCGCCCGCACCATCGAGGTGGCGATTGCCGACAACGCGCGCCCGGAAGACCTCATCCGCCCGGGCCGCCTGCAGACGCTGCGTGCGCTGGACGGCGGGGTGCTCGCGCGCCGCGGTCACACCGAGGCGGCGGTCGATCTGGCGCGCATTGCGGGCATGAAACCCGCCGGCGTGATCTGCGAAATCATGAATGAGGACGGCGCGATGGCGCGCATGCCAGACCTCGAGCGCTTTGCCGCGAGGCACGACATCAGGATTCTCAGGATCGAGGACCTGGTCACCTACCGCGAGATGGAGCGACTGATCCGCCGCCGCGCGGAAACAGTGCTGCCCACGCGCAAGGCGGGCGAGTTCCGGCTCATGATCTATACCGACAACCTGGAAACCACCCTCTATGTCGCGCTGGTGAAAGGCGAGATCAAACAGGATCAGCCGGCGCTGGTGCGCCTGCACTCGCAATGCTTGACCGGCGACGTGTTCGGTTCCGAGCGCTGCGATTGCGGCGAGCAACTCGACACCGCCATGGAGACGATAGAGAAGGCGCGTGAAGGCGTGCTGGTTTACATGTTCGAAGAAGGGCGCGGCATCGGACTGCTCAACAAGATCCGCGCCTACGCGCTGCAGGACCAGGGCCACGACACGGTGGAGGCCAATCACGCGTTGGGCTTCGCCGCCGACATGCGCGATTACAAGGCCGGCGCTCACATCCTCTTCGATCTCGGCGTGAGGAAAGTCCGGCTCATGACCAACAATCCGGAAAAAGTGTCTGCACTCGAAGAATACGGTCTCACCGTCACCGAACGCGTGCCCGTGGAGGTTCCTCCGCGCTCGGCCAACCGCGAATACCTCAAGACCAAGCGCATCAAGTTCGGGCACCTGCTTTCGATGGTGGGAGAGCGCCAGGATCCGGGATCCGGGATTCAGGATCCGGGGAAATCGCGCACCGAGGGCTGAGACCCGGGCGGCAGCCCTTCAACCATTGTTTCGCACGATGACACGCGGGCCGCGAGTCGAGATCGAATATTGCACGCAATGCCGCTGGCTGCTGCGCGCCGCATGGTTTGCCCAGGAGTTGCTGACCACGTTTGAGGCTGAAATCGGCGAGGTGGCGCTCGTCCCGGGGGGCGGCGGCATCTTCGAAGTGCGTGTGGATGGCCGGGCCATCTGGTCGCGCAAGGAACGGGGACGCTTTCCGGAACTCGCCGAACTCAAACAACTGGTGCGCGACAGCGTTGCGCCGGGCAAAGATCTTGGTCACTCGGACCGCCGAGGTGAGTAATGGGAAATGGGAAATGGGAAATGGGTAATGGAAATGGGTAATGGGAAATGGGTAATGGGTAATGGGAAAACCCATCATTCCATCACCCATCACCCATCACCCATCA
>MERG01000144.1 GCA_001771985.1 Betaproteobacteria bacterium RIFCSPLOWO2_12_FULL_62_13 | reverse complement strand
TTCCGCGTCGTGCGCGCGCCCAACGGCAAGCCCTCCCCCGATCTGGCAATCACGCTCAATCTGCCCGGCGTGCACAACGTACAGAATGCGCTCGCCGCAATCGCGGTCGGCATGGAGGTCGGCGTGCCTGATGCCAGGATCGTGAAAGCGCTTGCCGAATTCAGGGGCGTCGGCCGGCGCTTCCAACTGTACGGACAAATCACGCTGCAGGACGGCGGCAGCTTCACATTGATCGACGACTACGGCCACCACCCCGCAGAAATGGCGGCAACATTGGCCGCCGCGCGGGGTGCCTACCCCGGGCGGCGGCTGGTGCTTGCCTTCCAGCCGCATCGCTACACGCGCACGCGCGACTGCTTCGAGGATTTCGTGAAAGTGCTGTCCACGGCCGAAGCACTGGTGCTGACCGAGGTTTATGCGGCTGGCGAGGCGCCGATCGTCGCCGCCGACGGCCGGGCGCTGGCGCGCGCGGTCCGCGTGCAGGGCAAGGTGGAGCCGATTTTTGTGGCAAGCGTTGCCGATTTGCCGGCGGCGGTCCGCGCGGTGGCGCGCGACGGTGATGTGGTGCTGACGATGGGCGCCGGCTCGATCGGCGGCGTGGCGGGGATGCTGGCAAGGATGAAGGATGAGGGATGAAGGATGAAGGATGAAGGATGAAGGATGAAGGATGAAGGATGAAGGATGAAGGATGAAGGATGAAGACGGAAACGCTAACGCTAACGCGGGCTCCACGAGAGTTTCAAGGAATGAACCTTCATCCTTCCGCCTTCATCCTTCCGCCTTTGTCCGGGGATATGAAGGGGGTGGACGACGCGATGCCGATTGGGGCTAATTTGCGCGGGCAGCTCCGACACAACGAGCCCATGGCGCGCCACGTGAGCTGGCGCGCCGGCGGTATTGCCGACTGCGCTTATTCACCTGTCGATCTCGCCGATCTCCGGGGGTTTCTGCGCACGCTGCCGGCGGACGATCCCGTTTACTTCGTCGGTCTGGGCAGCAATCTGCTGGTGCGCGACGGCGGACTCCGCGGCAGCGTGGTGTTTACTCACCGGGCACTCAGGCAACTTCGCCTCGATGCGGCAGACAACGAAATCTACGCCGAGGCCGGTGTCGCCAGCCCCAAGGTCGCGCGCTTCGCCGCTTTGCACAGGTTGGTGGGCGCGGAGTTTCTCGCCGGCATCCCCGGCACTGTCGGCGGCGCGCTGGCGATGAACGCCGGCTGCTACGGCGGCGAAACGTGGGACATCGTTGCCCGGGTGCACACGATCGATCGCGCCGGGCAGCTCCACGAGCGCACGCCAGCACAGTACAAGATCGCCTATCGCACGGTGCATTTGAAGGCGGAAGGCGGGAGGCGGAAGGCGGGGGAGATTCATCCTTCATCCCTCATCCTTCATCCTTCAGAGGAGTGGTTTGTCGCAGCGACGTTCCGTCTCGCGTCCGGCAGCGGCGAAGAATCGCGCGGGAGGATCAAGGAACTCCTCGAACGCCGAATCGCGGGCCAGCCGCTCGATCAGCCCAACGCGGGTTCCGTCTTCCGCAATCCCAAAGGCGACCATGCGGCGCGCTTGATCGAGGCGTGCGGCCTCAAGGGACGCGTGATCGGCGGTGCGATGATCTCGCCGAAACACGCCAATTTCATCGTGAACCTCGGCGGCGCGCAGGCCGCGGACATCGAGGCGCTGATCGAACTCGCGCAAAGCGCGGTGAAGGAAAGGTTCGGCATCAAGCTGGAGCGCGAAGTCAAGATCATCGGAGAGGCGATAGGAGAGAGGAGAGAGGCGTGAAAACCTTCCTTTCGATCGGCGACTTGCGTGGTGGAGGACGCAGCATAACCGCTCCTATCTCCTCTCTCTTCTCTCCTCTCGAACTCCCTGATGCGGAGGAAGTTGCATGAGTCGCTTCGGCAAGGTGGCGGTACTGATGGGCGGCCGCTCCGCGGAGCGCGAGATTTCGCTCAAGAGCGGCAACATGGTGCTCCACGCGCTCAAGAAGAAAGGTGTCGACGCCCACGCCTTCGATCCGCGCGACCATAGGCTCGAGCAGCTCATTGCCCGGAAGTTCGACCGTGTGTTTATCGCCTTGCACGGGCGCTTCGGCGAAGACGGTACGGTGCAGGGTGCGCTCGAATATCTCGGAATTCCATATACCGGCAGCGGAGTGATGGCGAGCGCGCTGGCGATGGACAAGTGGCGCACCAAACTCTTGTGGCGAGCGGCGGGCATCGTAACGCCGCCCTATGAGCTGCTCTCGAAGGACGGTGATTTCGCGGGCGTGGCGGCGCGGCTCGGGCTGCCGCTGATGGTTAAGCCGGCGCGCGAGGGATCAAGCATCGGCATGAGCAAGGTGACCTCCGTCGAGAAGATCCCGCCGGCGTTCGAACGCGCTGCGCAATATGACAGCGTGATCATCGCCGAGCGCTTCATCGAGGGCATCGAGCTCACCGCAGGCATCCTGGGCGATCAGCCGCTACCACTCATCCGGCTGGAAACTCCCCGGGTGTTCTATGACTACGAAGCCAAGTACTTCGCCGACGACACCCGATACATCTGCCCGTGCGGTCTGCCTGAAATTGAGGAGCGCCGGGTCCAGGAGCAGGCGCTGGCAGCGTTCCGGCTTCTCGGCTGCAGCGGTTGGGGGCGTGTTGACCTCATGCTCGACCAGGGCGGCGACCCCTACCTGTTGGAAGTGAACACCATTCCCGGCATGACCGACCACAGCCTCGTGCCGATGGCGGCGCGCGCGCAGGGCATCTCGTTCGAGGATCTGGTGGTGCGGATTTTGGAGTCGGCCCATGTGGGATAGACCCGACATTCTGAATCGGCTCGCCGACCTGCTTACCACCCTGGCGCTGGCGCTTGCGCTCTACGGCGCTCTCCATTTCGTGATTCACCAGCCGGTGTTCCCGTTGCGCGAGGTGCAAGTGACGGGGGCGCTCGTTAACGTGAGCAGCGAGCAGATCGAAGCCCTGGTCAAGCGCGAGTTGAAAGGGAACTTTTTCACGGTCGATCTCGCTGCCGCGCGAGCTGCGTTCGAGAAATCGCCGTGGGTCAGAAAAGCCATGTTGCGCCGCGACTGGCCCGGCCGGCTCGACGTCGCGCTGGAAGAGCACGTGCCACTGGCGCGCTGGGGCCTGCCTGTGCCGGCACGGCAGACAGGCAATCTCGCGCTCGTCAACACTCACGGGGAGGTGTTCGCGGCGGCTTATGGCGGAGAGCTGCCGACGTTCGTGGGCCCGGTCGAGTCCGCCAAGGAGATCGCGATCCAGTATGAATATTTCCGGCGCAGCCTCGATGCGATCGGCAAGATCCCGGTGCTGGTTCAGGTGTCGCCGCGACGCGCCTGGCAGATCCGGCTAGAAGGCGGGCCGACGCTCGATCTCGGGCGCGAGCAGGTGGAGGCTCGCCTGTCCCGGTTTATCGCGGCATACAGCCGCACGCTCGCGCGGCTTGAGCGGCGTATCGATTACGTCGATCTGCGCTACGCGAACGGGTTCGCGGTGCGCATTACCGGGCTGCAGTTTGACAAAGGCGAACCGACAAGACGCAGAAGCACGCGGGGGCGGGGACGGACATGAGCAGGAACAAGGAGAACAAGAAACTGATCGTAGGGCTCGACATCGGCACCTCGAAGATTGCCGCGATCGTATCCGAGATCGGGCCGGAAGGCGGCTTCGAGATCATCGGCATGGGCAGCCACCCGTCGCGGGGCCTCAGGAAAGGCGTGGTGGTCAACATCGAGACCACGGTCAACGCCATCCAGCGCGCGCTGGAAGAGGCCGAACTGATGGCCGACTGCAAGATCCGCGAGGTCTACACCGGGATCGCCGGCAGCCACATCAAGAGCTTCAACTCGCAAGGCATGGTCGCGATCAAGGACAAGGAAGTCGCGCAGATGGACATCGATCGCGTGATCGAGACCGCGAAGGCGGTGCAGATCCCGAACGACCAGCAGATCCTGCACATCCTCAACCAGGAATTCATCATCGACGGCCAGGAAGACGTGCGCGAGCCGCTCAGCATGTCGGGCGTGCGCCTCGAGGTCAAGGTGCACATCGTGACCGGGGCGGTCTCCGCCGCCCAGAACATCATCAAGTGCGTGCGCCGCTGCGGGCTGGAGGTGCGCGACCTGATTCTACAGCCGCTCGCATCCGCCCTGGCGGTGATCACCGAAGACGAAAAGGATCTCGGGGTATGCCTGGCCGACATCGGCGGAGGCACCACTGATGTCGCGGTGTTCACGCACGGCGCGATCCGGCACACCGCGGTCATTCCGATCGCGGGCGACCAGATTACCAACGACATCGCGATGGCATTGCGGACCCCGACCAAGGACGCCGAGGACATCAAGCAGCGCTTCGGGTGCGCACTTTCGCAGCTCGCCGATCCGCAGGAGATGGTTGAGGTGCCGGGCGTGGGCGACCGCGGGCCGCGCCAGCTCTCGCGCAAAACGCTTGCCGAGGTGATCGAGCCGCGGGTGGAGGAATTGTATTCGCTGGTGCAGGCGGAATTGAGGCGCAGCGGCTACGAGGAGCTGCTCTCTTCAGGGGTCGTGATCACCGGCGGCTCGAGCGTCATGCAGGGCATGGTGGAACTCGGCGAGGAGATCTTCCACATGCCGATGCGCGTGGGGCAGCCGAATTACAGCGGCGGGCTTGCCGAGGTGGTGCGCCATCCGCGCTACTCGACCGGCGTCGGGCTCCTGCTCGCGGGGGTGCAGCAGTACCGCGGCCGCGAGCTTGCGCGCATGCAGACCGGAGCGTTCCAGCAGGTGCTGGACAGGATGAGAAGCTGGTTTACCGGGAATTTTTGAAGGGGCGACATTTGCGGCTGTGGTATTCGCGGTTGGTTCGATTTCACTTTGACGGACAACAGGAGAGCTAAATGATCGAGCTCATTGATACAGAAGCGCAGGAAGCGGTTATCAAGGTAATCGGAGTCGGCGGCTGCGGCGGCAACGCGATCGACCACATGATCGCGCAGGGGGTGCAGGGCGTGGAGTTTATCTGCGCCAATACCGACGCGCAGGCGCTGAAGCGCAACCAGGCCAGGGTCCAGTTGCAGCTCGGCGCGAACATCACCAAGGGGCTCGGCGCCGGCGCCAATCCGGAAATCGGGCGGCAGGCGGCGCTCGAGGACCGGGAGCGCCTCGCCGAGCTCATCACCGGCGCTGACATGCTGTTCCTCACCGCGGGCATGGGAGGCGGCACCGGCACCGGCGCGGCGCCGGTGGTCGCCGAGATCGCCAAGGAGATCGGCATCCTCACTGTCGCGGTGGTGACCAAGCCGTTCGCGTTCGAGGGCAAGCGCCAGCGCATCGCCAGGGAAGGGCTGGAGGCGCTTGCCGAGCACGTCGATTCGCTGATCGTGATCCCCAACGACAAGCTGATGCAGGTTCTCGGCAACCAGGTGACGCTCGACGAGGCGTTCAAGGCCGCCAACGACGTGCTGCACGGTGCGGTCGCGGGCATCGCCGAGATCATCAGCTGCCCCGGCATGATCAACGTGGATTTCGCCGACGTGCGCACGGTGATGGCCGAGATGGGAATGGCGATGATGGGTTCGGCGAAGGCCTCGGCCACCGACCGCGCGCGGCTCGCCGCAGAGCAGGCGGTGTCATGCCCGCTGCTCGAAGACATCAACATTTCGGATGCGCGCGGCGTCCTGGTCAACATATCGGCGAGCAAGGCAACGTTCCAACTGCAGGAGATGTATGACGTGATGGAAACGATCAAGGCGTTCGCAGCCGAGTCGGCGACCGTTATCGTCGGCACGGTCTACGACGAGAGCCTGGAGGAGAGCCTCCGCGTGACCATCGTCGCGACCGGCCTCGGCAAACCGCTGATCCGCCAGCAGGCCAAGCCGCTGACCGTGGTCGCGCAGAAGACCGGTACCGACAATGCCCTGCTCGAGGTCAACTACAATGAACTCGAACAGCCGGCGGTGATCCGGCGCCGTAACCGCGATGCGACCATCGAGGCGATGCGCCAGTCGGGAGTGGAAATGCTGGATATTCCAGCCTTCCTGCGCAAGCAGGCCGACTGAACGCATGGGGGCGCCGAATCGCCCGCTGCCTTGCGCTTTGCGAACAGCCGGGTAACCGCATGTAGATGCCTCCTGTTGCCTCATCTAAAAATCTGAGTGAAATTCGATTCGTTGCCTCACGTAAAAATCTGAGTCAAATGGCATGTAGCGTTGGGGCGTTCGGTAGCCGAGTCATAGCTGAGGTCTTTAATCTTCGACGCCGGGCCGCGGTTTTGCGCAGGGCGTCTTGTAGTCGGGTAATCTCCCGCTTGAGCTCTGCCGGGTTTAGCGTCGCGTATTCTGCTTGCAGGCGTTGGCGCGTTTGTTCGCTCACGCCCGGCGCGGTCAGGAGCCGGCGATACGGCGTTTGCGGTTCGTCGTAGGTCTTCTTCACTTTGGCCCCGGTGCGTTCCTTGCTCAGAAGTTTCATGACCGGCTGGAAGTAGTTGGTGTAGAGCCGCAAATGGCCATAGAGCCGGTTCAGGAGCTGCAGTTGCCGCGGCGAATCGTAGCGGGCATAGCCCACCGCCCGCCGCACCACCGAGTAATTCTTCTGCTCGACGAAACAGCCATCGTTTTTCTTCCAAGCGCGTCCGCGGGTGAAGGTGATTCTTTCCTGCTGGCA
>MERG01000143.1 GCA_001771985.1 Betaproteobacteria bacterium RIFCSPLOWO2_12_FULL_62_13 | reverse complement strand
CGTGATGTAGAGTGTGCGCCAATCCGGGCCGCCCCACGCCATGTTCGCGGCGGGGTGCGGCGTGTGGATCCGGCCCAGCAACTGCCCGTTCGGCGCGATCACGTGGGTACCCGCCGAGCCTGTACAGTAGACGTTGCCCTCGATGTCCACCTTCATCCCGTCCGGCGTTCCCGGCTCGCTGTAGCTGTCGGTGTAGAAAAGCCGGCCGTTCGTCAGGCGATTGTCCGGCCCCACGTCCCAGACCCGGATCTGCCGCCGCGCCGACTCGTTGACATAGAGCAGCCGTTCGTCCGGCGAGAAGCACAGCCCGTTCGGCGTCACGCAGTCGTCGGCCATCAGGGTGATGTCCGAACCGTCCGCGTTCATCCGGAACACCCCCTCGAAATCGAGGTAGCGCTGCACGTCCTCCGTGCACATGCCCGGGATGTAGACGCCGTTGGCCATGTCGGTCCACCAGATCGTCCCGTCCGATTTCACTGCGATATCGTTCGGCGTGTTCAGCTTCTTTCCCTGCCAATGCGACGCCAGTGTCGTCACCGAGCCGTCGGGCTCGAGCCGCCACACCGTGCGACTGCCCCAGCCGGCGCAGATGATGCGGTTCTGGTGGTCGAGCGTCAGTCCGTTGCCTTTGCCCGACGGTTCGTACAGCGTTGCGAGCCCCTTGCCCGGCGTGTACGTGATCAGCCGGTCGCCGCGGATGTCGACGAAGATGAGGCAACCTTCATGCGGTTCCCAGACCGGCCCCTCCGTGAAGATCAGCCCGGCCGCAATCCGGTCGAGCACCGTACCCGGCGGCACGAAACGCTCGAAGCCCGGCGCGGTCTTGCTCACGTCAAGCGCGTACATACTTCGTACCCTCAAGGACAGGAAATTGAACAACCCCGCCGCAAGCGCGGGGCATTAAAGTTAACTGCAAGCGTGAGCGCCCCGAGGGGCGGGAATTGAATCCGTGAGAGATTCAACCGCACGAAGGAAAGTATCTTCCGCTGCGCCAGCACTGTCAAACGCGAGTCTCGTCCAGTTTGGCCGGGAAGTGCCCTTTGGGCGAGCCTCTCGCTTACAAGACTCGCGCCCGCCGATAGTTGACGGTTGACGTTAATCACGATAATCGTCACTATCCGTGCGTGATCAAAACGTTCAAGTTGGCGAAGATCAAGCCGTGGGAGGGTGTGAAAGCTCATGCAGGTTCCCGGGCCTAACTCCGCTTGGACACGGACCCTCAACATCCTCGCTGCGCCGGGCCGTGTCGGGCCGGTCAAGCGGGACGTTAGTTGAAGGCACCAAGAAAGGAAAACAGACGCCATGCGAGGCCGCAGCACCAGGCAACCCGCGATAATCTACACCCTGACCCACACTGCGCTTCCACGCGCGTTGATGTGCCAGATGGATTCCCGTCTGCACGGGAATGAAACGGTCCTGTTGCGACTGTCATCCAAGTATGCAAAGCTCCATGGCATCTATTTGGCCCCATCTGTCAAGATGGCAAAAAAATAGCTGCCGGGAACGCAAACAGGGTCAACGCCGATTCTCCACCAGCCGACCGGCTCGCTTTACCCAGCGACTCGACCCAGCACCACGGGGCATGCGGGCAACGGAAAAGTTACCCTGTTCGTGTCAAAGGCACGCTTGGCACTGTAGGTTGTTTTCGGATACCTGAGTTGGACCGGCTAATCAACAAATGGCAAAGCAAGCAAAAAAGCAGCTCCAAAGCAAAGCGGCACTCGCAAGCCGGGCACCCTTTCCCCGTATGACGGAGTTCCTCCAGACTCACTGTCCGGATTGGGCCGAATGGGCTATCAAATCTTTGCGTTCCCGGAGGCGGTGAACGAAAGCAATGGCACTTGACGACGCATTCAACACGGGCTCTTCAGCCGTTGCGCCGCCTCGGGCCGGTTAATGCGGACATTGACAGCGAATTGCAAGGACGATGATGCGTATCACCATCACCTACTGCGTGCGTTGAAACTATTTACCCCGGGCCTCCAGTTTGGCGGCCGAGATCTCCAAGACACTCGGGGTGCAGCCTGAACTTATCAAGGGTGCCGACGGCATATTCGATGTCGTCGCTGATGGCGCTTTAGTATTCTCAAAGCATCGGAAAGGTCGATTCCCGGATGCTGATGAAATTGTTCAGGCTTTACGCGAATTAATGTGAGCGCGCTTCCAACCCGTTCCCTTTGCAAATGATGATTCGCCAGTGCACGTCCGCCGAGTTTGACGACATCTGGTCGGTGATCGACGACGCGGCCTCGGCGTATCGCGGAATCATTGCGGCGGACCGTTGGAACGATCCGTACATGTCTCGGGGCGAGCTGCGTCGCGAGATAGAGGAGGGGGTCGTCTTCTGGGGGTTTTTCGACGGTGACCGGTTGCTCGGCGTCATGGGGCGTCAACACGTAGCCGGCGTCGCGCTGATCCGGCATGCCTACACCCGGACGGCGAGTCAGGGCAGGGGGATAGGCAGCGCGCTCCTCGCCCACCTTCAACGACAGACGGATTGCCCGATCCTTGTGGGTACCTGGAAGGCCGCAACGTGGGCGGTCAAATTCTATGAAGCCCGTGGCTTTCGTTTGGTCGACGCGCGGCAGAAGGACGCGCTATTGCGACGCTACTGGACTGTTCCGGCACGACAGATTGAAGAATCGGTCGTGCTGGCGAACGAACGTTGGTTTGCCGCGCCTGGGATCACATCGGACGGCGCCTAACTGCCCGCGAACTGCGATCTCTGCTGCGCCTGGGCAAGCGTTGCAGCGCATGCGAGAACAATGAGCGCCACTAACGACGCACGGCGGCCCGTGATTTCGCTCACTGACGCCCGCCCCTTATTCTTCCCGGATGCCGGCATCCTTGATCACCTTTCCCAACCGCGCCATTTCGGATTTCATTGATCATGGGACCTCGTTACTCCAAGACAAACGGAATACCGCACCGCCGGCAAATGGCGCGGATCTTGTCGGCGAGACTCCGCGGGATGGGAATCCCGTCCTGCAAACGTATCTCCCGGTTCAACGCCTCGGGATCGCCAGCCACAAGAACCGGCAGCGTCGGATCGATTGTGCGAACCAGATCCGCATCCATTCCCCAGGCGGCCAGAATCGACGTGATCTGCTGCCGGACGCGTTCCGGTGAGACATTCACTTCGATTTTCTCCCTCTTCGGATCGAGCGGCCGGATCCAGCCTTCAGGCTCACACTTCGGTGGGAACGTACTCATTGGTCTCCATCTGCCAATCCGGCGCCCCCCTGATGAGGCCGGCATACGTACTAGGCCCGTGAATCATGGTCAAAAGGTCTCTCGAATATTTCTCCATCCTCATCTCTTTATCGACCCCCGGGGCTCCCAGGATCTCCTGCACTTGATAAGCCATGTGTCCGGAGATCTGGTTAAGAAGTGGTCTGATCAAAATTGTCAGTCGGGGGTCATAGTCATACTGATTCTGCCAACACCAGGCTTGCCTATACAGGAGCGCCCGCGCCGCCTCGATTTTTACCCGCATATCGGAGACCTCGGCGGCCACCAGTTGATGCCGAATGATCGGTTTGCCGCCCTGAATCCGCATCCTTGCATAAGCAACCACGTCATCGTGACAGGCTCTGAAAGTTCCCAGCATGGTTGCTGGAATGAGGAATGCCTGGAAGGCGACCTGCCGCAGGTATTTGGCAGCCTCGCCCTCCTTCTGTATCAGGTATCGCTCTGGCACGCGCATGTCATCAAAAAACAGCTCCGCACTGTTGATGAGTCGTCTCCCAAGCTTGCTGTGGAATTTGCCGATGGAAAGGCCAGGGGAGTTCGATGGCACCAGGAACACGCTTCGGCATCGATTGAGGGGCAGCTTTCTGTCGGTTCTTGCATGAAGCAGAATCAGCTTGGCAATGCCTCCGTTGGAAATAAAATGCTTTGAACCATTGATGATGTATTCATTCCCCCTTTTCTCGGCATAAGTCTGCATTGCTCCACCCGGAACGCCCGCCATGAGCGTGTTATCGGTGCCGGAGTTCGGTTCCGTCATTGCCTCTGCAATGAGAAAGGCGTCATCCTCAACGATCTTTGGAAAGAACTCATCCTTCTGTTGCTGGTTGCACAGTGTGTCCATCCAAGCCGTCAGTCCTATGGCATGCCTGATGGTACCGGCGAAGCCGTTGTCCCCCGCACCAAGTTCTTCCACCGTGATCATGAGGGATATCAGGTCTTTGACACCTCCGCCGCCGTATTCGGCCGGGATGGCCATTTTCGTCAGCCCGAGCTTTGCCGCTTTCTTGAGCAACTCCCAGGGAATGCAATCCTTTGGGTCCGTTTTATGGTCATATTCCATGGCTACGGGCTTCACTTCATTCTCAACAAATTTCCGCGCCATTTGACGAATCATGGTTTGTTCGTCGGTTTCTCTATAATCCATGAAGCTTGCCCTTTATTTGTCTCAGACCAATCCTGTAGTCTCAACCGCGGCCTTGATCGCCCGCTTTTCGGCCTCTGTCAGTTCAATGTGCGGCACTCGTACCCGGCCATCACCGCCCGCCATTCCCAGACACTGCGTCCAGTACTTGTAAACGGCATGGCTCTTGGTTCGCACCATCACCATATTCAATGCCCTTCGAATGGGCTCCAGCCTCTTATAGGCTTCCCATGCTCTTGTAATTTCCCCCTTCATTGCAAGATCGGTGTATTCCTTCACCAGCCTCAGCTTCCTGCTTTGAAGGCAATACGGATCGGGATCCGCGATCATGGCCTCCTGTCCCTTGACGGTGAGGTTCATGAACCAGTTGCTCTCCGAGGAATCGCTCACGACCACCTTGTCGCCACACAGAATCCTGGACCTGAGTATGTCGGGCGGCGATCCGATATTCTTGATACCGACGACGTTCTCGATATCTGCAATCCGGCTCAGCAGCTCGGGACTCATCAGATAGCCGTGCTCCATCTGGTTGAGGACAAAGATACCGATATTGACCCTGTCGGCTATGTATTTGAAGTATTGAAAAACACCTTCGTCCGTCATCGGTACCAGGTAGAATTTGGGATTGACGATGCCGACGTAGTCAGCGCCGATCTCCTCGGCATACCGAGTCATGTCCAGAGCATTCTCCAGAGCGGGGTCCGAGGTATACGCCAGAATAGCCATGCCGCCGTTGCTTTCCTCCACGGCCAACTTGAAGACGCGCTTGCGTTCTGAAATCGTCTGGTACAACGACTCCCCTTGCAACGCATTGACATACATCCCTCCGAGCTGCAAGGCATCGATGCAGTAGCGTATGTTGTGTCTGAAGCCTTCTTCATCGATTTCATACTTCGGCGTGAACGGCGTCAACGATCCTCCCCAGACGCCTCTCATGTTCGCCTTGGCATATTTCTTTGCTTCCGACTTCCTGTACTTCATTTCATTTTCCTCCTCATGGAACCATCATAAGACGGCGTTGGATTGAAGAGTTGCCTCTATGCCTTCAATTCAGAACTTCAAGCACACCTTCCGGGCGTTGTCCCTGTAGGTCGTGGCGTGATCCATCGCCTGCTCGATGTGGTCGAGGTTGAACACGTGGCTGATCATCGGCGACACATCGATCTGCTCGGTCACGATCAAGTCGAGGGCCCGCCGGAAGGAGCTCATGCTCCGGTCGCGCAGAGCATGGGTGGTTGCGTTGATGGTCAACCGCCGGCGCTGGAAATCATGAAAGTTGAAGGGCACGAGCGCCTTCGTGTCGGGCAGGCCGAAGTAGAGACCGTGGCCGCCCTCGCGGATGAGGCCGATGGATTGGGCCAGCGCTTCCTGATTACCGACAGCCTCCACCAGGTAATCCACGCCTTCGCCGCCCGTGTGATCCATCACCGCCTGATATGCCTCTTCGCCGGCCTTGACGGGCACATCCACGCCGAAGTGCCGGGAGACTGCCAACCGCGCCGCCATTTTGTCGGACGCGATCACCTTGGCGGCGCCGGCGCGCTTCAAGCTCCAGGCGAAGAACAGGCCCCCCGAGCCTTGCCCCATCACCATCACGGTCTTGCCGACCACATCCACCGGTACTTGCCGCAGTGAGTAAATGGTGGTGCCGAATTGCTGCGCCATCAGCAACTGCTCCAGCGGAATATCCGTCGGCGGCACCTTGATCATGTAGCGGGTCATGAGCGTCTGGTAATCGCAGAACGTGCCGGTGCGGGCACTGTATCCAGGGATGGTCAGCACCAGGTCGCCCTTCTTGTAGCCGGGATCCTTGCTTTCTTCCACGTAGCCAATACCCTCGTGGCCCGGTGTTCCCGGGTTGGCGAGGCGGGGCGGCAGCGGCACGTCGGAGTGGACGACATGTACGTCGCTGCCGCAGATCGCCGCCCAGGCGGTGCGCACCAGCGATTCATCCTGATTCGGCGGCAGCACGTCCACCTGATCGCAGATGATCTTGTGCTTATTCAGAACCCAGCTCGCCCGCATCTTCATGCGTTCATCCCCCCCGATACATTCAAAAAACCGCCAATCTATGCCGGGCCCTCGATAATGCGGGCACGGTCGGATCAAGTTCTGGACCAGATTGATGGAGATATGACTCCACAACAGTGGTTCAGTAGGCGGTAAGGCCCCCATCCAGAAACAACGTCTGCCCGGTAATATACGCCGCCCTGGAACTCACCAGATAGCAGACCACCGCTGCGACTTCCTCGGAGGTCCCGAACCGGTGCAGTGGTACGCGGTTCAGCATCGCTTCAATGAACTTGGGATCGCGATAAGATCCCGCGCGCGACGGCGTGTCGACCCTGCCCGGCGCAATTGCGTTGACGAGTATGCCGTGCTCCGCCCATTCGATCGCCAGCATGCGCGTCACGTGGATGATGGCCGCCTTGGATATTCCATAGGTCGAGTTTTCGTATTCGGCATTTCAAATTCATCGCCGCGATTCCTGTCGCCTTCCGCCCCTCGACGACGTTGACAGTACGACGCAAAAAACCTAGCATACCAGATGGGTTTTTCTCTGCCCATAGTCTCGTGCCAAGAGCCAAGAAAGGCGGCAGAAGTCATGCGGAAACCAGGATGGAATATATTTTGGCTGTTCGTGGGAATCGCTGCGTGCGCTAACTTGTCGATTCTCGACTCGTCAGCCCAAAGTTATCCCATTAAGCCGATTCGCCTGTTCGTGGGATTCAGCGCGGGCAGCGCACCCGACGCTATAGGGCGCACGCTCGCGCCGATATTGCTTGAAAACCTGGGCCAGCCTTTGATCATCGAAAACCGTGGCGGGGCAGGCGGTTCGATAGCAACCGCGACGGTTGCCAAGGCGCCCGCAGACGGCTACACGCTGCTGATGATGGCGGCCGCCGACACGCTTCAACCTGCGCTGCGCGCCAACCTTCCCTATGACCTGGAGCGTGATTTGGCGCCGGTGTCGATGGTGGCGACCGGGACGGCCGTACTTTCGGTTCATCCGTCGCTGCCGGCGCGCAATGTCAAGGAGTTGATTACGCTTGCACGCGCGCACCCAGGCAAACTCAACTACGGGTCTTCCGGCGTCGGCAGCTCCTCGCATCTTATGGGTGAACTTTTCAATTTGATGGCTGAGGTGAAAATTGCCCACGTGCCGTACAAGGGTTCCGCGGACAGCGCCATCGCAACCGTGGCTGGTCAGATCGAGGTAAGTTTCCCCAGCGTCGTAGCGGTGGGGTCCCTCGTGGCGGCCAGGAAGCTCAGGGCACTCGCGGTTACCAGCGCCAAGCGCTCGTCGCTGTTGCCGTCGCTACCCACCGTCAGCGAGGCGGGATTGACCGGGTACGATCGCTCCACCTTTTTTGGCGTGGTTGTACCAACAGGCGTGCCCAAGGATATCATCACGCGGCTTAACGCGGTGCTCGGCAAGGTAGTCAATACCCCCGAGATCAAGGCGTTGTTGATCAAACAAGGCTTGGAACCGCAGACCAGCACACCGGAACAATTTGCGTCGTTCATTCACGCGCAGATCGCGCAGAACGCCAAGTTGATCAAGTTAGTCGGCGTGAAAACCCAATAGCGCAGCGCTCGGACCGCGTCGACTGACACTTGCCGAAGGTACTTTTTCTGTCTAAACGAGTGGAGTCACTGCTCTCGGCGTCTTCTCGGATTTTCGTTGATTGAATCAGCGCATCGACGGTCTTCTGATTCTCCAAGTTCTCCACGACCGCTATCAGCTTTTCTCGCGCTAGGAGTTTGTCCGACCCCAAGCTTGCCCCGGACTCCGATCCGGGGTCCGACAAACTCCTGGTTGTATAGACCGCCAGCATTTTTACCGTCATAATGCTGGCCATGTTTACACGCCGGCTCGCGCTGCCCCCGCGTTCGTTCCTGTTGCTCGGTCCCCGCGCCACAGGAAAGACTACCTGGCTGCGCCGGCGGTTGCCAAAAGCGCAGTGGTACAACCTCCTGCTCGACCGCGAGCTCCTGCGTCTCATGCGGGACCCCGGCGCATTTCGGCAGGAAGTCGAGGCGTTGCCGCGCGGCTCGTGGATCGTGGTGGACGAAGTACAGAAGCTGCCGTCCCTTCTGAACGAAGTCCACAACGCGCTTGCGTCGGCGCCGCGGCGCTGGCGCTTTGCGCTCACCGGGTCCTCGGCACGCCGTCTGCGGCGGGAGGACGTGAACCTGCTCGCGGGACGCGTGGGGAGCCGCCGCATGTCGCCGCTGACCGCCGCCGAGGTGGGCCGCGATGTGCCGGTCGACGATTGGCTGCGTTTCGGGGGACTGCCGCTCGTTCGCAGCGAGCGCACCGCCGCCGCACGCGTCGATCTCCTCGAAGCTTACGTCGAAACCTATCTCGCGCAGGAGATCCGTGCGGAGGCCGTCGTGCGGAGCCTGGAGTCCTTCACGCGCTTTCTGGAGGTGGCGGCACTTGCAAACGCACAGGTGACCAATGTCGCCTCGCTCGCGCGCGACGCCGCGGTGGCGCGGC
>MERG01000142.1:13388-28588 GCA_001771985.1 Betaproteobacteria bacterium RIFCSPLOWO2_12_FULL_62_13 | reverse complement strand
AGCGCGTGTTTGGCGTCTTCAAGATGCTGATCCGAGTAGTTGAGCGGGCTGCGATAGTGCGCGCGCACGATGAAAAAGCGCACCACCTCGGGGTCGTAGCGCGCCAGGATTTCGCGCACGGTGAAGAAATTGCCGAGCGACTTCGACATCTTCTCGTTGTCTACCCGCACAAAACCGTTGTGCATCCAGTAATTGACGAAAGGGTGCTGGTGCGCGCCTTCCGACTGCGCGATCTCATTCTCGTGGTGCGGAAACTGCAGATCCTGCCCCCCGCCGTGGATGTCGAAATGGTTCCCGAGAAGCGAACTCGACATTACCGAGCACTCGATATGCCAGCCGGGTCGCCCTTTGCCCCACGGTGATTCCCAGTAGGGTTCGCCGTCCTTGGCGCGCTTCCACAGCACAAAGTCGAGCGGATCCAGCTTGGCGGCGTCGACTTCAACCCGCTCCCCAGCCCTCAACTCGTCGAGCGACTTGCCGGAAAGCTTCCCGTAGCCTGGAAACCTGCGCACCGCGTAATTGACGTCGCCGTTTTCCGCCTTGTAGGCGAGACCGCGTTGCTCCAGCAGTCGAATCATCTCGAGCATGCCCGGCACGTATTGCGTCGCGCGCGGCTCAAAATCGGGCTTCTCCACCCCCAGCGCCGAATTGTCCTCGTCCATCGCCTGGATAAAGCGTGCGGTGAGCGCCTCGGTCGGTTCGCTGTTCTCCTGCGCGCGCTTGATGATCTTGTCGTCGATGTCGGTGATGTTGCGGACGTACGTCACATCGAAGCCGAGCGCCCGCAGCCAGCGCCGCACCACGTCGAAAACCACCATCACCCGCGCGTGCCCCAGGTGGCAGTAGTCGTAAACGGTCATGCCGCAGACGTACATGCGCACTTTGCCCGGAGTAATTGGGACAAACTCCTGCTTTTCGCGGGTCAACGTGTTGTAGATTTTCAGCATCGTTTTCAGCAGAGAAGCGCTCCTGAAGCGGAGCGCAGCCCACTCCCGAGACTCAGACACTCACTTTTCTTGAGCCGGGCGGAGTTTGAATTACCGGGCGTTCTTGGTAGAATTTCAAAGAGTTAGAGAAACTTACCGACATCGAAAAGTATAGCATAATGACCTTCGCCCGCGTCGCCCGGGTCGTCTCTGTCATTTCCTTCATGATAGGATTCGGTGGTGCGGTTCTTGCGCAAGGCGACGACCTTGCGCAAGCGGGGGAGTTGCTCAAGCAAGGTCAGCCCGAACGCGCGCTCGATCGTGTCGACGCCTATCTCTCCAACCGGCCCAAGGACGCCCGCGGACGCTTTCTGAAGGGCGTCATTCTGACCGAACAGAAAAAGGGGAAAGAGGCGATCGAGGTCTTCGCGGAACTCACCTACGACTATCCCGAGCTGCCGGAACCGTACAACAATCTCGCGGTGCTCTATGCCGCACAAGGCGAGTATGACAAAGCCCGCACGGCGCTGGAGATGGCGATTCGCGCCAATCCGCGCTACGCTGTGGCCCACGAGAATCTTGGCGACATCTATGCCAGAATGGCGGGCGAAGCCTATGAGAAGGCGGCCCAACTCGACCGCGGCAGCAAGGCAGCGCAGATCAAGCTGAAACTGGTCAAGGAGCTGCTTTCGGGCTCGCCCGCCCGCTAGTGTGCTGAGTCATTAATGCGCAGCCTTATTTTCCGTCATTCCGGGCAAAGGCCGCAGCGCCGCCTGCGACCCGGAATCCAGGGATTTTCCAAGTTCCTGGATGCCGGTTTCCACCGGCATGACGAGACCGCGTTCTGATGCGAATTCATGATTCGAGACACCAGTGGCAATTAGGGTGCCGCACGTGCCGGGTTCGGGGGCATGTGCGACGGTTGTCAACCATACCGGCGGTTTGCCGGCTTTTTCATTTGGAGTGCTATGCTAAGAACCCTGGTTGTCGTTTGCAGCGTGCTCGCTTCCTTCAACCTCAGCGCTGCCAGTCCGCAGGTCGAGATCAAGACCAACGTGGGCGCGATCGTCATCGAACTGTACCCGGACAAGGCGCCTGAGACCGTCAGGAACTTCCTGCAATATGTGCAGGACGGGTTCTACAACGGGACCATTTTTCATCGTGTCATCGACGGCTTCATGATCCAGGGCGGCGGGTTCACCCCTGACCTGAACGTGAAACCGACGCGCAATCCCGTTCCCATCGAATCGAACAACGGCCTGCGCAACGAGGTCGGCACGATCGCCATGGCCCGCACGCGCGATCCGAATTCGGCGACATCGCAGTTCTTCATCAACGTAGTCAACAACGACATGCTGAACTATCCCAACCCGGACGGACACGGCTATACCGTGTTTGGCAAAGTCGCCAAAGGGATGGAAGCCGTCGAAAAAATCGCAAAGGTTGCGACGGCCCCCAGGCCCCCGCACCAGAACCTGCCGGTCAAACCGGTCATCATCGAAAGCGCGCGCACCCTCGCCGCCAACACCAGGAAACCCGCCAAGTGAAGGACTTTCATGCTCAAGAACGACGCTTACACCGTCGCGATGGCGCGCACGCCCGATCCACACTCGGCAACAGCGCAGTTTTTCATCAACGTCGCCGATAACCACTTCCTGAACTACACGGCCTCCACGCCGCAGGGCTGGGGCTATTGCGTATTCGGCCGGGTGGTCAAGGGAGCCGATGTGGTCGACAAGATCAGCAGAGTGAGAACGGGCAGCCGCGGCATGCACCAGGACGTGCCGATCGAGGACGTGGTGATCGAGCGGGCGGAGGTTGTGAAAGGATGAAGGCGGAAGGCGGAAGGCGGAAGGAAGAACCGACGCGAACGAACTCGTGTTTGTCGTGCTTCATCCTGCAGGAAACTGCTCATCCTTCATCCTTCATCCTTCATCCTTCATCCTTCATCCTTTAGTCGCTCATGGCGACGCACTTTATCTCCGATCTCCACCTTGCGGCCGAGCGCCCGCATATCATCCGGCAGTTCTTCGATTTTCTGGAAGGCACGGCGTCGCAGGCCGAAGCGCTCTACGTGCTCGGCGATCTCTTCGAGTATTGGGTCGGCGATGACGACCTCGACGATCCCTTCAATACGTCAGTCGCCGACGCGCTGCGGCGCCTCAGCGACCGGGGCGTCGCCCTTTACCTGATGCACGGCAACCGTGACGTGCTCCTTGGACAGGACTTTGTCCGACGTTGCGGCACAAGCCTCATCACCGATCCCTTGCTGCTCGACCTGTACGGCACACGCACGCTTGTCATGCACGGCGACACCCTCTGTACCGACGATGTCGATTACCAAAAATTCCGGGCCTACGCGCGCAATCCCGCAAACCAGGCGAAGTTTCTTGCCCAGCCGCTCGCCGCACGCAAACGGCAGATGGCGGGCTTGCGCGCAGCAAGCGAAGAACACAAACATGAAGTGACACTGGACATCATGGATGTATCGGTCGCCGCCGTCGATCAGACGCTCCGCGATTTCGGCTACCCGCGCCTGATCCACGGCCACACTCACCGTCCGGCCCGCCACGTGCACGTGGTCGACGGCCACGAATGCGAACGCTGGGTGTTGAACGACTGGTACAAGCGCGGCGGCTACCTGCGCTGCACCCGCGCGGGTTGTAGCGCGGAGTTGCTGTAGCCTGACTACGCCAAACCGCTTCTGCAAGGATGGGTTTTCGCGGACGCGTTATGTTGCAGGCCGCCCGTCGCGGTTTACAAATCCTTACACTTTGTAACGGAAGCGAGGGCGATTGACGTGAACGGCCATTCTATACTCCTGTCGAATCAGTAACACGCGCTCTGCCGCCGCAGAAGCTCTCCGCGGTTCAGGGCACGAGCCGCCTCCGCTGGGAAACTCCCGATGAAAGACGGCCCGATTATTCGAGGAGATGGCGATGAATGCGTTGATCAAGTCGCTTGTCATCCACTCGCTCGCGCTTCTGCTCTGCGTATCCGCGGTCTTCGCCCAGGATCGGCCGGCGTTCAGTCAGCAAGAGCTCGATCAGATGCTCGCCCCGATCGCGCTTTATCCCGATTCGCTGCTGTCGCAGGTCCTGATGGCCTCGACCTACCCGCTAGAAGTGGTTCAGGCCGCGCGCTGGTCCAGGTCGCGTCCCGAACTCAAAGGCCAGGAAGCCGTGACGGCGGTCGAGCCGATGGATTGGGAGCCGAGCGTCAAGTCGCTGGTGGCATTTCCGCAAGTCCTTCACATGATGGACGAGAAACTCGACTGGACGGAACGGCTGGGCGAGGCGTTCGTTGCGCAAGAGCCCCAGGTGATGGAGACGGTTCAAAGCCTGCGGCGCAATGCGATGGCGGCAGGCCAACTCGGATCGAACGACCGGATCCGGGTGACGCAGCAAGGCGATTACATCATTATCGAGCCCGCCAACCCGCAGGTCGTCCATGTCCCGTACTACGACCCGAACGTGGTCTACGGCTCATGGGGGTGGCCCGACTACCCGCCCGTCTATTGGGGACCTCCACCGGGATACTACGTCGCCAGCCCTCCATTCACCCCGGGCCTGCTATGGAGCCCCGGGATCGTGATTTCGGCGGGATTCTTCTTCGGCCACTTCGATTGGCATCATCGCCACGTGAAGGTGGTGAAAGTCGTAAAGGTCTTGAAAGTACACGACCGGCACGGCGACATCCGTGTGAAGCGCCATCTTACAGTCCACGATCCGACCAAAATCGTCTCGAAATCCGAGCGCGTGGTGTGGCGACATGACCCGGTCCATCGTCGAGGCGTTCCGTTCCGGCATCCAGCAGCGCGCCAAGGGTTCAGCCGGTCCAACCCTGTCGGTGGCGCGACCCGACAAGACCTTACCGGGCGAGACGCAACCCCGGCCTTTAGGGATCGGGAGCGCCCACGGGAGTTCCGCGAGGTGCGTCCGGAGGGGCGTACAGCCGGCATCACGCCTATTATTGATACGCGCGAAGCTGCGCCCAACCGTGCGGTGATGCAAAGCGACGAAATGCGCGCGGATTCCCGGGTGGCGCCTAGCCGGACGGATCGGCACGGAAGAGCCCTTACCAGTTCAGAGGCGCGTGGACCCGGGCCGCGCCGTCTTGCGCCGCAAGATAACGACAGGCGTTCGCGTTGGCAGAGGGATGACAGCCCACCCCACGTGCGCAGCACCCAACCTCTATCCATCGTGCCGGCACCCGTGGGCCGCATTGATATGCATCCCGCCGGCGCTGTTCCCGGCGGCGACCGGCATACGCGGCAGCCTGCAGCCTCAGAGCGCGGCCGTCGCGTGGACGCACGAAGCGCCCGGGCCGGTGGGCGCGTCGGCCAACCGGGCGGCGTCGCTCCGGCCTTCCGGCGTTCCTTCAGCGGGAGTAATCCCGGGCCCCGCATGGGCGGCGGACATTACCGCAGTCAAGGTAGAGGAAAATCTCAGGGCGGCGGTGCACCCGGCCAGCAGTCGAAGGGCGGGAAGGGGCGGCGCTCGTAAGATCAGCGCGAACCCGGTCCCGGGCGGCCTCGATTCAAAACAAGTTAGGAGTTTGTCCGACCCAAGTCCGACAAACTTCTACGCCAAGCCGCGCGCGAGGTCGGCCTTGATATCCTCGATCGCCTCGAGGCCTACGGCCACGCGCAGCAGTCCATCGCCGATTCCCGCCGCAGCACGCGCTTCGGGTGAAATGCGCCCGTGAGTGGTCGATGCCGGGTGGGTGATCGTCGTCTTCGTATCGCCCAGATTGGCCGTGATCGAAATGAGCCGCGTGTTGTCGACGATACGCCACGCCATTTCTTTGCCCCCCTTGACGTCGAACGACACGATCGCCCCGGGGCCTTTCTGCTGGCGTCCGGCCAGCTCATGCTGGGGATGCGACGGCAACCCCGGATAGTAGACGCGCTCGATGCCAGGCTGCGCTTCCAGCCAGCGCGCGAGTTCCAGTGCACGCGCCGACTGCGCCTCCAGGCGTATCTGCAGCGTCTCCAGGCCTTTCAGGATCACCCACGCGTTGAACGGGGAAAGCGTCGGTCCGGCCGTGCGCAGAAAGCCGAACACGCTTTCGTAGATCACGCTTTTCCGGCCGAGTACCGCCCCGCCCAGCACCCTGCCCTGCCCGTCCAGATACTTGGTCGCCGAATGCACTACCACGTCGGCCCCCAGCTCAAGCGGCTTCTGAAGTGCGGGCGTACAGAACACGTTGTCCACCACCAGCAGAGCGCCGGCCTTCTTCGCCACCGCGCTCAGCGCCGCGATGTCGTAGATCTCGGTGAGCGGGTTGGACGGCGTCTCAAGGTACAGTACGCGCGTACCGGGCTGCACCGCGGCCTGCCATTTCTCGATCTCGGTACCCGAAACGAAAGTGGTCTCGACACCGAAGCGCTTCATGATGGTGCCAAGCAGCGTGACCGTCGCGCCGAACACGCCTGCCGAGCACACGATGTGGTCGCCGGCCTTCAGAAGGCCCATCACGCAGGAAAGGATGGCCGACATCCCGGAACTGGTCGCGATGCAGCACTCCGCGCCTTCCAGCGCGGCGAGGCGCCGCTCCAATACCGACACGGTCGGATTGGTGAAGCGCGAATAGATGTTGCCCGGTTCCTGGTTGGCGAAGCGCGCTGCGGCCTGCGCCGCCGACTTGAAAACGAAACTCGATGTTAGATACAGCGCTTCGGAATGCTCGCCGAACTGGCTGCGTTCGATCCCGGCGCGAACCGCCAGGGTTTCCAGCCTGTAGTTTTCAGCCATGACTCCTGCCGTCGGTTGTCGGAAAACAAAAAACCCGTTTCAGCTCTCGCTAGGAGCTTGTCGGACTTACAGTGCGACAAGCTCCTTATGCAAAACCGGCCGCCCGAATGAGATCGAAAACACCATTGAGTGGCCCGAACTGCGAAGAAACATGCGTGCTCACGTTGCTTTTGAGGCTGTTTGAATGATCCTTTGTGGAATTCCGGCCGGTTTTGCCTTTAGCAGCCTGTCCCGACTGGTAAGTCCGACAGGCTGCTAGTCCACCAATTCCAGCCCCAGATCAAGCTGCGTCGCTGCCGCGGCGATGTCGGCCTGCCTGGCGCCGTCGCGGCGTTGCTGTTCGACGCCGTCGAGATATTCCTGCGTTACGTCCCCGGTAATGTAAATGCCGCTGAAACACGAGGCCTCGAAGCTCGTCACCTTGGGGTTGACGCTGCGCACATCATCCACCAGCGCATCGAGATCCTGGTAGATCAGCTCGTCGCAGCCGATCTCGCGCGCGATCTGGGGCTCGGTGCGGCCGCTCGCGATCAGTTCCTCGCGCGTGGGCATGTCGATGCCGTACACGTTCGCGAAACGCACCGGGGGCGCGGCCGATGCGAAGAACACTTTGCGCGCGCCGGCGTCACGCGCCATCTGAACGATTTCCCGGCTGGTCGTGCCACGCACGATTGAATCATCCACCAGCAGTACGTTCTTGCCCTTGAATTCCATGCCGATGGCGTTCAACTTCTGGCGCACCGATCTCGCGCGGATCGCCTGGCCCGGCATGATGAAGGTGCGCCCGATGTAGCGGTTCTTGATGAATCCCTCGCGATACGGCAGGTTGAGGTGCTTGGAAAGCTCCACCGCCGCCGGCCGGCTGGAGTCGGGGATCGGGATCACCACATCGATGTCAACGTGCCCGTAGTGACGATTGATCTTGTCGGCCAGGCTCTCGCCCATCCGCAACCGCGTCGCGTAGACCGATATGCCGTCGATCACCGAGTCCGGCCGCGCGAGATACACGAATTCGAAAATGCAGGGATTGAGCGAAGCGTGTTGCGCGCATTGACGGCTGAAGAAATTTCCGTCCATGTCGATGAAGATCGCTTCGCCCGGCGCCACGTCGCGCACCAGGTGGAAGCCGAGCGTATCGAGCGCGACACTCTCGGAAGCGACCAGATATTCGTAACCCCGGTCGGTCTCGGCACGGCCGAACACCAGCGGGCGAATGCCATAGGGATCGCGAAACGCAAGCAACCCGTAACCCGCGATCATCACTACCGCGGCATACGCGCCGCGGCAGCGCCGGTGCACGCCGGAAACCGCGGCGAAAATTGTCGCCGGATCGAGCTTGTAATTGGTCGCCGCTTCCTGAAGCTCATGCGCGAGCACGTTGAGCAGCACCTCGGAGTCCGAGTTGGTGTTGACATGGCGCAGATCCTGGCGAAAAAGATCGTTCTTGAGCTGCTCCGTGTTGGTAAGGTTGCCGTTGTGTCCGAGCACGATGCCGAAGGGCGAGTTCACGTAGAACGGCTGCGATTCCGCCGCCGACCACGCCGAACCGGCCGTAGGATAACGCGTGTGTGCGACACCGGCGTGGCCGATCAGAGCGCGCATATTTCGGGTGCGGAACACGTCGCGCACCATGCCGCCGCCCTTGTGCATGTGGAAGGTCGCGCCCTCGGCCGTCACGATGCCGGCGGCATCCTGGCCGCGGTGCTGCAACACCAGCAAACCGTCATAGAGCAACTGGTTTACCGGGATCTTTGCCACCACACCAAGAATTCCGCACATCGCGCGTCCTCAGTCGTACTTGATGCGTCGCGACAGGTCGTTCGGCAGCCACGCTTTCAGATATACCGCACACGCTTCCAGCGCAGGACTGAACATCGCATTGCGCCAGACGGGCGCGCGCGGCAGCGAAGTAAAGCCCGCCAGCACCACCAGCAACAGCACCACCAGCACGCCGCGCGCGAGTCCAAACAGCGCGCCCAGCACGCGGTCCTCGACGCCGAGGCCGGCCCTTTTCACCAGCCGCGAGACCGCGATCGCCGCGAGGCTCATCACCAGCAGCACTCCGAAAAACACGGTCACAAAACCGGCCACGACGCGCAACTCCTCGCTCGGAATTTCTTCCGGCATCAGCGTCGCCAGCTTGCCGCTGAACAGGTTCGCCACCAAGAATGCGACGACCCATGCCAGCAACGCCAGCACCTCCCGCACCAGGCCCCGAATCACGCTGAGCAGTATCGACAACCCGACGATGACCAGGACAGCGTAATCAAAGACCGTCATTTACGCGGCACGACCTTTCCGTCAAAACCGATGCCTTTGAGCTGCTGCTGCGCCTTTTCCGCCGCTTCGCGCGTCGCAAAGGGCCCCACGCGCACCCGGGTCATGTTGCCCCCGTCGGTCTTGACGACTTCAGTATAGGACTGCATGCCGGCGGCCGAGATCTGTTGCTGCATCTGATTCGCCTTCTGCGCGTCGGCGAGCGCCACCACCTGCACCACGAACCTGCCGGCAGACGTGCTCGCCGTCTTCTTGACGGTTTGCTCGGGCGCCGGTGGTCTGGCCGCCGGTTTCGCTGCCGCTGTTCCAGGCTCCGTTGCCGTTGCCGCTGCTTCCGATTTCCCTGCGGGAGCCGCCGGCGCCGGGGGCGGTGCTTTCGGCGCTTTGCTGTCCGCCGCGGAAACCGCGTCAGGTTTTACCGCAGCCCGCGGTTTGGGAGCAGGCTTGGCTTCGGGGCCCGGAGCGACCGGCACGATCTTTGAGGTGAACGTCCCCGCGTCCGGCGAAGGGATGCGAATATCGATATCCTGACTGACCGGCTTGGGTTCGCTGTCGAGCACCATCGGCAACACCACCACCATCGCAATCACCAGGACGATGGCGCCGATCAGGCGCCGCCGTGCACGCTTTCGGAGTTGTAATTCTTCGTCGCTGATCGCTCTTGCCATGCGCCTTCAAACCGGCATTCAACACACAACCTGTTGTATATCTGGCGTTTTCATGATGCCTGCGGCGCATCGCCCCGTGCGCGCGCCTGCATCACCGCTGCCACCGTGTAAAACGATCCGAACACCAAAATTCTATCATTTTCCGTCGCCATATCACAGGCTTGCACATACGCCGCGGCGATGCTGGCGCAGGGGGTGACCGCTGCGGTCACCCCCGCTGCGCGCAGCGCCTGCACGAGGCGTTCGGCATCCGTCCCGCGCGGCGCGGCGATGCCGGCCACGAACCAGTGATCGATGCGTGCCCTGGTTGCACCGATGACACCCTCGATGTCCTTGTCACGCAACATCGCGAAGACTGCCAGCGTGCGCCGAACCCGGCCCATCCGGCCGAGATTCTCCGCCAGCGCCGCAGCCGCGTGCGGATTGTGCGCAACGTCGAGGATGACCACCGGCCGTCCCGGCAGCACCTGAAAGCGGCCTGGAGTTTCCGCCTGCAGGAGACCCGCGCGGATATCGTTCATCGTCACCGGCAGCCGGTCGCGCAGCGCATCGAGCGCCGCGAGGCACGCACTCGCATTGGCAAGCTGGTAAGTGCCGCGCAACGCCGGGTGCGGCAGACCGTTTCTCTTGCCGTGCGGGCCCCAGTACTGCCATTGCGTCTCGTCGGCGCTGAAACCGAAATCAGCGCCGAGCACCAACAGGCGCGCGCCGATTTCCGCGGCATGACCGCGCACGGTCTGGGGCGTGTCCCGATCCGCGCAGATTGCCGGCCGCCCCTGGCGGAAGATCCCCGCTTTCTCGTAACCGATCTGTTCGCGCGTCGCGCCCAGATATTCCATGTGATCGAGCGCGATGCTCATCACCAGGGCGCAATCCGCGTCGAATACGTTGACGGCGTCGAGCCGGCCACCCAGTCCCACCTCCAGTATGGAGACGTCCACCTGCTCCTCGGCAAACAGCCAGGCTGCCACCAACGTGCCGAACTCGAAATAAGTGAGCGGCACCTCGCTGCGCGCGGCGTTCACTGCGGAAAACGCCGCTGTGAGCTGCGCGTCGCCCGCCTCGCGGCGAGCGATCCGGACACGCTCGTTATAACGCAGCAGATGCGGCGACGTGTAGCAGCCGACTCTATAGCCGGCGAGGGAGAGGATCGCTTCGAGCATCGCACACGCCGAGCCTTTGCCGTTGGTGCCGCCGACCGCGATGACGGGAAACGTCGGCTCGAGTTTGAGCGCGTCCCTCACCCTGGCGACGCGCTCCAGCCCCATGGCGATGGCCTGCGGATGGAGACGCTCGATATAGTCGAGCCACTGCTCGATCGTTGCGGGTTCGGTGTTCAAAGTTCAGGGCTCCGGGTCGCCGGTTTAGGGTTTCGGGTCTCGGGTTTCGGGTTTCGGGTCTCGGGTTTCGGGTTTCGGGTTTCGGGTTCAAGGTTCAGGGTTTGCAACTTCGAACCCAAAACCGCGGAACTGGTGAAACACGAAACTCGGCACTCGAAACTCGAAACATTAAACCCGCAACGGCGAACGCGGAACGTCACGATGCTGCGGGAAGCTTCATCAGCAGCGTGATGAGGCTGGCAAGCTTGTCACGCATCTGGCGCCGGTCGACGATCATGTCGATGGCGCCGTGCTGGAGCAGGAACTCGGAGCGCTGGAAGCCCTCCGGCAGCGTCTCGCGCACGGTCTGCTCGATTACGCGCGGACCGGCAAATCCGATCAGCGCCCCCGGCTCCGCCAGCACCACGTCGCCGATCATGGCGAAGCTCGCCGACACTCCGCCCATGGTGGGATCGGTCAGCACCGAGATGAACGGCAGGCGCTCGCGTGCAAGTTGCGTGAGCGCGGCACAGGTCTTCGCCATCTGTGTCAGCGACAGGAGGCCTTCCTGCATCCGCGCGCCGCCGGTCGCGGTGAAGCAGATGAACGGCAGGCGCTGCTCGACACAGACCCGCGCGCCGCGCACGAAGCGCTCGCCGACGACCGAGCCCATTGATCCGCCGAGAAACCTGAATTCGAACGCCGCCGCGACCAGCGCCAGCGTTTTGATGCTGCCCTGCATCACCACCAGCGCATCCTCTTCCGAGGTTTCGGCACGCGCTTCTTCAAGACGCTCGGTATAGCGGCGGCTGTCTTTGAACTTGAGGCTGTCCACCGCCACGACCTCGGCGCCGATCTCATAGCGTCCCTCCAGATCGAGCAGCCAGTCGAGGCGCTCGCGCGCCGAAATGCGGTTGTGGTGACTGCACTTGGGGCAGACATAAAGGTTTTTTTCCAGGTCCGCACGATAGAGCACGGCCTCGCACGAATCGCACTTGCTCCACAAGCCCTCCGGCACCACTTTCTTCGGACTGCCGGCGCGCTTGATCCTGGGCGGCAGAAGTTTCTGCAACCAGCTCATGCGGCCTGTTCCCGCACCAGACTGTCCATGGCGCGCCGTATGCCGGACAGAAACGCGATAACATTCGCGACCACCTGATCCCGGGGCGAATTCTCGATCTCCTGCACCAGCCGGCTGCCGATCACCACGGCGTCGGCGACTGTGGCAACCTGCTTCGCGGTCTCGGCATCGCGGATTCCGAAACCCACGCCGACCGGCAGCCTGGTGAACGCGCGGATGTGATTGATGCGCGCCGCAACGTCGGCGATGTCGATATTCGCCGCACCGGTCACGCCCCTGAGGGAAACATAATAGAGATAACCGCGGCCGATCCCCGCAATCTGTCTGAGCCGTCCATCATCGGTCGTGGGAGAAAGCAGGAACACGGTATCGAGTGCTCGCGCGTCGAGGAGCTCGACCAGTCCGCGTGCTTCCTCAGGCGGGCAGTCGACCACCAGCACGCCATCGGCGTCGGCCGCTTTCGCCATGTCGGCGAAGCGCTCTGCGCCCAGCGCCTCGATCGGGTTGGCATAACCGAAAAGCACGACCGGAGTGACGCGGTTCGTCTTGCGAAACTCGGTGACGTAGCCGACGACGGCGGTGAGCGAAACGCCGTATTTGAGCGCCCGTTCGCTCGAGCGCTGGATCACCGGCCCATCGGCCATCGGATCGGAGAACGGGACACCGAGTTCAATCACGTCCGCCCCCCCGGCGACAAGTGCGTGCATCAGCGGTACCGCCAGCGCCGGATCCGGATCTCCGGCAGTGATGAAGGGGATGAGGGCTTTTTTTCCCTCGCCCTTGAGCCGCGCGAATGTGGCGGCGATGCGTGACATGGTCAGCAAATGATGAATGATGAATGATGAATGATGAATAATTCAGAACCCCGCATCGAGGTCATCATTCCGCATTCGGCATTCATCATTAGAATCTGATTCCCGATTTCTCGGCGACGGTATGCATATCCTTGTCGCCGCGTCCGGAAAGATTGACGAGCAGGATCTGGTCGTTCTTCATTCGCGGCGCCAACTTCGCCGCATGCGCCAGCGCGTGGCTCGACTCGAGCGCCGGGATGATGCCTTCCAGTCGGCACAGGTCGTGGAACGCCTTGAGCGCCTCGTCGTCGGTCACCGCGACGTATTCGGCGCGTCCGCTGTCCTTGAGCCAGGCGTGCTCCGGGCCCACGCCGGGATAGTCGAGGCCGGCAGAAATCGAATGCGTCTCGATGATCTGGCCGTTTTCGTCCTGCAGCAGGTAGGTCCGGTTTCCATGCAACACACCCGCTCTGCCGGCGACCAGCGTCGCCGCGTGCTTGCCGCTCTCCAGCCCGTAGCCCGCGGCCTCGACACCGATCAGGCGCACCGAATCCTCGGGAATATAAGGGTAGAAAATTCCGATGGCGTTGGAGCCGCCGCCGACGCATGCCAGCACGGCGTCCGGATGGCGCCCTGCCATCTCGATCATCTGCTCGCGCGCTTCGCGTCCGATCATCGACTGGAAATCGCGCACCAGCATCGGGTAGGGGTGAGGGCCGGCGACCGTGCCGATGATGTAGAAGGTGTTCTCCACATTGGTCACCCAGTCGCGCATCGCCTCGTTAAGCGCGTCCTTCAGCGTCTTCGAGCCGCTTTCAACCGGCACGACCGACGCGCCCAGGAGTTTCATGCGGTAGACGTTCTGCGCCTGGCGTTTGATGTCCTCGGAACCCATGTAGACGACGCATTCCATGCCGTAGCGCGCCGCGATGGTCGCGGCGGCCACACCGTGCTGGCCGGCGCCGGTTTCGGCGATCACCCGCGGCTTGCCCATGCGCCGCGCGAGCAGCGCCTGCCCGATCACGTTGTTGATCTTGTGCGCACCGGTGTGGTTGAGATCTTCGCGCTTGAGGTAAACCTGCGCGCCGCCGAAGTGCTCCGACCAGCGCCTGGCATGGTAGAGCGGGCTGGGACGCCCGACGTAGTGCTTCAGCTCATAGTCGAACTCCGCGCGGAACTCGGGATCCTTCCGGTAGCGGGCATAGACGTCTTTCAACTCATCCAGCGCATGGATCAGCGTCTCGGCCACGAATACGCCGCCATAGGGCCCGAAATGCCCACTGGCGTCGGGCAGGTCATACATCCGCATTGCGCACTCCTGACATGAATGCGGCGATTTTCGCCGCATCCTTGATGCCCTTCCCCGCCTCGACGCCGCTCGACACGTCAACCGCCCACGGCCGCACCCTGCGGATAGCGTCTGTAACGTTGTCGGCGTCGAGTCCGCCGGAAAGGACGATCGGCAGCGGCAGCGCGCGCGGAATCAGGTTCCAGTCGAACGTCGTGCCCGTGCCCCCCTGGGTACCGCCGACAAAAGCGTCGAGCAGTAACGCCTTGGCGTCGTGATAATCGGCTGCGTATTGTAACAAATCCAGCCCCGCCCTGACCCGCACCGCTTTCATGTACGGCAGGCCGAATTGACGGCAAAGGGCGGGAGGTTCATTGCCGTGGAACTGCAGCAACCCGACCGGCGCTGCCGTAATCGTTGCACGCACTTCTTCGGCCGCCGGGTCGACAAACAGTCCCACCGCGGTAATGAACGCAGGCAAGGCGCGGATGATTGCCGCCGCGCGCCCGGGCGCAACGTAACGCGGACTCGGGCGATAAAACACGAGCCCGATCGCGTGCGCGCCGCAGCGCGCGGCGGCGAGCGCATCCTCGATGCGCGTGATGCCGCAGATTTTCACCGCTGTTGCCATCACCCTTTCCCGTGACCCGTGACTCGTGACCCGTGACCTGTGGCCCAATTACCCATCACCCATTACCCCCGCGAGCAGCGGCAGAGTTGCGTGCGGTGGTTCGGGCAGTCCCCAGGCCGCATCGTACACCACACGCGCGAGGTAGAGCCCGGCGGCGTCGAAAGTCGGTGCGGCGCACGCGCGATCACGACTTGCCAGGACTTGGGCTATCCACTGGGGTGGATGCTTGCCCTTGCCGACAAAGATCAGCGAGCCCACGATGTTGCGCACCATGTGATGCAGAAAAGCGTTGGCGCAGAATTCGAAAATAACGTAATCCCCGCGGCGCTCGATGTCCAGGCGGCGCAAATCCCTCAACGGCGAGCGCGCCTGGCATTCGCTCGAGCGAAACGCACTGAAGTCGTGCTCGCCGATGAGCAGCCGTGCGGCGTCTTGCATCGGCTCGAGCGCCAGGGGCAGG
>MERG01000142.1:8010-13371 GCA_001771985.1 Betaproteobacteria bacterium RIFCSPLOWO2_12_FULL_62_13 | reverse complement strand
GCAGGTTGAACCAGCCGACCCGCGCTCGGTCGGCCGCCGGCCGCACCGGCCGGTTAAGCAGCACGTAACGGTAGCAACGCTCCAGCGCGGCATAGCGCGCGTGGAAATTATCCCTCACGGTCCTGGCCCAGATCACGGCAAGCGCCGGCGGCAGCAGCGCGTTGCTGCCGCGTACCCACGCCGTCAACGGGCGTTCAACGGCGGTGTCGAAATGGACGACTTGTCCGAGCGCGTGCACGCCAGCGTCGGTGCGGCCGGCACATACCGTTGCAACGCGTTCGCCGGCGATCCGTGACAGCGCAGATTCCAGATGGTCCTGCGCCGCGCACCCTGCCGGCTGCGTCTGCCAGCCGCAGAAAGCGCTGCCGTCGTATTCGATCTCGAGCGCGATTCTCATGCCGTCCGTCGTTCATTCACGTGCTGGTTAACCTGGAAAAAATCTGTTAGCCACAGAGATCACAGAGTTCTCAGAGGAAAATCAAGGATGCATGTGCTGGTCTTGGCTCACCAATAGGGTGGGGGCGATGTGATGATTCAAGTCCTTGAATCGCTCTGTGTTCTCTGTGCCCTCTGTGGCTGAGTTGCAGTTTTCAGTTTCGACGATTACCCTTTGGGCGCGCCACAGAAAAACAAAAACCGCGACAGCGTCAACCGCCGCGGTTCGGGCCGTGCCGCGAATGAGGTTAGCCGAGGCTGGCGAGCAGCGCCTTCGCCTGGGCTTGCTGTTCGGGGTCACCCTCTCGGATCACTTCCTGGAGGATCTCTTGTGCGCCGGCCTTGTCGCTCATCTCCTGATACGCCTTGGCCAGATCGAACTTGGCCTGGACATCGTACCAGTGGGCGTCCTTCACCTCGCCTGCTGCGGCGGCATCCTGCGGTTTGTCATCGAGGTTGAGATTGATGTCGCCAAGATCAAGCTCGAAATCGAGGTCCGAGTCTGATTTCCGCTCGGGTTGCGCCGCGCCCGCCGCTTTCGTCTCCGGCACCTCAATCTTCGGTAGTTCGATGTTGAAGTCGATCGTCTCGGGGACAGGGGTGGGCGCCTGCGTTACCTCGGTCTGCGCAGCCGGAGGGACTTCGAGTTTGAAGTCGTACATCATCGGTTCCGGAGCCGGTTCCGCAGTCCGTTTCGCCGCGCCCGCCGGCGGCTCGCCACCCACTTCGAGCGGGATATCGGTGGCGGCGGAAGTCGGGGCAGCAAGGTCTAGATTGAAGTCGAGATCCACAGCCGGCGCTTGGGCCGCGAGAGGTGCTGCAGCGGAAGCATCCTTACCAGATGAATACAATGGATTTTGCGGATCGAGCGCGAGACCCATCGCCACGACCCTCAGCCAGTTCTCGCCCTGACCCCCTGTGAGTTTGTTGAAATCGCCGGCAAGCCTGCCGAACGCTGCTTTATCCTTGCGCGCCGCGTAGATTTCAAGCAGCTTCACCTGGAAATCTTCGCGCTTCGGTTGCTTCGCGAGCGCTTCCTTGAGGGTCGCTTCGGCCTGCGCATCGCGCCCGTGAGAGAGATAGACTCGGGCCTCTTCCAGCGGGTCGAGCTCCGTCTCCGCGGCAGCAACCGCCTGTGCTTGCACGGGGGCCGCCGGGACGACTGCGGGCGTGGCAGATGTTGCTGAACTCGATCCCTCGCCTTCACCCAGGGTCGGGGCAGTTTTTTCCTCCGTGTCAGCTTTTTCTGCCGGAGCGCGACGACGGCGCATGAACCACAATGCGAGTCCGCCCAATACGACCGCCCCGCCCCCCGCGATCAGCGTCAGATTCTCCATGACTATATCCATCAACTCCGGTTCCGGAGGCGGCGCTGGTTTCGCCTTGGGTTTTGGTTTCGGCTTTGCTGGCTTGGCGACCTCCGGTTTCGGCACGGGTTTCGCGGCTTCCGGCTTCGAGGCAGGTTTCGTCTCTGCCTGCTGCTGAGCTGCCGCCAAGGTTGGACTCGTGATCTCGATCCGCCGCTGCTGGTCCTTGATGATCTTTTCGAGCTGTGCGATACGCTCCTTCGCCTCGTTCAGCTCCTTTTCGCGGGCGATGACCTCTTCCTCGAGGTTACGGATGCGCTCTTTTGCGCTGACCGGCTGGCCATCTTTCGTCCCGACAGCACCGCCCGGCGGCTCGCCCTTGGAAAGGCGCACGACGTCCTTCGTTCCGGCGCTCACCTCGTCTTCTACCCTGGCCGCAATTTGGCCGCTTGCCGCGGTACGCCCTTCCGGAACGATGCCCGCCGCATCGGCGAGCTTGCGGCGATACGCGTTCCAGTCGGCGACCTGTGCGCGATATTCCTTCACCGCCTCCCGGTGCGGGATCGCGGCAAGTTCACCTCTCCCGGGCACGCGCAGGATCTTGCCGCTCCTCACGAGATTCATGTTCTTCCTGATGAAGGCGTCCGGATTGCCGCGGAAGAGCCCAACCAGCACCTGCTCGACGCTCACGCCTTCGGACCTCACGCTGCGCGCGATCTTGAAAAGCGTTTCACCGCGCTGGATCGGTCCATAGCTGCCGGCCTCAGCGTCGGGTCTTTCCGGGACCGGTGTTGCGGCAAGCGGCTTCGCGACTGGGGCAGGCCGTGGTTCCGGTGCTGCTACGGGCGCTGGCGGCGGTTCCGCGCCTGGTGGATCGAGGAGCGCTCGATACTCGCGCATGAGGCGCCCGGAAGCCCAGTTCAATTCGACCAGAACATCGACGACAAACTCGTTGACGGGCCGCTCCGTCGTAACCTTGATATAGGGCTGGCCATTCGGTCGCCTTTCAATGCTGAAACGCAAACCCGCGGTCACCGCGTTGTACTGCAGATCGGCCTTCCGATATGCCTCGGGCGATGCGAGCCGCACCGAGAGCGTGGCGATTTCCTCTTTCTGCACCGACACCAGATCGATTTCCGCATTGAACGGTTGACCCAGCGAAGACAGGACAGTGAGCCTACCCAAGCCGGCCGCGTCTGCAACCCATGGCACCAGCAGGAGTAAAACCGCCAATAACCACTTCGTCAGATTGAAATCGCGCACACCGCAACCCCTTTTGGTTGTCTTGACGGACACGCCAACAACTAAAATAACATCAGTCAGTTAGCGATGCAAGCTAATAACGGCTCTAATGTTCCTGCCTAATCCCACTATTCTTATCAAGATTCAAGGAACCGGTCACGACCGTTGAGGCGGACTACTTCGCTTTTTCCATGACCGCCTTTTCGAGCTCTCTGATCCGCTGGTTGGCCTCGTTCAGCGCTTTTTCGCGCGCAATGAGCTCTTCTTCCAGCGCTTGAACTCGGTCTTCAATGCTGCGCCCCTTTCTGCTCTTGCCGCCGGGCGGCTCGCCGCTTGAAAGACGCAATACGTCTTTTCCGCCTTTGCCGCCGGCGGCCTTGTCTTCAACCTTGATGCGGGCCGCCTCGCGCTTGCTCGCCGTGGTTTTTCTTTCCCTTGCCACCACCGGGACATCAGCCAGCCTGCGTCGATATCTGTTCCAATCCGCCGCCTGCAGCCGCACTTCCTCCCTCGCCTCGCGCTGCGTGATCGTGGTCAACTCCTCCTTTTCCGGAATGCGCAGCGTCTTGCCGGCTTTCATGTAATTCATGTTGTTCTTCATGAAGGCATCGGGATTACCGCGGAAAATGGCAACCAGCATCTGCTCCAGAGAAACACCCTCCGGCCTTACGCTGGCGGCGATTTTCGACAGCGTCTCCCCGCGCTTGATCGGACCATAGTCTCTGCCACCAGCCGGCTGGGCTCGCGCGGGCGTGGCCACCGCGACCGGAGACGGGGGCGCCGACACCGGACGTGTTTGCGGCTCGGCGGCCGGCGCAGCCGCGGCCGCTTGGGGTGGCGTGTAACCCGGGGGGTCGATGAGCACCGTATACTGGCGCGCGAAGCGGCCAGAAGCCGAGTCCAATACGATCAGCAGTTCAACGAATGGCTCGTTGACCGGCCGCACTGACATGACCCGAACATAATGCTGGCCGTTGGGTCGCCTTTCAATACTGAAACGCATTCCGGTGAGCGCCGCGCCATACTGGAGATTGGCCTGACGATATTGGTCCGGCGAGCCCAGGCGTGCGTTCAGCGTGGAAAGCTCCTCCTTGTGCACCGAGATCAGCTCGATTTCCGCGAGCAGCGGCTGACCGAGCGACGAGAGGATAGTGAGACTCCCCAATCCCCCCGCCTGTGCCACCCATGGCGCCAGCAGCAACATCGCTCCCAACCATCGTTTCAAAACAGGTTTGTACACGGCATCACCCTTCTTGTCGTTGTTGCGCATCGTTCAGAATAGCACCAAATTCTTTTTCGCCAAAAGGCGGCGCACCACGCGACCGGCGCCAAGTGCCCTTGTCCCGCGCCCAGCCACGCTAAGAACGCGTTGACGCTCAGGTGCTGACGGCGGTCTTTTTGGGAGCGGCCCGCGCGCTCGTCACCCCGCGCACGGTCTCGGCGTCGAGCAGAATGCGCAGCATGCGGCGCAATGGCTCAGCAGCGCCCCACAGCAACTGGTCGCCTACCGTAAACGCCGCGAGATACTCCCCGCCCATCGGGAGCTTGCGCAGCCGCCCGACCGGAACCGCGAGCGTGCCCGTCACGGCGGCGGGCGTGAGTTCCTTCAGCGTTGCTTCGCGCTGGTTGGGAATCATTTTCACCCAGTCATTGGCCGAAGCGAGAATGGTTTCGATCTCCGCGAGTGGCACATCGCGGGTCAGCTTCACCGTCAGTGCCTGGCTGTGGCAGCGCATGGCGCCCACTCGCACGCAGACGCCATCGACCGGAACCGGGTTGGCGGTCCGACCCAGAATCTTGTTGGACTCCGCCATGCCTTTCCACTCTTCGCGGCTCTGCCCGTTGCCGAGGTCTTTGTCGATCCAGGGCAGGAGGCTTCCCGCAAGCGGATAGCCGAAATTTTCCACCGGGAACTCCGCGCTTCGCAGCGCCGACGCCACTGCCTTGTCGATGTCGAGAATCGTCGAGGCCGGATCGTCCAGAAGCCGCTTCGCGGCACCGTGCGCCACCCCCATCTGTTCCACCAATTCGCGCATGTTCGCGGCGCCCGCGCCGGAAGCAGCCTGGTATGTCATCGCGGTCACCCACTCGACAAGCCCGGCCTTGAACAGCCCGCCCATCGCCATCAGCATCAGGCTCACCGTGCAGTTGCCGCCGATATAGTCCCTGATGCCGCCGGCAAGCGCCCGTTTGATCACATCCAGGTTGACCGGATCGAGGACGATGACGGCGTCCTCTTTCATGCGCAGCGCCGAAGCGGCATCGATCCAGTAGCCGTTCCACCCCCCAGCGCGCAGCCCGGGATGGATCTCTTTGGTGTAATCGCCGCCCTGGCACGAGATCAAAATGTCCGTTGCGCCAAGTTCGTTCAGCGCGC
>MERG01000142.1:0-7936 GCA_001771985.1 Betaproteobacteria bacterium RIFCSPLOWO2_12_FULL_62_13 | reverse complement strand
ACCGGCTCGATCAGGTCGAAGTCGCGCTCCGCCCGCATGCGCTGCACCAGCACGGATCCGACCATGCCGCGCCAGCCGATAAGACCTACTTTCTTCATCGCAGTTGTCCTAAGTCCACGATCTCATTCTAGCAAGCTTGTGAGGGGTAATGGGTGATGGGTGATGGGTAGCCGGCAAGCACGCTGCCAACCGCATCCCTGGTTTCCCACCCATTACTCATGACTCATTACTCATCACCCACTACAGCTCCGCAACCACCGCGTCGCCCATTTCATTCGTGCCGACCTTGCGCGTGCCCGCTTCGTAAATGTCGGCCGTCCGGTAGCTTCGGGCCAGCACGTTTTTCACCGCCGCTTCGATCCGATACGCCCATTCGTCCTGGTTAAACGTGTAGCGCAGCATCATGGCCGACGAGAGGATCGTCGCCAATGGATTGGCCAGGTTCTTGCCGGCGATATCCGGCGCTGAACCGTGGATCGGTTCGTAAAGCCCTTTGGCGCGTGCATCGAGCGAAGCCGACGGCAGCATGCCGATCGAACCGGTGAGCATCGATGCCTCGTCCGACAGGATGTCGCCGAACAAATTGCCGGTGACGATCACGTCGAACTGTCTGGGGTTGCGCACGAGTTGCATCGCCGCGTTGTCGACATACATGTGCGACACCTCGACCTGCGGGTAGTCCTTGCCCACCTCACTCACCACTTCGCGCCACAGACGGCTGGTTTCGAGCACGTTTTCCTTGTCGACCGAACACAATTTCTTATTGCGCTTCGCCGCCGTCCGGAAGCCGATCTCCGCGATGCGCCGGATTTCCGGCTCCGAGTAATGCATGGTATCGAAGCCTTCGCGCGCGCCGCTTGCGTTCTTGCGTCGCCCGCGCGGCTCGCCGAAATAGATATCGCCGGTGAGTTCTCGTATGATCATGAGATCCAGCCCCGACACTACCTCCGGCTTGAGCGTGGAAGCCCCGACCAGTTCCGGATAAAGCACCGCCGGACGCAGGTTGGCGAACAGCCCCAATTCCTTGCGGATGCGCAGTATCCCCTGTTCCGGCCGCTGCGCCCGCGGCAGCGTATCGTATTTGGGGCCGCCGACCGCTCCGCACAGCACCGCATCGGCCTGCCTGGCGAGCTTGAGCGTGGTTTCGGGCAGCGGATCGCCGTGCGCGTCGTAACCCGCGCCGCCGAAAGGCGCTTCTTCGAGTTCGATCCTCAGCCCGTCTCTGGCCAGCGTGCGCAGAACCTTCAGCGCCTGAGCGACGATTTCCGGGCCGATGCCGTCACCAGCCAATACTGCGACTTTCATCGATTCCGTTGAGCGTTAAGCGTTTAGAGTGGAGTGTGTCGCCGGCTGCTCGCCTCGGAATGGATTGGCCAACTCTCATCGCTCAACGCTTCACGCTCACCTAGGAAAACAGCCATGGCTGCCGCTCGCGATGCTTCGCCTCGAACGCCCTGATCTTGTCGGCGTGCTCCAGCGTGAGGCCGATGTCGTCGAGGCCGTTCAGGATGCACTGTTTGCGCGAGGGATCGATGTCAAACCTGAAACTCTCACCGCTTGGCGTGGTGACCGTTTGCGCCTCGAGGTCCACCGCCAGGCGATACCCGGGTGCGGCGTGCACCGCATTGAACAGCCGAGCGACCACCTCGGGGTCGAGCTTGATCAGCAGCAGACCGTTCTTGAGCGAGTTGTTGTAGAAGATGTCGGCGAAACTCGGCGCGATCACCGCCTGAAATCCGTACTGCAACAGCGCCCACGGGGCATGCTCGCGTGATGAGCCGCAGCCGAAATTCTGGCGCGCAAGCAGCACTGTGGCGCCGCGATAACGTTCCTGGTTCAGCACGAAATCTGGATTGAGCGGCCGCTTCGAGCAGTCCCGGCCCGGCTCGCCGTGGTCGAGGTAGCGCCACTCGTCGAACAGGTTGGGACCAAAGCCGGTGCGCTTGATCGACTTCAGGAACTGCTTGGGAATGATCGCGTCGGTATCGACGTTGGCGCGGTCGAGCGGCGCCACCAGTCCTTCATTGCGTATGAATTTTTCCATTGAAACCTCAATCAGCCGCCGATGAACGCCGATTAACGCAGATAAAATCAGAAAAGAAACAGACAGGATTAACGAAACCCACAAAATCGTGGAATGGCTTTGTTCTAGTCCTGTCAATCATGTGAATCCTGTCCGTTTGCATCGTTATCGGCGTCTATCGGCGTTCATCGGCGGTTTTTTCAACTGAACGTTCTGACGTCCACGAAATGCCCCGCGATCGCCGCCGCAGCCGCCATCGCCGGACTCACCAGATGTGTCCTCCCGCCCGGCCCTTGGCGGCCTTCGAAATTGCGGTTGGAGGTCGACGCACAGCGCTCGCCCGGCGATAACTGATCCTCGTTCATGCCCAGGCACATCGAGCAGCCCGGCTCGCGCCATTCAAAACCGGCCGCGGTGAAAATTCTGTCGAGACCCTCTTTTTCCGCCTGCGCTTTGACCAGACCCGAGCCCGGCACGACCATAGCGAGCTTGATATTGGACGCGACGCGCCTGCCTTTCACGACCTGCGCCGCGAGGCGCAAATCCTCGATGCGCGAGTTGGTGCACGAACCGATGAAGATTTTGTCCAGCTTGATCTCGGTGATCGGCGTGCTGGGCTTCAAGTTCATATACTTGAGCGCCCGCTCCATCCACTCGCGCTGCACAGGATCGCTCACCTGCGCGGGGTCGGGCACCTTGCCATCCACCGTCGTCACCATCTGCGGATTTGTGCCCCACGTGACCTGCGGCTTGATGTCATCTGCCTTCAGCGTCACGACCTTGTCGAACGCTGCGCCGTCATCGCTCTTGAGCGTCCGCCAATACGCGACCGCCTTCTCCCATATGGCGCCTGCGGGAGCAAACCGCCGCCCCTTGACGTAGTCGATGGTGGTGTCGTCAACCGCCACCATGCCGGCGCGCGCGCCGGCTTCGATCGCCATATTGCACAGCGTCATGCGCCCTTCCATCGACAGAGCGCGGATCGCCTCGCCCGCAAACTCGATCGCGTAGCCCGTGCCGCCCGCGCTGCCGATCTTGCCGATGGTGGCGAGGGCGGCGTCCTTGGCGGTGACGCCCGCGCCGAGCTTGCCCTCGACCACGATCTGCATCGCTTTCGACTTCTTCATCACCATGCACTGCGTCGCTAGCACATGCTCGACTTCGCTGGTGCCGATGCCAAACGCGAGACAGCCGAACGCGCCATGGGTGCTGGTGTGCGAATCCCCGCACACCACCGTCATGCCTGGCAGCGTTGCGCCCTGCTCGGGACCGATGACATGCACGATTCCCTGCTGCCTGTCGAGAAACGGAAAATAGACCTTGGCGCCAAACTCCTTGATGTTGGCGTCCAGCGTCTCGACCTGAAGCCGCGACACCGGGTCCTTGATCCCCTTGTCCCAATCGCTGGTGGGCGTGTTGTGGTCGGCGGTTGCGACGATGGTATCCACCCGCCACGGTTTGCGCCCGGCGAGTTTTAACCCCTCATACGCTTGGGGGCTTGTGACCTCGTGCACCAGATGGCGGTCGATATAGATGAGCGCCGTCCCATCCGGGTCTTCGTGGACGAGATGGCTTTCCCACAGCCTGTCGTAGAGCGTCCTGGCAGTCATCGGAAATGGCCGAAAAATGATCATTATACCCGGCCATAGTGGTCCGGGCCCGCAAGCCGAACCCTCTCTACGCGCTCGATAGAGGACCGGCGCTAGGCGCCGTCGATCTGCGCCGTGCCCGCACATTAAGTGCTAAGAAAGAACTCGTCCTGGCGTTCGACGATGTGAACGCCCGGCGCGAAAATGCATCCGGAGCGAGCCCGGGTTGACCGCAGCGCCTGCGCGTGTCCACAGTATGGACCGCCGTTTTTTCCACGGCATGCCGGGTCGTGCCCCCGGCATTCGCGCAAGCGGGCATCGGGGCTTCCCCCGATTGCCGTCAAGCATGGAATTGCAAGTGTTCCGCATCGCACAGGCAGCGTTGGCGGACCTCGTCCAGCGGGCCGCCGCACGACGATCATGATCGAAGCCCCGCGCGCGGCTCTTGCCCACCCAGACGCAGCCAGCGCCAGAGAATGCCTACACCAAGCGCCGCGCACGCTGCGCCCAACGTGAAGGCAGCGCCGGCGCCCGACGCTTCCCAGGCATAGCCGCTCGCTATACCGCCGAGCGTGCCGCCCAGCCCGAACGAAAAGCTGCCGTAGATCGCCTGTCCTCTTGCCTGATGCCGCCCGCGGAACACTTGGTGCACGACGCCGACCGCCGCGGCGTGAAACGAACCGAACGTCGCGGCATGCAGCGTCTGGGCAAGCAGCAGCAGGAGCGCGCTGTCGGCGCCCCAGCCGATCGCCACGAAGCGCACCACCGCCAGCGCAAAACTCGCGATCAGGATCTGCCGCAGCGTGAACGCGCGGTAAAGATGCGGCATCCAGACGAAGATGCCGATCTCGCAAATGACGCCCAGCGCCCACAGCCAGCCGGTCACCGCCTTGCTGTAACCGTGGTTGACAAGGTGAATGGAATAGAACGTGTAATACGGGCCGTGCGCCGCCGCCATCAGCGCGCCGCCCGCGATCAAGGCCATCACCTCGGGCCGGCGCAGGATATCCCGCATGGGCTGCCGGTCCGCAGCGTGCGGCGCAGCCGGCGCCTCGGGGATCTGCCAGCAGACCGCAAGCATGCCCAGCATCATCGTCAGCACGATCCACGGCAGGAGGCTCACCTCGAACCAGTCGAGCAGGTAGCCGACCGCGACCACTGCCGCAATGAAGCCGACCGAGCCCCACACGCGGATGCGGCCGTAACGCACCGTCTCGTCGCCGAGGTGAGAAAGCGTTGTCGCTTCGATGAGCGGCAGCGCCGCGCTCCAGAAAAAGGTCATCGCAGAAAGCACCGCGAACAGCAGGGCAAACCCCGTGCCCGCGAATACGCCGAGAAAACAGATCGATCCGGCGACCCCCGTCAACCGCACGACGCGTAACCGGCGCGTGCTGCGGTCGGCGAGCCAGCCCCACAGGTAGGGGGCAACAATGCGCGTCAATTGCGGCAGCGACATCAGCACGCCGATCTCCACGGCGGACAGGTTGACCGCCTTCAGATAGAGGCTGAAAAACGGCGCGAACGCGCCGAGGTAGGCGAAGTAGAAAAAATAAAAACCGGCCAGGCGCCGGTACGGGAGGCCCCGCATCAGGCTGGAGCGGCAGCCGAGAGTATTTTTGGAACGTCCGATACCTGCTTCGCGACACGGTAATACCAGTGACCGAAGCTGCCTTCTGCATTGACTGCACGCGCCCAGCGCTCAGCGGCGTCGCGCTTCACTTCCTCCAACTCATCAAAACCCTTGGTTTCGAGAATCAGATAGCGAGTTGAATCGCCTGCAAGTCCCACAATAAAGTCAGGTAGATACTCGTGAGTTTGACCATTGTGAATATATGGGATGGCAAAACCAAGGCCGGCATTTTTCACGAAAGCCCGCGTTGCCGGATGCGTATCGATTAGATAGGCAGCAGACTGTTCCCACTTCTTCGTGTCCGGAACCATGAAATTGACATGGCTCCTTACCACTTCGCGCGGCTCGCGGCTGGTCCAAAAGTCAACTTCTGCGGTCGAGCCCGCGCCACGGCGTGTCTCGTAACGCGGCATCTCGGGCATCTCGCCTTGCGATACGTCAGGTCCAATTGCCTCGACCAAGCGTTCGACAACCCAAGTGTAGTACGGAGCCAGAAAGACATCGCGCAGATCGGCCGGTGGTCGCACAACGACTTTTTCGCTCAAGTAACGTTCAACTACACCGAGAATTTGAGGAAAGAGCGCGTGCGCGGGTATTTCGCATCGGCGGCCTTCAAGGCAATCGCGGACCAGCGCTTCGGAAAGATCAAACTTCAACTCTTGCAGTCTGCGTTGCGCACGGTACGGGGCGAGCGTAGCTTCCTCTGCCGGGCCCGGTCCGAGCACCGAAAGCCTGCCGGTTGCGCTCGGCACAAGCCTGCCTAGCTGTACCTCGGGTGGAATCTTTTGTGGGTTAATTTCGATTCTAGGAATGCTGTCCCAGTTGACCGTAACCCGGTTTCTAATTGCCTGCGTATAGCCTTCGACTCGCGGAAAACGGATCTCGAACATCGCTTTTGCGGGTAATGCCCGCACATGCCAACGCTTTACGGCAGGCGCAGCAGCTCCTCCGGCGCTGGCCTTGAATGGAATGATCTGGAATGGAACCCCGAAAACCTTCGCGGTTTCTTCCGAGAACTTACCGTCATCGTTCAACTCATAGCGCGTTCGCCGCAGTCCACGCCCGACTACCTGTTCGCACAGCAGTTGTGACATGAACGGACGGAGACCTACGATGGTCGTCACCGTGTTGCAGTCCCAACCTTCCGTCAGCATCCCGACGCTCACAATGCAGCGCACGTCCCGCCCGGGTGGGTGCAAGGGACGGCCAAGCTTCTCGGCAAGTTCGGCGAAACCTTGCGGATACACGGGGCGTCCCAGCGGATCCGCAGGCCAGGCGGTTTTGCCAACCGTGTCGAGTGTAAATCGCATCCACCGCGATTCGTCCGACTTTGCCTCACCTGTGTCGGTCTCGGCGACCACCTTGGAGTCAACCCGGATCGTGTTGATCTCGGTGCTTGTGTTTATGAATGAAGTGATTTTCGAATGCGGGATGCCGGGTGGCGGTTTGTCTTCTGCGATCCATTCGTAGAGCACGCGCGCAATTTGTGTGCTCTTGCATACGATAATGAAGACCGGCGGCCGCCCGTCCTCTTCGTCGGATTGCCGGCGGCGCCATTCTTCCTCCCACAGCCCTGCCAGCATCGCAATCGGCGTGTGCCCGTATTTGAGGATCGCTTCCGGCTTGGGCGCCGCCTTCTTGCCACCGCGCTCCGAGGTGGTCAACTGCGGCAAGATCCACTGCCAGATATTGAAGTAGCCCGGAATCGCAGCGCCGGTCGTGTCGCGCACTGCGAGCTGAGGAATCTTGACCAAGCCTGACTCAATTGCGTCGATCAGACCGAAATCGCTTACGACCCATGGGAACGGCCGGTTCGCGTCCGGACCCACACGCCCCAAATAGTAAGGTGTCGCGGAAAAATCGATGCAGAAATTGATCCCGCGCTGCTTGTGAGTCTTGTCTAGACCATCTATCCAGACAGTCGCCTCGCGGTAAAACTCCTCGAGGTCGTCGTCTTCGTCTTCTTCCTCGTCCGGCTCCGCCCGCCGAATGCGATAAGCGTGATGCGCTTCATCATTCAAGACCAGGATGTTGCGTTTCCCGCCAATCTCACGCCCGAGGACACGCTCAACAAGCGCCGTATCGCTTTCAAGATAGCGCGTCGACTCGACCTTTACCTTGATGAGATTGCCGGCCCGGTCATGCGTTTCTTCAATGACCCGCAGTAACCCTGCAGCAACCTGCCGCTCAAGTTCCTCGCGCCTGAGATAGCGCTTGCCACGCGCAGTGGTCGTCTTGTCGCCAATGATGATCGTCTCGAACCGGCGTTCGGCCACGCCCGCGCGTATTACCTTGGCGCTGTCCCCTGCGACCTGTGGTGCTTGTGGCTCAAATACGTGCCAATTGGTGACCAACACTTTTCCATTAACCATCAATGGCATAAGATGATTCGGCACCAAGTCCCGAGTACGGTAGAGACTGGCATCGCCCGTTTCGGGCTTGAGTTCGCCTAACCGGTCTCGGATTGTCACGTTAGGGCACACGATCAGAACCACATCAGAGTAGCGCGCATCAGACCGATCAGCGAACTTGTTGAGAATGCTCCATGCCGCGAGCATCGCCATCACGGTGGACTTACCCGCGCCGGTTGCCATTTTGCAGGCGTAGCGCAAGAAACCTGTGTATCCCGCCCCCTTCTTGTCGTCCGACGGCTCATCTCGCGGAATGTCGATTCCCTGCCGAAAATCAGCACGC
>MERG01000141.1 GCA_001771985.1 Betaproteobacteria bacterium RIFCSPLOWO2_12_FULL_62_13 | reverse complement strand
CGCCGCCTTGTCGGCGCGCGAGCATGGCGCCAGCGTCCTACTGCTGGAGCGCGCGCCGGAGGAGAAGCGGGGCGGCAACAGCGCGTTCACCGGCGGGGGCTTCCGAATGGTGCACCGTGGTCTGGAAGACGTGAGAAAAGTCGTGCCGGACCTCACGGAGGAAGAAATCGCGCTTACCGACTTCGGCGAATACACCGCGGAGCAATATCTCGACGACCTCGGCCGCCTCACGCAGTATTACTGCGATCCCGACCTGGCTGAGACCGTGGTGCGTCAAAGTGCCGACACCGTCCTCTGGCTCCGGGAAAAGGGTGTGCGCTTCGTGCCCAACTACGGGCGCTATGCGTTCAAGCACGACGGGCGCTTCAAGTTTTTCGGCGGGGTGGTCGTCTATGCAAACGGCGGCGGAGCCGGGCTGGTCGAGGCGGAATACAAAGCCGCCAAGAAGCACGGGACCGAGATCCGCTACAACGTCCAGGCCGCGGCGCTGCTGCGCGGGCGAGCCGGGGTTGAGGGCGTGCGCGTCGTCGTCGACGGCGTCGAGGAAGAATTTCGTGCGCGATCCGTTGTGCTGGCTTGTGGCGGTTTCGAAGCCAACCGGGAATGGCGCACACGCTATCTCGGGCCCGGCTGGGACATGGCCAAGGTGCGGGGCACGCGCTATAACACCGGCGACGGCATTCGCATGGGGCTCGACATCGGCGCCCAGTCCTACGGCCAGTGGTCAGGTTGCCACGCGGTGTCCTGGGAGCGCTACGCTCCGGACTTTGGCGAGCTCGATTCGCGATCGAGCTCCTACCGTCATAGCTATCCGTTCGGCATCATGGTCAACGCCGAGGGGATGCGCTTTGTCGACGAGGGAGCGGATTTCCGCAATTACACTTACGCCAAGTACGGACGCATCGTGCTGCAGCAGCCCGGGAGCTACGCGTGGCAGGTTTTCGACGCACAGGTAGCTCACCTGCTGCGCGAGGAATACAAGCTGCGGGGCGCTACAAGAGCGAAGGCCGACACGCTGGAAGAACTCGTCGAGCGCATGCAAGACGTGCATCGCACGCGGTTCCTCGAAACCGTGCGTGAGTACAACGCCGCCATTCGGCGCGATGTGCCGTTCAACCCGAACATCAAGGACGGCCGGTGCGCCCAGGGACTGGCCATACCCAAGTCGAACTGGGCCAACCCGATCGAGGTGCCTCCGTTCGAGGCATACTCGGTAGGCTGCGGCGTCACATTTACCTTCGGCGGACTGAAGATCGACACAAGAGCCAGCGTTCTCGACATAAGCGACACGCCGCTGCCCGGCCTTTATGCCGCGGGCGAACTGGTCGGCGGGCTTTTTTACTTCAACTACCCGGGCAGCGCTGGGCTCATGGCCGGCTCCGTGTTTGGTCGCATCGCCGGGCACGAAGCTGCCGCGTTTGCTGAAGGCTCGGGCCGCCCGTCACGGCCCGTCAGCTCCCCGTGACCACGACCTCGTCATCTTCAACGGTGAATTGGTGGTCGAAATCCTGTGACGCCCAGTCCATGTATTTGACAGCGTCCGCGAAGCGCGGATCGCCCTGACGCAGAACCTCGGGCCTCAGTTGCTTGTCGATAAGCACCGGCAAGAATGAAACCCGCTTCACGCTTTCGCGCGACAGTACAGCCTTGGCGATGAGGCTGCGTTTGGCATCCACACCATAAGGAAGATGCGGATACTCCGGATCCAGAGACACCCCGTAGCGCTTGGCGAAAGCGCTGGCCCGGTCGGCCGGCCTCGCCGGCGCTGACATGATGAAGTTGCTCAGGCTGTAGAAGCAGACTTTGCCGCTGTGGACACCGATCGCCTTGGGCACATGGGCGTGATGGCCGAGGATGAGGTCGGCTCCGGCCGCGAAAGCGGCCTTGGCCACAACCGGCTGGTAGCCGGCGATCATCCGCGGAATGAAATGGATGCCCCAGTGCATCGACACGACTACGGCATGGGCTGACTGTTTAGCGCGGGCGATGTCCTCCACCATGGCCGCCAGATCCTCGTCATAGGGAACGGTAACGACCCGCGGTGGCACGCCCGCCTGGTATTCCAGGGGTTCGTAGTAGGTATGCGCGCGCAATGGCGCAACCCCGGCCTTGCTGCGGCCAGCGGCATACCCTTCGTTCAGCACGGAGCAATAAGCGAGCACCGCAATGCGCAGGCCGTTGCGGTTGATGATCGCCGGCTGGCGCGCTTCCTCAAGATTACGCCCGGCGCCTGCCGTCTGGATGCCTTTCTCACGAAACAGCGCAATCGTGTCCAGCAAGGCGTCTTCTCCCCAGTCCATGGCGTGGTTGCTGGCCAAGGAGACGACGTCAAAACCGCAATCACTGAAAACGGAGGCCATGTGCGGTTTGACCCGGCTGTGGTCGCCGCCGGAGTGAAGCTGGAGCGCACCACGATCCGAGTAGACGCGCTCGACCTGGGCAAAGCGAATGTCGCCCGTCGCGAGCACCGATCGCGCGAGGACGCTGTAGGCTTCGAGCGGCTCGTGGATCGGCCCCACGTCGCCGCAGCCTAAAAGAATGACATTGTGTGTTGCCATGGCTGGGCCAAAACCTCCTTGACGTATGAACTTGGCAGCCTGTCGGACTTAACAGTCCATACAGGCTGCTAAAAGCGACGCGTTTCCGCGAGATAGCGTTGCCGCGCGAACTCCGGGAGCCCGCCGCACTGAAAAACCTGCTCGATCAACGGGGGAAACTTGCGTAAGGCGACGCTCGTCCCAGTTGCAGGATTGCACACGATCCCCTGCGGATAGTCGATCTCCAGGGTTTCTCCATCCCTAACGATGCCGGTTATCCCCGGGGCCATGAAGATCGGCATGGCCCGTGCAATGTTGTTGCGCAGGAACAAACGGGACACGGACTCGGCGATGATCGCGACGATCCCCACCTCGCGCAGCACCAGACCCGGACGGCTGGAGCCGCAACCGAAGTTGCGTCCCGCCACCAGGATATCGCCGGGTTTCACTTCCCCCGGAAACTCCGGTCGGTACGCTTCCATCGTATGCTTCTTCAGCTCCTCCGCATCGGGATAGCGATAGTACGGATTGATGGCGTCGGTCTCGATGGAGTCGCCGAACTTCCACACGCGACCCCGTATGACGCGGTTCAGATCAAAGCTCATGGAACACCTCCCTGGGGTTTACGATCGCGCCGGCAACCGCCGCGGCGGCCACAGTGAGCGGACCGCCCAGATAGATCTCCGCATTCAGGCTGCCTTTGCGCCCCTTGAAGTTGCGCGTCGTCGCGGTGATGCAAACCTCTCCGTCCGAGAGGAACCCGACCCTCGGCTGACAAACACCGCACCCTGGGGTGACCACCTGGGCACCGGCCTCGATCAGCGTTTCGATCAGCCCGGCCTTGAGACACTGCAGGTAGACCTGCTGCGAGGCGGGCGAGATAATGAAGCGCACCCCCTTCGCCACCTTGCGGCCCCGGAGCATCCGGGCGGCGATTTCAATGTCCTCGAAGCGGCCGTTGGCGCACGAGCCGATTTGGGCCTGATTGATTCTGGTGCCTGCCACCTCGTCCACCGGCGCGACATTGCCGAACTGGTGCGGCTTCGCAACGACAAACGGCATGTCGTCCACGTTCAGGGCGATCTCCTTTTCGTATTCCGCGTCCGGATCGGGGATCAACGGCTCGTATGGCTTCTCGCTGCATCTCTCCAGGAACGCTCGCGTCTTCTCGTCGCCCGGGAACATCGCGAATTTGGCGCCGACTTCAACGCCGTGGGTCGAGAGGCACATCCGACTGTCGATGCCGAGTTGGGGAACAAGCGAACCCGAGTACTCAATGGACATGTTCTGCGCAAAGTCGTCGCCGTACTGGCCCGCCAAGTAGAGAATGATGTCCTTGGCAATCGGGTAATCGGGCTGCCGGCCGCTCAGGATGACCTTAATCGACTTGGGCACTTGAAACCACAGCTCGCCAAAAAGCAGCACGTAGAACATGTCCGCCCGGGTGATGCCGGTGCTGCCCGCGTTAAGCGCGCCGTAGCCGATGGTGTGAGAGTCGTTGCCCACCACCAGCTCGCCCGGGCGCACGAGCCCGTAATCCAGCATCATCTGGTGGGCAATACCCGGTTCGGCATCGTGAAAACACTTGATGCCCAACCGCGCTACCGCCTTGCGGATGACGGCGTTTTCGTCTGCCAACGCCTGGCTTAAGGCCGGCTGATGATGATCCACCAGCACGAAGATGCGGTCTGGATCCCACACCCGGGGCAACCCATCCTTGAAGCCCATCTGGACGGCTAACTGATGCATGGGCTCGGAAGCGTGATAGTGACACATTGCCCCGTCTATCCTCGCTTCCACCACATCACCGGCTTTCGCCGGAGCGTTCGCCAGGTTATGCCGCGAGAGCAGCTTTTCCGCCATCGTTTGGCCCATGATTCACCTCTGCATCGAGAATCCGCCCGCGCGTCCTGCACGCCGGACTCGAACGGAGCTTATCTTAAACTCACTCAACGCGCATCCCCGTTTCCTTGACCACCTTGCGCCAGCGGGCGATTTCCGTGACCAGGTGCTGCGCGAACCCCTCGGGCGTGCTTCCCACCGGCTCCCCGCCGTCGGTGGCAAAGCGTTCCGCCACAGCGCGCGCCTTGACACTCTTGGCTATTTCCGTGCTGAGCTTGCTGACGATAGCCGCCGGGGTGCCTGCCGGAGCAAGCCAGCCGTGCCGGGTGCTCGTGTCGTACCCGGGCACCCCTGACTCCGAGATAGTGGGAAGATCCGGCAGAACCATGGAACGCTTGGCGGTGGTCACCGCCAGCGCCCGCAATTTTCCGGATCGTGCGTGGGGCAACGAAGACAGCACATTGCCGAACAGCGCATGCACGTGGCCTGACATGGTATCGATTAACGCCGGGCCGGTTCCCCTGTACGGAACGTGCGTAACCAAGTCCTTGATGGGGTCGTAGGAGAGCTTCCTGTAGACGGCCGGCGTGATCGAGTAGCCGCTTGACACGGCCAACACCGTGTAACCGTCAGGCGGAGACGTGGCGACATGGGCGTAGGCGATCGTGCCGCCCGCGCCCGTGCGGTTCTCAACGACGAATGATCGACCGGTGTTGTCGCTCAGCTTTTGCGCAACCATGCGCGCTTGAATGTCGGTCGCTCCGCCCGGCGCGAGCCCCACGATTACCCGCACCGGCTTCGCCGGGTAGCTTTCGCCTGCGCTCCCTCCCCTGCTCTGGGCGAACAGGTTGTTCGAAACCGTAATGGCTACGGCTATAAACAGCGCGGCGTTAATTCGCCGGTATCTGCTCATGCCCTCCTCCGCGTCAGCTCGTTTTGCTTCAACCCTTCCAGATTTCGACAAAATCTTCCGGAACCGGGCGTGCCAGCGGTGACGATCCTCCGACCCGCGTGCCGATGTAAATGAAGCCGATGATCGCGTCGGCCAGCTCGAGACCGAGCGCCCGCTTGATGGAAGCATCGTAAGCAGCCTCGCCGGTTCTCCACATTGCGCCATAACCCTGGGCATGCGCCGCCAGCATGATGTTTTGAGCCGCAGCGCCCGCTGAGATCAGTTGTTCCACTGCGGGGATCTTGTCGCTCGGCTTGAAACGACCCACGACAACGACAATGACTGGTGCGCGCAATGCTTTCTGGCGCTCGCGATCAAGCATCTCCGGTGTTGTATCCGGCTGGCGCAACCGCAGCGACTCGGCCATCAATACTCCGAAGCGCTCACGCTTTTCGTGCGGAATGACGACGAACCGCCATGGCCGGAGCCGTCCGTGGTCTGGCGCGCGCAAAGCGCTTCGGAAAATCACATCAAGCGCTTCATCGCCGGGGCCCGGCTCCTGCAGCTTCAATGCCGATTCCCGGCCAAGCAACAGTTCCAATGCATCCATCAAGAATACTTCTTCAGCATTTCCCTCGGAAAATAGCGTTGCTCCAGTTCCCGCTGCTTGACGAGGCCTTCACCCTCCGGCCCCACCTCCGGCACCGGGTAGGGCCGGTCCCTGCGGCTTGCGACGAAGTCCTCCCACGCTTCTATGCCGCGCGCCTGGAACTCCTGCATGAAGTCCCACAGCGCCGCCCATGTCACATGGTGCGTAAACCCGGGATACCAGGCGATGTTTACGCCAAGCGCCAAGTGTTCCTCGAGACTCAGGTAGCGCGGCAGCTTGCCTTTCATGAACGAGAAGGGACCCGAAACCGCCGCCCGTGCCAGCCTGATCTCATCGACAGAATGGGGTGACTCGAGCTGCACCCAATCGACTCCCGCCTTTTCCTTGTACGCTTTCAGCCGCTCGATGCAGTCCTCGAGACCGCCGTTCGCGGCGTCGCGAGCGTAACACTGCGCCATGATCACGAAATCGGGATCGAGCTCATTTCTCATGTCGACGGCGGCCCGGTAGCGCGCGATCGCCTGCTCCAGCGGCACGACCTCCAGGCCGGCGCTTTGGGTTTTGCGCTTGCCCTCGACCGGCTGATCGTCGATACGTACCCCTGCGATTCCGGCGCGTATACATTCGCGCACCATGCGCCGCACCGCCATGATACCGCCGTGTCCGGTATCACCGTCCATCATCACGGGAAAGCTCACGCTTTGCGCGATCCAGCCGGCGATCTGCACGCACTCGGTCATGGTCAACGCGCCCACGTCGGCAAGCCCGGTGTAGGCTCCGACCACGCCCCCGGTGCCCACGAAGCCCGCCTCGCAGCCGGCCTGCTCCATGATGCGCGCGTGCGCGGCGGTGGGCGGATGAAGCACGGTCAGCACCCGATCGGTACGGTGTATGAGTTCCCGCAGACGGGCGCTGCGCGCGTTGCCAGGGTTATCACTCATGGCCCGTGCCTACGAATTCGCCGGCGCAGAAGTTATGACGATCCGCCCTGCGGAAGCGCGCGTCGCGCCGCGCAAAACAGGCTCGGCGGCTTTCATTTCACGACCTCGTGCTTGAGCGTATGGCGTTCGACCGCCCGCTCATCGACCGGGATACCCAGGCCCGGCCGATTGGGCGGCGTGACATGTCCGTCCTTGATCACGAAATCGGTTTCGGGAACCAGCGGGTCTGGTCCGAGCACGCCGAGCCCGAAGATGAACTCAGCGGCGGGCATGACCCGCCGTTCGGGACAGCTCGCATAAAAATGCGCGCCTGCCGCAGCCTCGAGCTGGGACAACACAGCGAGTCCGCCGACGTTGAGCTGGATCCCGGAAGCTTCCGCCACAGCGGCGATTTTCTTGGCCTGGCGGAGCCCGCCCATCTTGTAGAGCTTGACGCAGAACACGTCGACCGCTTCCGCCTTCGCCAGCGCGTAAGCGTCCCCCAAAGTCATGACCCCCTCATCGGCCATCAACGGAATCCCTTGCAGTTCGCGGCGAACGGCCGCCATGCCAGCGATGTTATGGCGTTTCACCGGTTGCTCGAGGTAATCGAGCCGATACGGCGCAACTTCGCGGATCGCGCGGATCGCTTCCGATACCGTCCATCCCTCGTTGGGATCGATGCCGACGATCGCATCATCCCCCACTGCCTTGCGCACGGCGCTGAAGTTCTTGACGTCGCGCTGCCAGCCACCCCTGCCGCCGGCTTTGAGGCAAAGGATACGAATGCCGAACTGCTTCATCGCCCGCTCGGCATCTTTCACCATCTTGCCTGAATCGGCCGCCATGCTCACCGACCACTCGAGCGGAATGCGTTCCTGGCACAAACCGCCGAGCAACTTGTACACGGGGAGGTTGAGTGCTTTGCCGATGGCATCGTGCAGCGCGTGGTCGAGTGCCGCACGGGCGTTGGCATTGGCGGGCAGCGCCTGATCGAACATCGTGAGCGCGTTTTCGATGTCGAGCAGATCCTTTCCGATGAGCTTCGGACCGTAGATGTCGCTGATCGCGCCCACCATGCTGTGCACCGTGTCGGGCATGAAGTGCCCCGGACTGATGGGACGGATCTGCCCATAACCGGTCACGCCGTCCGCGTGAATCCTGACCAGCACGGGTTTGCCGAGCAGCGTGCCCGAGGGCCCGGTATCGTACGTCCCGCTCGAAGTCTCGCGCTGCAAACGCAGCGGGAGATCGGTGACAAGCACCTCAATGCGATCGATCGCCATTCATGCCTCCTTGACTGCGGACGCCGGGGGTTGCCCGCCGGCATCCAGATGATGGATTCGTCCCTCTGAAACGGGCAGCGAAACGGCCTCCTTTATTTGCGCGCGCCGGCTAGTTCCGTTCCAACTATTCATGGCAAGTTCTCACGGGCTTGATTATCTGCGGCAGACGGCCCACTTGAATTTGGAGAATGAAGTTGGGACGGCACTAGCTCGCCGTATCGGGAAAGAGCAGCTTGAGGCGTTCGCGCTGCGCCGCGCGCACGTGCTTGCGCGCTGCTTCTTCCGCCACGTGTGGATCGCGCTTTTGTATCGCCCGGGCGATTTCGGCGTGCTCGGCGAGCGCCGTTTTGGCCCGGTGCGCCAGCAGCATCTGCGATTTTCCCAGCAGCCACATCGAATCATTGACAGCGCTCAAGCTCTTCTCCGGTAAGCGAGTTCGCTGCGCGAACCGTGGCGGGCGCGGATTTTCGGCGTGGTGGAAGCAGGGGGCGCGGACACTGGGCTGGAAGAGCATTCTTGAATTGGCTTCGATGCGATGCGGTCTGCACAGTTTCGGCTTCGCGTGGCGATCCCGGAATTCAATATCTTGGTGACTCACATGGTTCACAGAGAAGTGCTCAAGTCGTATTCTAATGTATACATGTGAATGCGCAACCGGCCGCCGTCGTTCGGCGCGGATTCCGCCCGCGCTCAGCCCGTAATGACGACCTCGTCCCCGTCGACCGAGAATCTGTGCTCAAATCCTTCCGATGCCCATTCCATGTAACGCACCATGTCGTCGAAGCGCGGATCGCTTTTCCTCAACACTTCGGGCCGGTAGCGTTTGTCGATCACCATCGGCAGGAACGAAACGCGCTTCACGCCGTCCTTTTTGAAGATTGCTTTGGCGAGCAGGCTTCGCTTTGCGTCCTTGCCGTAAGGCAGCAAAGGGTACTCCGGGTCCTGATCGGTGTGGTTCCTGAGAGCGCCGTGCATCCATCGTAATAGGTCCTCACGCGCAACGGCGCGATACCCACCTTGTCAGGCCCGGCCTCGCCGCCCGGCGGTATCACGGAGCAGTAACCGAGAAATCCGACTTTGATTCCGTTGCGCTCCACGACGGCGGGCTTGCGGGCTTCATCGAGATTCTTTCCGGCGCCGGTGACCGCTATGCCCTTCTTCTCGAGTAATGCCCGCGTATCCAGGAGCGCTTCCGGACCGAAATCGTACATGTGATTGTTGGCAATAGTCGCCGCGTCAAATGCGCAGTCCGTGAGGATCCGGGCCATCTCCGGCGGTTGGCAGCCGTGCGGCGCCCGCTCGCTCGCTGTTCCGCGCCGCGCCAGCCAAAGCCGCACTGTAATTCGGCCTCGCCAAATGCGGGCGGGATCACCGGCGCAAGCACGAGGCGGCGAACGCGCTCGCTCTCTTAAGCCGTCTCGAGTTCCTTCAGGGCCTTGCCGCCGCCATAGCTTGTGCGCGGCGTGAGCTCCCCGCCGCGCATCACTTTCACCGCGCAGTACTTGAACTCCGGAATCTTGCCGAACGGATCGAGCACCGGGTTGGTGAGCAGGTTTGCCGCCGCCTCGTAGAAACAGAACGGGATGAACACCGCGCCGCGCGGCGTGCCGTCATCCGCTCGCGCGTAAAGCGAGATGATGCCGCGGCGCGATTCGACCGTGATAAC
>MERG01000140.1 GCA_001771985.1 Betaproteobacteria bacterium RIFCSPLOWO2_12_FULL_62_13 | reverse complement strand
CTCCTTGCGATTGACCGGCCGCAACGCCCCGCCTGACGGCTCACGGCCCAAGCCGGCTGTCACTAAAAAACCCCGCCGATCGTAAACTGGAACGGCTGCTTCCTGTCCCCGGGTTCGTCGCCGAACGGCGCCGCTACGCTGATCTTGAGCGGTCCAAGGGGCGAGACCCACAGCACCGCAGCTCCGATCGAGTAACGGAATGCACCGAAATCATACTTGTCGTCCACCATCCCGGCATCCATGAAGGCGCTCATCCTGACCGACTTGTCGTTCGCCAAACCCGGGAAAGGGAATAATAACTCAGCGTTGCCGATCAGCCTACGGCTTCCGCCGCGCGGATCGCCGTTGGAATCCTTGGGGCCGATGCTAAATGATTTGTAGCCGCGCACCGAACTCACGCCGCCGGCAAAAAAGTTCCTGAAAAACGGTAGCGGCTTCCCGCCATAACCCTCGCCGAAGCCGGCTTCGCCGTTCAGCATGAGGGTGTACAAGCGAGTCAGGGGAAAATAGCGCTGATACTGATACGAGGCTTTGTAGTATCTGAGCGTACCGCCGGGCAGACCGGTCTCGCCCAGCGCCTTGTGCAGCGTGCCCGAAGTGGGATAGATGAGACTGTCGCGCCCGTCGCGAGCCCATCCTATCGTGCCGAGAATCGTGGAATTCTGGTTGCCGAACGTCGCGACGTAGTCGCGATAAAAGAGAGGGCTTTCGGGAAAGGTCGTGATTTTCGTGTCCTCGTAGCCCAACCCGTAGTTGATGGTATCTATTTCCGATATCGGGACGCCGACCCGCAACGTGCCGCCGACGGACCTGGTCTGATAGAACCCCAGGCCGCTGTTGACCGCATCGATCTCGCGCAAATAGACGTCAAAGCCCTGACTTACACCATCCACCGTGAAGTAGGGATCGGTATACGACAAGGCGTAGGTGGTATTGATCTTGCTGGTGTTGACTTGGGCCGTCACATGTTTGCCGGAGCCGAAGATGTTGTTCTGCGAAACCGACCCCGACAGGAGAACGCCTTCACCGCTGCCGAAACCGGCGCCGAACAGGACCACCCCCGTCGGCTTCTCGGTCACGGACACGTTCACGTCGACCTGATCGGTCGCGCCTTGCACGGCGGGCGTTTCAATGTTGACTTCGGTGAAGTAGCCCAGCTTGTCGATGCGGCGCCGCGACAGGTTGATGTTTTCGCCGGAGTACCATCCGCCCTCGAGCTGGCGCATCTCGCGCCGGATGACTTCATCACGGGTGCGACTGTTGCCGGAAAGATTGATGCGACGCACATAGACCCGGCGACCGGGATCGATAAAGAAAGTGAACGCGACCTGTTGCTCCTTCTTGTCCATCTCGGGAATGGCGTTGACGTTGGCAAAGGCGTAACCGTCATTGCCGAGGCGCTCTCCGATCGATTTTGTCGATTCGGTCAACAGGGCCCGGGAAAAAGTATCTCCGGGCTTGATCTTGATCAGCTTGCGCACCTCGTCTTCCGGAATCAGTTTTTCCCCTGCCACCTTGATATCGGAAACCGTGTACTTCGGCCCTTCCGTGATGCTGATCGTGATGTAGATGTCCTTCTTGTCCGGCGTGATCGAAACCTGGGTGGAGTCGATGCTGAACTCGAGATAACCGCGATCGAGGTAATGGGAACGCAACGTCTCCAGGTCGGCAGCAAGTTTCTGCCGGGAATATTGATCGTGCTTGCTGAACCAGGTCATGAACCCAGGGGTGCGCAGCACGAACAGGCCCAACAGCTCGCTTTCCCGAAATGCGTTGGCGCCGATAATGCTGATTTGCCGGATCTTGGAGACGTCTCCCTCCTCGACGTTGAAGTTGATCGACACCCGGTTGCGCTCGAGCGGCGTCACGGTGGTGCTGATATTCACCGCGTACATGCCGCGGCTCAGATACTGGCGCTTGAGTTCCTGCTCGGCGCGATCAAGCAAGCCCTTGTCGAATATCCGGCCCTCAGCGAGCCCCACTTGGCGCAGTCCCTTCAGCACCTGCTCTTTGTCGAATTCGCGCATGCCGGCGAAATCGATTTGCGCCACCGACGGCCGTTCCTGCACCACGACGACCAGCACGTCGTTCTCGACCTCGAGGCTCACGTCCTTGAAAAAACCGGTGGCGAACAGCGCCCGTATCGCCTGCGCCGCTTTTTCCTCCGTCATCGTATCGCCGACTTTCACCGGCAGGTAGCTGAATACCGTGCCGGCTTCGGTGCGCTGTATGCCTTCGACCCGGATGTCCCTGATGACGAAAGGCTCGAGCGCCTCAGCCGAAACCGCAAACAGGGCGAGCAGCAACGGGACCAGTCGAATAAAACCCATTAATTACCCGCTTATGAGACGGTTTATATCGTTATAAAGTGCAAAAGCCATCAGCGTAAACAGCAGCGCTATGCCGATGTGCTGCCCGATTTCGACGGCTTTATCCGAGACCGGACTGCCTTTGAGAATTTCGAACATATAATACATCAAATGCCCGCCATCCAATAAGGGTATCGGCAGCAGATTGAGCACTCCGAGACTGATGCTGATCAGCGCCAGGAAAAGCAGATACGAAATCCATCCGCTTTGCGCCGTCTGTCCCGCATAGTCTGCGATCGTGATCGGCCCGCTCAGGTTTTTCAGGGACACCTCCCCGACGATCATCTTACCCAGCATTTTGAGGGTGAAGATCGATGTATCCCAGGTTTTCTGAAGCGCCTTGATCATGCTCTCCAGGGGGCCGTATCGCACTTCCGTAACCAGACCCGCCATCGTGCTGCGATCGATGGATGGCGCCGCGCCGATCTTGCCGACGGTTTGTCCATTCTCCACCGCTGAGCCGGGTGTGACCGCGATCGCCGGCAGCAGCACGCCTTTGCGCCTGATTTCAAATGTCAGCGTCTTCTCCGGATGGCTGCGGATCACACGTACCACCTCGTCCCAGTTCGTGATCGGCTCATTGTTGATCGCGGTTATTTCGTCGCCTTCCTTCAGTCCGGCGCGCTCGGCCGCGCCGCCGCTGAGGACGCCGCCGATCACCGGCCTGAGCGGGGGCCGGTAGTGCGCAAAGCCCAGCGCCTTCAGAAAATCACTGTCGAGATCGTTCGAGCTCACACCGGACAAATCGAGCTTGCGCCGGGCAATCTCGCCCTTGTCGTTCCGCACCTCGACCGCCACTCTCGCCTTCTGCACGGCCTGCTGGAGCAACAGCCAGCGGGCGTCCTGCCAGGTCGCAACCGGCTCCTCGTCGATCTTCACGATCAAGTCCCCCGTCACAAAACCGGCGCTGGCCGCGGGCGTGCCGGGCGTAACGGGTCCGAGCACGGGCTTTATCCCCGGCACCCCGTGCATGAACAGTATCCAGTAGAAAAAGATCGCCAGCAGAAAATTTGCCGCCGGACCCGCGATCACGATCGCAGAGCGCCGGTAGACCGACTGGCGGTTGAAGGCGCGGGCCAAATCCTGCGGCGGGACCTCCCCTTCACGTTCATCGGCCATCTTGACATAACCCCCGAGGGGAAACGCCGTAACCGCCCACTCGGTGCGGTCGCGTCCTGCGACCCTACGCCACAGCGGCTTGCCGAAACCCACCGAGAAGCGCAGTACCTTCACGTTGCAGAGCCGCGCCACGAGGTAGTGGCCGAACTCGTGAAACACGATCAGGCAGCCCAGGGCAACAACAAACGCCAGGAGAGTGATCACTAGATTCATAGGGGCGATCCCGAAAAAATACGGATTAGGCGTTTGTCGAGCCTCAAGTCCGACGAACTCCCAAGGACTTCGCGAGCTGCGGGTGCACACCGGCATTGTCGCCTTTTTGGTGACTCTTCAACCAGCGTTCGGCGCACGCACGCGCTTCGCGGTCGACTCCGAGCACATCGTCGAGCCGGCGTACAGGCCTCACCACTAGTTCTTCCAGTACTGCCTCTATCAATGCCGGAATCCGCGTAAATTTCAGGCTGCCGGCGAGAAACTTCTCGACCGCGATCTCGTTTGCGGCGTTGAGAGCGGTCGGTGCACTGCCGCCCGCGCGCAGCGCCGCGTAGGCGAGCCGCAGGCACGGAAAACGCTTAAGGTCCGGGCGCTCGAAATGCAGCGCCCCGACACGCGCAAGATCGAGGAACTCGACCCCCGCCGCAATGCGCTCGGGGTAGCCCAGGCCGAACGCGATCGGCGTTCGCATGTCAGGGTTGCCGAGCTGCGCGATGACCGAGCCGTCGATGTATTCCACCAACGAGTGCACGATGCTCTCGGGATGGATCACCACCTCGATCTGCGACTCGCTGGCGTCGAACAACCAATGGGCTTCGATCACCTCCAGCCCCTTGTTCATCATCGTCGCCGAGTCCACGGAAATCTTTCGCCCCATCACCCAGTTGGGATGGGCGCACGCTTCATCGGGCGTGACGTGCTCGAGGCGGTGCAGCGGTGTCGCGCGGAACGGTCCACCCGACGCAGTCAGTAATACGCGTCTGACACCGACCTCGCCCAGTCCACCCGGGCATCCACGCGGCAGCGCCTGGAATATCGCATTGTGCTCGCTGTCAATCGGCAGCAGGATCGCGCCGCTCGCGCGCACCGCTGCCGTCAGGATCGGACCGGCCGTCACCAGCGACTCCTTGTTCGCGAGCAACACCTTCTTGCCGGCCCACGCCGCGGCCAGCGTGGGACGCAGTCCGGCAATGCCGACAATCGCCGCCATCACTGTATCCACTTCCGGCAGGCTCGCCGCCTGCTCCAGGGCCTCGACGCCGCACAGCACAGTACAGTGCTGCCCGGCCTGTTTGAGGCGGTGTTCCAGTTCTGCTGCGGCCCGCGGTTCCAGCGTCGCGGCCATCCCGGGTCGAAACTTGCGGCACTGTTCGAACAGCAGATCGACATGGTTGCGCGCGGTGAGCGCAGCGACCGTGAACCTCCCGGGATGGCGCGCAACCACATCGAGCGTGTTGACGCCAACGCTGCCGGTCGAGCCGAGTATGGTGAGAGTCTGATTCTCGGGCATGGTCAGACAGGTCCGGGGGATCCGAAATAATGCAGCCACAGCGCCGCGAGCGGCATGCTGGCCGTAAGGCCGTCGATCCGGTCAAGCACTCCGCCATGTCCCGGTAACAGCCTGCCGCTGTCCTTGACTCCGGCCTGGCGCTTCATCCAGGACTCGAACAGATCGCCTTCGACGCTCATCACCGTGATGACCGCGAACACGCCCATTCCGCCAAGCCCATCAAGCAATGGTTGCTGTGGAGCGAATATAAACCAAAGCGCGGCATAATACACGGCCACCGCAACGCAGGCGCCCACGAGACCCTCCCAGGTTTTGCCAGGACTGATCGCGGGTGCAAGTCGACGCCGGCCGAAGTGCCGGCCAACCAGGTAAGCGGCGCTATCCGCGACCCAGACCACGCCCAGCAACACGAGGAGCCGCGACGGCTCGGTTTGCAGTCCCGCCAGCGCAACCCACGTCGGCAGGAGCACGACCCAACCGGTAATGCCCATGATGAGCGAATTCGGAACGCGCCACTTCCCCGCCAGCCACGCCGGGGCGAGCAGCAGCCAGAATGCAACCGATAGCCAGTATACGAATATCTGGGGCCGCCCGGATTGAACCGCCGGGATGGCGGCATGTTCCGAGACATAGACGAGCCCGAGTCCGCAAAGCAGCAGCGCCCCACCGAAAAACCATCGTCCGCGCCGCCGATAGCCGGCGAGCGCTGCCCATTCCTGGCTCGCGATCAACAGACCCGCCAGGAGAAACGCGACCCAATACCTGTTCGGGAGAAACAGCAACGCTGCGACGAACAATGGCAGCAGTATGGCAGCGGTAGCGAGGCGCGTGGCGAACATCTTGCGGAATTTGAATCCGCCGTTGCGGCCGGCGGCGAGGGCTAGCCCGTCACGCGACGTTGCGTTGCGAGTCCGGCGAACTCCGGCAACTGTTCACTGGTGCGCCCAAACCGGCGTTCGCGCTCTTGATACGAAACGACCGCGCGATCCAGCGCCGCGGCGTCGAAGTCCGGCCACAGCGTGTCCGTGAAATAGAGCTCGGTGTAGGCGAGCTGCCACAGCACGAAATTACTGATGCGTTGTTCGCCGCCGGTCCTGATGAAAAGATCGGGTTCTGGCGCGTAACTGAGCGCAAGGTATGGCGTGAGATCTTTTTCGGTGAAGCCTGTAGCAAGCTCGGGGCGCTCCTTGAGCATGCGGTTCGTCGCCTGCAGAATGTCCCAACGCCCACCGTAGTTGGCGGCCACCGTCAGCGTCAGCCGGCCGTTGTTGCGGGTAAGCTCCTCCGCGTCGCGGATGAGGCTCACGAGCTTCGGTTCAAAGCGTGACAGGTCGCCGATGGCCCTGAAGCGAATGCCGTTCTCATGCAGTTTGCTCACTTCCTGTTCGAGCGCCATCACGAACAGCCGCATCAGAAACGACACTTCATCGACCGGACGACGCCAGTTCTCGCTGCTGAATGCAAACAGGGTCAGGAACTCGACACCGCGCTCGCCGCAGGCGCGCACGATATTGCGTACCGCTTCGACGCCTCGCCTGTGTCCCGCCATGCGCGGCAGGAAACGCCGCTTCGCCCAACGGCCGTTGCCGTCCATGATGATCGCGACATGCCGTGGAACGGGTCGTGCCTCAGGGATTTCCCCGGTCGAGCTCTTGAACATGGGCCGCCTAGATCGCCATCAAATCGGCTTCTTTCGCCTGCAGCATCTTGTCGATGTCCGCGATGTGCCGGTCAGTCAGTCTCTGGATCTCCTCCTGCGCGCGGCGCTCATCGTCTTCCGCGACCTTCTTCTGCTTGAGCAGCTCCTTCAAATGATGAATCGCATCACGCCGGACGTTGCGCACCGCCACGCGGGCATTCTCGCCTTCGGTGCGCACCACCTTGGTCAGCTCCTTGCGCCGCTCCTCGGTGAGCGGCGGCATTGGTACCCGCACGATATCCCCCTGTGTCGCGGGGTTCAATCCCAGATCGGAATCGCGTATCGCCCTCTCGACCACCCCGATCATCTTCTTGTCCCACGGAGTGACGCCTATGGTCCGCGCATCAAGCAGCGTCACGTTGGCGACTTGGGGGATCGCGGTCGGCGTGCCATAGTAATCTACCACGATGTGGTCGAGCAGCCCGGTATGGGCCCGTCCAGTGCGAATCTTGGCAAGGTCATGTTTGAGCGCTTCGAGCGTCTTCTTCATCTTTTGTTCCGCAGTCTTTTTCACGTCGGCAATCATCATGCACCTCCGTCTCTTGCGTGAACCATCGTTCCTTCGTCGTCGCCCAGCACGACGCGCTTGAGCGCTCTGGGCTTGAAAATGCTGAACACGTTGATCGGCAGTTGCTGGTCGCGGCACAGTGTAAGCGCTGTCGCATCCATGACCTTGAGATTTTTGATGATCGCCTCGTCAAAGGTCAGGTGCTTGTAGCGCATCGCGTCGGGATGAGTCTTCGGGTCGTCGGTGTAGACCCCGTCGACGTTGGTCGCTTTCAGCACCAGATCAACGTTCATTTCCATCCCCCGGAGCGCTGCCGCCGTATCGGTCGTAAAAAAAGGGTTGCCGGTGCCGGCCGCGAAAATCACGACCTTGCCCTCTTCCAGGTAGCGCATCGCCTTGCCGCGGATGTAGGGTTCGACGACCTGCTCGATGTTGAGCGCCGACTGCACGCGGCTTATCAGGTTCACTCGCCGCATCGCATCCTGCAGGGCGAGCGCGTTCATCACGGTGGCGAGCATCCCCATGTAATCCGCGGTCGCGCGGTCCATGTGGGCGGCGGCGGGCGCCAAGCCGCGAAAGATGTTGCCGCCGCCAATGACCACCGCCACTTCGACCCCGAGATTCGCCACCTCGGCGATTTCCTCGACGATGCGCTCGATCGTGGTGCGATTGATGCCATAACTGTCCTCGCCCATTAACGCCTCGCCGCTGAGTTTAAGCAGGATGCGTTTATAAGCGGGCGTCTCCGGCATGGTGGTCTCGCTATCAGGAGTTTGTCCGGGCCAAGCGCGACGAACCCCTCGCCTGACCGACTTGCGCCATAACTTCGGCAGCGAAGTCGTCTTTTCTCTTCTCGATGCCTTGGCCGACTACATAAAGCACGAAGCTCGCGACCGACGCGCCGTTTGACTTCAGCAGCTTTTCGACGCTCTGTTTGTCGTTCTTCACGAACGGCTGGCCGAGCAAAGTGATCTCCCTGAGGAATTTCTGGACCGCGCCTTCCACCATTTTTTCCACGATGTTAGCCGGCTTGCCCGATTCCGCCGCCTTCGCCAGAGCGATGTCCCGTTCCTTCTGAACGATCACCGCAGGAACGCCGTCCCCGGACAGCGCCACGGGTTTGCTGGCCGCGATGTGCATGGCGAGATCCTTGGCGAGCGCGTCATCCCCTCCCACGACGTCGACGATCACACCGATTTTCGCGCCGCCATGAACGTAGCTGACAAGTCTTCCCTTCGCCGTCATGCGCGCAAACCGGCGGACGGCCAAATTCTCGCCGATCTTGCCGATCAAGGTCTTGCGCGCCTCGTCGACGGACGCGTCCTTCAGCTTGAGGGATGAGAGCGTTGCGAGATCGGGCGGATTGTCCGAGGCCACCCGCTGCGCCAGCGTGCGCGCGAACGCAATGAACTCCGCGTTTTTCGCGACAAAGTCGGTCTCGCAGTTGACTTCCACTATCGCGCCAAGCTTGCCGTCGCCCGTGATGTGCGTGGCCACAATACCTTCGGCCGTGATGCGAGAAGCGGCCTTGCTTGCCTTGTTGCCGAGTCTGATGCGGAGGATTTCCTCGGCTCGCGTCGAATCGCCCCCCGCTTCGGTCAGCGCCTTCTTGCATTCCATCATCGGCGCGTCGGTCCTCTCGCGCAACTCCCTTACCATGCTTGCGGTAATTTCCGTCATTCGATGCTCCACCGGTTAAAAAAAAGGGGCTCGCGCCCCTTGCTGCAGGTTCGCCGCGGGTCACGCCTCGACATCTTCGCCTTCTTCGACTTCGACGAACTCGTCGCCGCCGCGCACGATTTCCTTGACGCTGTCCGTTCGGCCCTCAAGAATCGCATCGGCCACGCCGCGCGCGTAGAGACGGATGGCGCGGCTCGAGTCATCGTTGCCGGGAATCACGTAATCGATGCCTTCGGGCGAGTGGTTGGTGTCGACGACCCCGATCACCGGAACGCCGAGTTTGTTGGCTTCTGATACCGCTCCCTTCTGGTAGCCGACGTCAATCACGAACATGGCGTCGGGCAAGCCATTCATGTCCTTGATGCCGCCGAGGCTGCGATCGAGTTTCGCAATCTCCCGCTGATAACGCAAGGCCTCTTTCTTGGGGAGTTTCTCGATCGATCCGTCCTGGACCATTGCTTCCATGTCCTTAAGGCGCTTGATCGACTGCTTTACCGTCTTGTAGTTGGTGAGCATCCCGCCTAGCCAGCGGTAGTCCACGTACGGCGAGCCGCAGCGTTGCGCCTCCTCCTTGATGATTTCGCGGGCCTGGCGCTTGGTGCCCACAAGCAGCACCGTGCCCTTGTTGGCCGCCAGGTGGCGAACGAACTTGAGCGCGTCCTGGTACATGGCCAAGGTTTTTTCCAGGTTTACAATATGAATTTTGTTGCGGTGCCCGAAGATGTACGGCGCCATCCTCGGATTCCAATAGCGGGTCTGATGTCCGAAATGAACACCCGCTTCAAGCATCTCACGCATCGTGACTGACATGTCTACTCCAAGATAGGTTGAGCCTCCACCCGCGTCAACACCGGCCGCTCCTGCGGCAGGCACCCTGACCTATTTCATGCGGGTGTGTGAACTTCAGCCCGTCCGCTCCGATCGAGCTAACTTTTTATTTTAACACGCTAAAATTCTGCTGCTCAAGGTTTATGTTGGCGCGGCGTGCAGCCCCAACTCCCGATACAATCGCTATCTGTTCTGGTCTACAATCGCGGTTTCTTGAAAAACCAAGCACTTGGATACGTTCCGCCGGGCAGCACCCCATCCCGGATTGTTATGGCAGTCAACATCAAATCCCCCGAAGAAATTCAAAAAATGCGAACGGCTGGCCGCCTGGCCGCCGAAGTGCTCGACGTTATCGCCCCTTACGTCAGACCCGGCGCCACGACTGGCGATCTCGACCGGCTGTGTCACGAATACATGGTCGGACAGCAGAAAACGACGCCAGCGCCCCTCAACTACGCGCCACCCGGATATCAGCCCTTCCCGAAGTCGATCTGCACCTCGGTCAACCATGTGGTCTGCCATGGCGTGCCGGGCGAGAAGAGGCTCAAGCCTGGAGACATCATCAACATTGACATTACGGTCATCAAGGACGGCTATCATGGCGATACCAGCCGCATGTTCTACGTCGGTCAGCCGTCGATTCAGGCAAAGCGGCTGTGCGAAATCACTTACGAATGTATGTGGCGCGGCATCGATGCGGTCAAGCCGGGCGGCTTTCTCGGGGACATCGGACACGCGATCCAGGAACACGCGGAACGCAATGGCTATAGCGTGGTGCGCGAGTTCTGTGGCCACGGCATTGGAACCAAATTTCATGAAGAACCGCAGGTGCTGCATTACGGCCGGCCGGGAACCGGTCTCCTGCTGCAACCCGGCATGACTTTCACCGTCGAACCGATGATCAATGCGGGCAAACCTGACATCCGCCAGCTCGCGGATGGCTGGACTATCGTCACCAAGGACCACAGTTTGTCGGCGCAGTGGGAGCACACCGTCCTGGTAACTGAAACCGGACATGAGGTGCTCACGCTCTCGCCTGGTGCGCCGGAACGCGGAACAGGGGCCCCGTTTACGGGGATGTGACCGTGAAGGCGCACATTGCCCGTTACATCCGGCGCACAATTGCCCGAGTCCGGGGGCGGCTGCGACTCGTTAGCCGCAGGCCCGTTCGCGGGAGCAGCCGCAATAGCGTTCCGTTCAAGAGCAGCCGACGCAGCCCCTTGCGCCCCTTCCCGCACCACTCTGCGAGAGGCCGCGTTCGGGGCGCTATCCATCGACTTGACGTCGATGGAACCTGCTCCGCCCTTCGCGGGCAGCCGCCCATGCCCGGCCCCGACTCCCGAGCGCCGTGACCGGACCGAGTATCAGACCTGCCACCGTCCGGCTCAAGCCGCAGGCTGGCCGGTGGAAAACCATGCTTGCCGCGGAACGCGAGGCGCTCAGGCTCGCCTTTTTTGTCCGGCCCGCTGCAGGCGAACTGCTGCACCGGCACAGCACCCTCATTGACCGCCAACTGCGACAGGTGTGGTCGACCCACGATCTGCCGTGCGAACTGGCGCTGCTGGCGGTCGGCGGCTACGGCCGCGGCCAGCTCTTTCCCCATTCCGATATCGACCTGTTGATCCTGTTGCCCGGAGCGGCGGACATCGTGCTGCAACAGAAACTGGAAAGCTTTATCGGTACGCTGTGGGATATCGGGCTTGAAGCCCCACACAGCGTGCGTACCATCGCCGAATGCGTGGAGCTCGCGGCTCAGGATGTGACCGTGCAGACCAGCCTGCTTGAGGCACGCCTGCTCAGCGGTAACCGTGATCTGCTGCGCAAGTTCGTCAGGGCGATGCGCGACGCACTCGATCCGGCCGTTTTCATGCAGGCGAAGCAGCTCGAGCAACAACAGCGCCATGAGCGGTATCAGGAAACCAATCTCGAGCCCAATATCAAGGAAAGTGCAGGTGGCCTGCGGGATCTGCACAATATCCTGTGGATTGCACGTGCCGGCGATATCGGCAAGAGCTGGCGTGAACTGGCGCGCCGGGGCCTCATCACGCTGCAGGACGCGCGCGAGATCCAGCGCCACGAGTTGTTCCTGCAGACGCTGCGCATTCGCCTGCATTACCTGGCTGGCCGCCGCGAAGACCGACTGCTTTTCGACCATCAATCGGCGCTCGCAACACAGTTCAACCTGCAGGACCGCCCGCATCGGCTGGCGAGCGAGCAACTCATGCAGCGCTATCACCGCACGGCCCAGGCGGTAACCCAACTCAACAGCATCGTGTTGCAGAACCTGAAAGCGCGCGTTTCTCCGTCGCGTGACAGGGAGTATCACGCGATCAACCGGCGTTTCGGTATCCGCGGCGAGCTGCTGGAGGCGCGCGATGAAGGCCTGTTTGAGCGCGAACCGAGCACGCTGCTGGAAAGCATCGCGCTGCTGCAGCAGCACCACGAACTCAAAGGCATGACCGCAAGCACCCTGCGGGCCCTGTGGCGCGCCCGGCGCCGCATCAATCCCGCGTTCCGCCGCAATCCCGTCAACCGGGAGCAGTTCATGCAGATCCTGAGAAGTCCGTCGCACGTGGAGCGCGCCCTGCGGCGCATGAACCAGTACGGAATTCTCGGTCGCTACCTGCCCGCGTTCGGCCGTATTGTCGGCCAGATGCAGCACGATCTTTATCATGTGTACACGGTGGATGAGCACGTGCTGCGTGTGGTGCGCAACCTGCGGCGTTTTTCGATTCCTGAACTCGCTCACGAGTTTCCGCTGTGCAGTCGCCTGATGAGCGATTTCGCGCGCCCGGAAGTGCTCTATCTCGCGGCGTTGTTCCACGACATCGCCAAAGGGCGCGGCGGCGACCATTCGCAACTGGGCAAAGTCGACGCCCGGCGCTTCTGCCAGGCGCACGCCCTGGCGCGTGAGGATACCGACCTGGCCGCCTGGCTCGTCGAGCACCATCTCGTCATGTCGATCACCGCGCAAAAGCGGGATCTCACCGATCCCGATGTGATTCGCGCATTCGCGCAACGCGTTGGCGACGAGCGGCGGCTCACCGCACTCTACCTGCTCACGGTCGCCGATATCCACGGCACCAGCCCGAAGGTGTGGAACGCGTGGAAAGCGAAGCTCATCGAGGATCTCTTTCACGCCACGCGGCGGCTGCTCGCAGGCGAGAGGCCCAGCCTGGAAAGCAGCCTTCAGGCGCGCCAGAACGAAGCGTTGGCCAAGCTGCGGCTTTATACCCTGCCGCAAGACGCGCATGAGAAGCTATGGAACCAGCTCGACAACGCCTATTTCCTGCGCCATGACCCGCAGGAAATCGCGTGGCATACGCGCCTGCTCTACTACCGCGTCAACATCCAGAAACCCGTGATCAAGGCGCGGTTGTCGCCGGCCGGCGAAGGGCTGCAGGTGATGGTGTACATCCCCGACCAGAAGGAACTGTTCGCGCGCATCTGCAGCTTTTTCGAGAACATCGGCTACGACATTTTCGAAGCCAAAATCTACACCACGCGCCATGGCCATGCGCTCGATAGCTTCCAGGTGCATGACCCCAGCAACCGGCGGCCACAGTATCGCGATCTGATCAGCTTTTTCGAGTTCGAACTCGGGGAGCGCCTGTTGCACAAGAGCCCGCTGCCCCCGCTCACCAATTCCAGGCTCAGCCGGCAGTTGCGCCACTTTCCGATCTCCCCGGAAGTCAACATCCAGCCCGACGAGAAAGGAACTTACAAGGTGCTCTCGGTGATCGCGGGCGACCGCCCGGGTCTGCTCTCGCGGATTGCGCGCGTGCTGACGGCATACGACGTCAATCTGCACACCGCCAGAATCAGTACGCTGGGATCGCGCGCCGAGGACACGTTTCTCGTCACCGGCGCTGCGCTCAACGACCCCAAGACCGTGGTCAGATTCGAAAGCGATCTTGTCGAACAGCTAAGAACCTAAGGCGGTGCTGGGATTGAGGACTGAGGACTGAGGATTGAGGACTGAGGACGGTCAGTCGCAGGCAATGTCCTCGCTGGGAAAGAGCTCTTCGATGAAGCCGAAGTTACGCAGGTCGCGAATGCGCATCGGGTAGAGAATTCCTGCGAGGTGGTCGCATTCGTGCTGCACCACACGCGCGTGGAATCCGCTCACGAGCCGGTTGATCGCGTTGCCGCGCTGGTCAAAGCCCTGATATCGCAGATCCCTGTAACGCGGCACCAACCCGCGCATACCGGGCAGGGAAAGACAACCTTCCCACCCCTCTTCCATTTCCTCGCCAATCGGTGTCAGCGTTGGGTTGACCAAAACCGTGTGCGGCACCGGTTCGGCGTTGGGATAGCGTGGATTGTGATCGACGCCGAAAATCACCACCTGGAGCCCGACTCCAATCTGCGGCGCGGCGAGCCCGGCGCCGCTAAGCGCCCGCATCGTATCCTGCATGTCGGCCACCAGCGCATGCAGTTCCGGCGTATCGCAACGCGCGACCGGGCGCGCCCGTTCCAGCAGACGAGCGTCGCCCATTCTGAGCACGGGCCTAATCGCCATCGAGCGTCACCAAATAATCGAGAACATTGCGCACCCGTGCCATGGCCTTCTGCGATACGGCAAGAATGTCGTCGAGCCGGACCCCGCTGGCGCTTGCGCCACGTCCGGCGGCGTAGTTGACGACCACCGCGATCGCCGCGTAGCACAAGCCAATCTCGCGTGCGAGGGCCGCTTCCGGCATCCCCGTCATGCCAACGATGTCGGCGCCGTCACGCTCGAGACGGTTAATTTCCGCCGCCGTCTCCAGCCGCGGCCCCTGTGTCGCGGCGTAAGTCCCGCCCGCAACGACTTCTTCGCCCGCCGCCGCCGCGGCCCTGAGCAAGCGCTGGCGCATTCGTTCACAGTACGGAAAAGTGAAATCGATGTGCGTCACACTGTGGTCGGTAGTGCTGTAAAAGGTGCCTTTGCGATCGTAGGTGTAGTCAATGATCTGATCGGGCACAATCAGCGTTCCGGGCCCAAGGTCGGCGCGAATGCCACCGACGGACGCGACCGATACGACGTCCCTTGCCCGCTGTGAGTCAAGCGCCCAGATGTTGGCACGATAATTGACTTCGTGCGGCGGAATGCTGTGCCCGTAGCCATGACGCGCGAGAAAAATTACCTCGGCTTTACGGATCGTTCCGAACGTCAGCGCCCCGGAGGGCTCGCCATACGGCGTGCGCACGACCTGACGGCGCGTAACCTCCAGATTCGCGAGTTGCGTGAGACCGCTGCCGCCGATGATTGCTAGCATGACAGTGATGAGTGATGAGTGATGAGTGATGAGTAAGAGCGCACATACTTTCGCTTTGTCCCCATAATGCGCACGGCGCTCCCTGTCAGACTTGCGGAATACGACGTAACTCCAGTCATCTCACACCACCCATCGCCCATTACCCATTACCCATTACCCATCACTGTCTTTGAGCGCATAGATCGCCGGCAGGTTGCGCCACGCGCCTTTCACATCCATGCCGAAGCCGAATACATAACGATTGGGAAGCCGGACACCGACGAAATCGGCGCTGATCGGCTTGGCGCGCCCGATTTCCTTGTCAGCGAAAACCGCGCTATAGAACGCTTGCGCGCCGGCAGCGAGCATTTTTTCACGAATCGCCGCCAATGTCTGGCCCTCGTCGAGGATGTCATCGATCACCAGCACCACTCGCCCCGCCACGGCAGTTCCCGGGCTGACTCGCCAGCTAATCGCGCCGCCTCGAGTCGTGTCGCGATAACGCGTGACATCCAGGTAGTCGAACTCCAGAGGAAACCTGAGCAAAGGCAGCAACTGCCCCGCAAACACCACGCTGCCGCGCATCACGCCCAGCACCAGCGGATAATGATCCTGCAGTTGGGCACTGATCTCCCGCGCGAGCCGTTCGATCGCTTCGGACACGACAACGGCGGAACATAGCTGTTCCGCCGTTTCCAGGATACGCCAGGCTTGTCGGGAGGAGATTTTCACTCAATAAGTGAAAGTGACAACGTTTTCGTCCATCGCCTGCTGGATGACGTAGGCCCCACCCACCGTTTCTTCGATCTCCGGGATCAGATCATTGCCCCATAGATCGAGGGTGGGCGTACAAACCTTGAAATGCACGCCCGCCTCATGAGCGTCCTTGATAAAATCGTAAACGCTCTTGGGAGAACCTTCCTTGACGAAGAGTTTTTCCGCCACTCCCCTTTTTGCCAGCTCACCGGCGCGTGCCGTGAGAATGACTTCAACCTGGTAATCCATTGCAGCGGCGACAGTCGCCTGAAAAAACGGTGCGCCAAGCTCAGCGCCATTTCGGGGGTCTGTATTTACCATCACAAT